>JAISVY010000074.1 GCA_031271325.1 Oscillospiraceae bacterium
AATTTTGCAACCAGTATCTTTCATCACATATGGTAGAAAATGGCGTGTTGCAGAAACCTTTGCTTGCTGAAATAAACTCGTTTATTCGGGAAATCCTTTTGCTCCCTTGACAAAACAACACGTTCGCTTATATCCATTCGGAAAAGGATATCTTGAAACTGGTTACGACGCTGATTTCCAATACCAAGGGAGAGCAGAAAGGCGGGGATCCGTTCTGGGAGAAAAGCGAGACCTTACTCTATACGGCTTTGATCGCCTATCTGCACTATGAGTCCCCGGACAGCGAACAGAATTTCTCAACCCTTGCCGAGATGATCGGCGCGATGGAGGTTCGAGAGGATGAGGAGGATTTTGAAAACAGCGTTGACATGATGTTCAATGGACTGGCGGAGAAAGACCCGGAACACTTCGCCGTCCGGCAATATAAGAAGTACAAGCTCGCGGCGGGCAAAACGGCAAAAAGTATCCTCATTTCCTGCGGCGCGAGACTCGCCGCTTTCGATATTGCCGAGATACGCGAGATTACCATGTACGATGAATTGGAGCTGGATACCGTGGGAGATGAGAAGACCGCGTTGTTTTTCATCATCTCGGATACGGACTCGTCTTTTAATTTCCTCGTATCAATGGCGTATACGCAATTATTCAACCTGCTTTGCGAGAAGGCGGACGATACTTACGGCGGGCGGCTTCCTTTCCACGTCCGCTGTCTGATCGACGAAGCGGCGAATATCGGGCAGATTCCAAACCTTGAAAAACTGATGGCGACCATCCGCTCCCGCGAGATCTCCGCCTGCCTGATTCTGCAGGCGCGATCACAATTGAAGGCTCTGTATAAGGACAGCGCCGATACCATCGCGGGTAACTGTGACACGGCCATTTTCCTCGGCGGTAAAGAGAAAGCGACGCTTGAGGAATGGTCCAAGATGATGGGCAAAGAGACCATATACGCTTACAACACCAGCGAGACCAAAGGCAACAGCCCTTCCTACGGGAAGAACTATCAAAAACTCGGAAAGGAATTGATGACCGTAGATGAGCTCGCCGTCATGGACGGAGGGATGTGTATACTGCAGCTTCGCGGTGTGAGACCGTTCCTCAGTAAAAAGTACGACATCACGGCTCATCCGCTGTATAAGCTGCTTTCCGATTACAACAAACGCAACGCTTTCGACATTGAGAAATACCTCAATACCAAACTGGAGGTGAAGCCGGACGATCAATTCAAAGTGATTGACGTTGAACTGGAGGAAGCGCCTCCGCCTGACGCGTTTACCGCATAGAACTATTTCACCGCCCGAGTGCCGAATCGCAAGGGTTATGGCGGTTTTTTGTGCTTACAAAATCCATTATATAGAAGGGAGCAATCGCATTGGCATTTTTCACTGAAGCAATCGGAACCCTGCAAACACTCGTGGTCGCGCTTGGCGCCGGCCTCGCGGTATGGGGAGGAATCAACCTACTGGAAGGGTATGGGAACGATAACCCCGGCGCGAAATCTCAAGGGATAAAGCAGCTCATGACCGGCGGCGGTGTGGCATTGATCGGGATGGTGCTGGTACCGCTGCTGTCCGATCTTTTCGGCTAAACTATGGATTGGCTGTTTGGCTGGCTAACCGACTGGATCAAGCAGGGACTGATCGATTCGATCATGGGCAACTTCACGAATATGTACGCAATGATTAACACGGAAGTGGGCAACATCGCGGCGAACGTGGGACAAACCCCAGAGGGCTGGAATTCCAGAGTATACTCCATGATCAAAACCCTGTCCGAATCCGCCGTCATCCCGATAGCGGGAATGATCCTTACCTTCGTCCTGTGTTACGAATTGATCCAGCTTATCATCGAGCGGAACAATATGCACGAATTCGAGACATACGCGATTTACAAATGGATCGTGAAAACCTTCTGCGCCGTTTACATCCTTTCGAATACCTTCAATCTAGTGATGGGTGTATTCGGTCTGGCGCAGCAAGCGGTGAATCAAAGCGCGGGCATAATATCCGGCAACCTAGCTGTGGGAGCCAACGCCGCGCTCGCCGATCTTGAGGCGATGCTTCAGGAGATGGGCATGTGGGAACTGATTGGACTTTGGCTGGAATCATGGGTGATCGGCTTAAGTCTGTCTGTCATGTCGATCTGCATTATGATCATCGTATACGGGCGGATGATTGAGATATACATCACCGTATCGGTCGCACCGATACCCCTGTCTACGATGGCGAACCGGGAATGGGGTCAGATCGGCAATAACTATCTAAAATCTTTGTTCGCGCTAGCATTTCAAGGATTCCTGATCATGATCTGCGTGGCGGTCTACGCGGTATTGGTGCAGAGCATCCCTTCGGCGAGTAATGTCCACGGCGCTCTATGGGGCGCGGTGGGTTACACGGTGCTGCTCTGCTTCGCGCTGTTCAAAACAGGCAGCTTATCCAAGAGCCTGTTTTCCGCGCATTAACCGGGCACTCGAAAACTCACTTGTTTTCGAGGCAACCATAACTCAATATAAGCAGGAGGTCATTTCCAATGGGAAATTTCACGATCAATAAAACGAACGCGGAAACCGGCGAGGTTACGGGCGTTTTGAACTGCGAGGTACGCGCTCATCCGATCGCGGAACCGAAAGGACGAACAAAGGGCTTCGCCAGCATTACAATTGAAGGCGTATTCGGCGTACACGGCATCAGCATCATCGAGGGGAAGAACGGGCTATTCGTATCCATGCCGCAGACACGGGACGCCAAAGGCGAGTATAAGGATTTGGTTCATCCTATCGTGAAAGGCGGGCGCGATGTTATCAAAGACGCGGTACTTGCCGAGTTCGCCCTTGCGCTGGACGCGATGGCGGCGCAGAAGGAATCCACCGTACAGAAACTGCGGGACGCGGCGACTGCGGCGAAGGGGCAAGCCACGCCGGAAGCCGGAAGGACGCCGAAGAACAAGAATAAAACAGACCCGGAGCATTAAGCGTTTTCGACATATACCCGGAATAATAGGAGGTTGAAAGTGAGAACCAAAAACCACATAGCGACGCTCGGCAGCTTATTCGACGGCATAGGGGGATTCCCCTATGCCGCTGTTTTTTTCGGGATACAGCCGTTATGGGCGAGCGAAATACTGCCGCAGGCTGTCTCGGTTACGAGGCGGCATCTGCCGGAAATGAAGCATTTCGGCGATATCACCATGCTCCGCGGGGACGAGCTGCCGCCGGTGGATATCATCACGTTCGGCAGCCCGTGTCAGGATCTCAGCGTCGCCGGGAAACGCGCCGGTCTGAACGGCGAGCGTTCCGGCCTGTTCGCGGAGGCCATCAGAATCATCGATGAAATGAGGATTGCCACAGATGGAATCTACCCAAGGTATGCCGTATGGGAGAACGTCCCCGGCGCGCTGTCCAGCGGGAAGCCTGCCGGAAGTGACTTTCAAGCGGTGCTTGAATCGTTCGCAAAAACCAAAATTCCAATGCCTATATCCGGGAAATGGGCAAACGCCGGTATGGTGCGAGGCTTCGGAGCTTCTGTCGCTTGGTGCGTGTACAACGCCCAATATTTCGGAGTGCCACAGCGACGCAGACGAATCTTTCTTGTCTGCGATTTTGGAGGCGGATGCGCCGGCGAAATATTATTTGTCCCCAAAAGCCTGTTTGGGTATTTTACGGCGCGCGGAGCGCAGGGGCAAAGATTTGCCTCCGATGCTGAAAGAGGCGCTGGAGGCGCAAGCGCAAACTGCCTGACGCCGTGGGATGCGCAGCAGACGCGGGTGTTCACGGAGGACGGTCTGTCGCCTACGCTGGCCGGCGCGGACGGCGGCGGCGGGCGCAATCCTGCCGGATTGGTGTTTACTACGCTGGGCGTACATCAGAACGGAAACGGCGAGGTAAACACGGCAACGGAAGCCGCTTATACGCTGAACACTAACGGCAACGCCACCAGGCGTAACGCGCCGGTTGTCGCGCATCCCGCCATCTGCGGTACGCTTGTCGCGTCCGGCGCCGGACTGTCGCGCACTGCGGGACTCGCGAGCGAGACGGAATTATGCGTCGTTGTACCGGACGGCGGCGTTATCCCCATCCAAGACAAAGCGACGCGGTATATTGGCGGCGGCGCCGGCAACGGACTCGGCGTCGGAAAACCCGGCGATCCCGCACCCACCGTCACGGCGGGAGACCGACACGCTGTGGCGGCTTACGCTCTGCAAGGCAACATGATCGGTCGTATGGAACACAACGGGCCTCGCGGAGACGGCGTAAAGGAAAACATTAGTTTCGCTCTCACCGCAACGGACACCCCGGCGGTTGCGGCGGTAGACTGCCGCAACTGTACAGAAATCGGCGATATTTCCGGAACTCTGCAAGCCAAAGATAAGCCGGGGTATTCGCTCCATTTCCAAAACCCCGTCCGCGCCGGATACATCGTGCGTCGTCTAACGCCCACCGAATGCGAGCGGCTTCAAGGTTACCCGGACGGCTGGACGCGCTACGAGCAAAACGGGAAAGAAATCAGCGATTCCCGGCGTTATCAGATGCTGGGGAACTCTGTCGCGGTACCGTGCGTGGCGTATATCCTCTTGGGGATCGCGGAGCGGATGGATCCCGATTACAACCCCGTTGATTCTAGAGAGTCCGCCACAGTTTATGGCGGAGAGGAGGCGGCATAAATGGCCTACGTACCTGTGCCGAAAGACCTGACCAAAATCAAGACGAAGGTGGCGTTGAACCTCACAAAGCGTCAGTTGCTCTGCTTCTCACTCGCCGCCGTGATTGGGGTACCCGCCTATCTGCTCACGCGGGGAGCTATCGGCGGAAGCGGCGCGGTATTCCTCATGATCGGGCTGATGCTGCCTTTTTTCTTCATGGCGATGTACGAAAAAGACGGGTTGTCCGCGGAGAAGGTCATCCGCAACTATATCCGCGCAAAGCTCTGGCCGGGTGTACGCCCATACCGAACGGTGAATATTTATATCGAAGTGTTGAAAATTACTTGTTCGCCTGAAAGGCGAACGAGCGAAGCGCTTGCGAGCAGGCGCCTTTGGCGCGGTGTCGCAAGCCGGAGCGGGCAATTTTCAACATGCCACAACAAAAATTTAGCTGAGGAGGGCAAACGCGTTGCAAAACAAGCGAAAGCGGCAGGAGCGCCGGCTGCGAGTAAACATACGTCAGGCAAAAAACCGAAGAGACGATGACCCCCAACCTGTGCGCGGCACCGGGCAAAAGACAACGCCGCCGGTCAAGGGCGGTATCGGCGCCGTGATAAAGACGCGCGCGTTCGGGCGGGCGGACGCGCCGAAGACCGCGCAGCAGACGCTTCCCTACCGGGAAATCTACCGGGACGGCATCTGCCGCGTAAACAGCAGACTGTATACGAAAACGGTGATGTTCACGGATATCAACTACCAATTGGCGCAGAACGAGGACAAGAGCGCCATCTTTGAATCGTACTGCGACTTCCTCAACTATTTCGATTCCTCCATCACCGTACAGCTCACCTTTATCAACCGGCGCGTGGATATCAAGGAGTTCCAGCAATCCATCGACATCCCGGATAAAGACGACGCGTTCCGCGGCATCCGCCGCGAGTATGCCGATATGCTGAAGAACCAACTTGCGCGCGGCAACAACGGTCTTATCAAGACGAAATACATCACCTTCGGGATTGAAGCCGCGTCGTTGAAAGAGGCGAAGCCTCGGCTTGAGCGGATCGAGATCGATGTCCTCAACAACTTCAAGGCGCTCGGCGTGGCGGCGCGTCCGCTGGACGGAACCGAGCGACTCGCGGTACTGCACGGGCAGCTCCACCCGGACGGTTCGGATAAGCTGCGTTTCCACTGGAACGACCTGCCCCGGTCGGGTCTGTCCACAAAAGACTATATCGCGCCCACCTCGTTTGATTTCCGGGACGGGCGAACCTTCCGGGTTGGGACGCAGATCGGCGCGGTTAGCTTCCTGCAGATCATGGCGCCGGAGCTAACAGACCGCCTGCTGGCCGATTTCCTCGATTTGAATACCGCCATCACGGTTAATATGCATATACGAAGCATCGACCAGACCGAGGCGATTAAGACGATCAAGCGTAAACTCACCGATTTGGACAAAATGCGGATAGAGGAACAGAAGAAAGCCGTCCGCTCCGGCTACGATATGGATGTGTTGCCGCCGGATCTCATTACCTACGGCAAGGAAGCGCAGACGCTCCTGAACGATCTCCAATCCCGCAACGAGCGGATGTTCCTCGCCACCGTGCTGGTAACGAATACATCGGCGAAAAAGCAGAAACTGGAGGACGACGTCTTTGCCGCGGCGGGTGTGGCGCAGAAGTATAACTGCGCCTTAAAGCGGCTGGACTGGCAGCAGGAGCAGGGATTCCTGTCCTCTCTCGCGCTCGGTGTGAATCAGATTGAGATACAACGCGGTCTTACGACATCCTCCACCGCGATCTTCGTGCCGTTCACGACATGCGAGTTATTTATGGACGGCGAGGCGCTTTACTACGGGCTTAACGCTCTTTCCAATAACTTAATCATGGCGGACCGTAAACGCCTGAAGGCGCCGAACGGTCTGTTCCTCGGTACGCCCGGAAGCGGGAAATCGTTCAGCGCCAAGCGCGAAATCGTTAACGTTTTCCTCATGACAAACGATGATATCATTATCTCGGATCCAGAAGGGGAATATTTTCCAATCGTGAACAGACTTGGCGGTCAGGTGATTAAGCTGTCGCCGGTATCCGCGCAATACGTAAACCCGATGGACATCAATCCCGATTACGCGGACGACGAAGACCCCCTGACGCTGAAGTCCGACTTCATTCTGTCTCTGTGCGAGCTAATCGTGGGCGGTAAAGACGGACTCGCTCCGGTGGAGAAGACGATCATAGACCGCTGCGTGCGGTTGGTTTACCGGGATTACCTGATCAATCCCGATCCCGCCCGGATGCCGGTGCTGGAGGATTTGTACAATCTTCTGCGTTCACAGGCGGAGCCGGAGGCTCAGCATCTTGCCACCGCGTTAGAGATTTACGTCACCGGCTCGCTGAACGTGTTCAATCACCGTACCAACGTCGACGTGAACAACCGCCTTGTCTGCTTCGATATCAAAGAACTCGGCAAGGGGTTAAAAAAGATCGCCATGCTGATCCTTCAGGATGCGGTTTGGAACCGGGTTACAATCAACCGGGCGGCGAAAAAGACAACGTGGTTCTATATAGACGAGATGCACCTTTTATTGAAAGAGGAACAGACCGCGGCGTATACGGTGGAGATATGGAAGCGTTTTCGTAAGTGGGGCGGTATCCCTAGTGGTCTTACGCAGAACGTCAAAGACTTGCTGGCTTCCCGCGAGATAGAGAACATCATGGAAAACAGCGACTTCATCTATATGCTGAACCAAGCCGCCGGCGACCGGCAGATCCTCGCGAAGCAGCTCGGTATATCGCCGCATCAGCTCTCTTACGTGACCCACTCCAATGCCGGAGAGGGTCTTTTATTTTACGGAGATGTGATCATTCCGTTTACGGACCGCTTCCCGAAGGATACCGAACTCTACGCTCTGCTGAATACCCGCCCAGAATCCGCGGCGTCTTCATAGTCATGCGCGCTGAGATAGAGTGTCCGAACAGACAAAAGGATTGCTGAGGTGATCATTCATTGAACCGGGATCATTCCGCACGCCCGCGGAAACAGCCCGCTAGGAAATCAGCGTCGGACGCCGCGAAAGCCGGAACCCCCGGCGATCTTAACCTCCGGGAGAATCGGCGGGAGTCTCTGCCGGGACGCGCCCAGCCCCGAGACGCTCCAAACCGGGATACGAGCTCCCGTCTGAAGCAGACGCGGCGCTTTACGGAACAAGCTACGCATCCTGTTGAACCGACGCGCGCGGAGCCGCGGAACGGTACCATATCCGAACAGCCAACCGCGTATCCCGAAACGTCAGCCCAACAGAACGTCACGCAACCTACAACGGACAGCGCGAATCGGTTCGAGTCACCAACCGCCGCACACAAAGCGGATGCGGCAATGGAATCGCTTATCTCGGAACAACCCGATCCGCCGCAGACTGATGCGTATACCGCGCCGAATCGTCCGGAACGGCTCCGCCACGTCAGCGAGCCGCCCGCTTCCCCGAAGAAGATGCCGAAACGCAACCTGCCGACTTCCGCCGGCGAGGTAAGTATCGCGTCATCGGTAGCACCGCGGTTGGAGGGTAAAACTACAGAATTAACGGATACGCGCTCCGTACCGGCGTCGCCGGGGAGTGTTGAGAAGCGGAACCATCAGAGCGACGCTTATCAACGGGGCGATGCCGCCAAGCCCGGCAAACTGCGTTTTTCCGAAAACGAATCTACCATTAACACGGCGAAGCCCGATAAGCCGCCACCCATCGCCGGTAATAAGAGACTGGCGAAGATACAGCGAAAAGCCGGGCGCTCGGCGGAGAAACTGGCCGCCGCGGAGAGAAAGCTGCCCCAAAAGCGACGGCCAAAGATCCGGCGTGCCGCAGACGAAAAAAGCGGCAAGCCTAAACGAAGGCCCGTATTCGAAGGCGAAGTTAAGAGCCGCCGCGCGCATATGGCGGGGCCGCTTATCACCCGCCCCGTGAAGATTGGGATTAACAATGTTATCGCGTTCGGTCACAGAAAAATCTATCAGGCCGAGCATGAAAACGTCGGGTTACAGGCGGCGCATAAGGCGGAGATTCTTGCCGAGAGTGGGCTTCGGGGTTTTTTGCGCCTGTGGAAATCCGCGCCCTACCGCCGGGTGGAGAAGCTCGGACGGCGAACGGCGAAGCTTAACGCCAAAGTATCCTACCAAAAAGCATTCAGTGACAACCCCAAACTCAGAAGCAACCTTTTCTCCCGCATGGCGCAGAAGCGGAGGATCAAGAAGAAATACGCGAAGGCGGCGCGGGAGGCAAAGAAGACCGGGACGCGGATCAAAAATGCCGCGAATGTCACAGAAAAGACGGTTACGGCAACCGCGCGTTTTGTCGCGCGGCATCCGCTGCTGTTCCTGATTATCGGATTACTGGCTCTGTTGGTCGCGATGATCGCGGGGTTGTTTACTTCATGCTCCGATATGGCGTCCGGCATAAGCGCGGCGGTCGCGGGAACGAGCTACCTCGCCGAAGACGTTGACATCAACGATGCCGAGCTTTATTATACCGAATGGGAAACGGATTTGCGACTCCAGATCAACAGCGCCGAGAATGATTACCCCGGCTACGATGAACACCGCTATCAATTAGGCGCAATCGGTCATGACCCATACGAACTGATGGCGTACCTGACCGCCGTATACCAAGACTTCACCTACCCCGGCGTGGAAGCCGCCCTACGGGAGCTGTTTCGCGAGCAGTATCAGCTAACCTTCACGCCGTCTGTTGAAACCCGCTACCGAGATCCGAACGACCGGAACGCGGACGGCGATTACGAACCCTATGACTGGCATATCCTCACCGTTACGCTTAACTCCAAACCATTCGCCGATGTGATTGCCCTATCGGATGAACAGAAGCTGCAGTATGAAGCGCTCCTGCAGAGCAAGGGGAACCGGCAGTATGCCGGAAGCCCTCTCGCGTTCGACTGGCTGCCGAACATCTCAAGCTATTACGGCTACCGCGTCCACCCGATCAGCGGCGCGAAGGATTGCCATATGGGTATTGACATCGCTATTCCCGTTGGCACGGATATCCTCGCCGCGCACAACGGCGTCGTTTCTGTCGGCAACGATCCCGGAGGTTACGGCATCTATGTTACCCTGACCGGCGAAAACGGACTCGTTACCAAGTACGGGCATTTGGACAGTGTCGTCGCGGAGGACGGGCAGAGCGTCTCGTTTGGGGACGTCATCGCGAAATCCGGGAATACCGGCAGCAGCACGGGACCGCATCTGCACTTCGAGGTTCTTAAAGACGGCGTCTATTTGAACCCAGCCTACTTTTCCGCAGTAAACGGAACGTACATACCGATTAATCAATAGGAGGTTTTATGAACCCGAAAATCATCAAGAAAGCCGAGGAAATCGAGCGGGCAAAGGCAAGGATCGCCGAGCTTCAGGCGCTGCTTCCGGCGTTGGAACGCGAGAAGACGAGTATGGAAAACACCGAAATCGTCCGCGTCGTTCGCTCGGCCAACGTCGCGCCCGGCGAGCTTTCTGCGTTCCTCGCGTCTATCAAGAATAACCGGCCGTTTGGCCGGACACAGGAGGACACTGATAGTGAAGATAACTAAGTTTTTATATACCCTTACCGCGCTCATGCTGATGATGGGCGCGCTGCTTTTTTCGGTTCCGGCGTATGCCGCCGAACCCTTGACCGTAGACGCGGTCTGGCTCACGGGCGATACATTACACATCGAGGTAACGGACGAACAAACCGGCATCAACCAGACGCTGGAGCTGCCGCTCAGTGACTACGCGGGCAACAGCGAGTTTGTGTCGGTGCAGGCGGCGGACAAGGACGGAAACCTGTCCAATACGATTCAGTTCAAGAATCCGTTTTACGATCCCGAAGCGCCGGATGCCCCGGTATCTTCCGCTCCGCCGTCTCAGAGCGAATCCATCATCCCGGACGGCACAACGCCCCTAACGCCGGACGGTTCCGGTACGGTGGTGGACAATGCTACGGAGGGGGACGGCAAGGAGTTTTTCAGCGTGGAAACCGCGGACGGCAACGTGTTTTACTTGGTTGTAGACAGACAGCGGAACACGGATAACGTGTATCTGTTGAACGCCGTGACCGAAAATGATCTGGAGTCTCTGGCGAAACCCGGAGACGGCATTACCGTGAGCGGCGTCCCCTCTCCCGAACCGTCCGCTCCGCCGGCGTCGCCGGAACCCGCACCAAAGGAGAGCGGGGGCGCAGGCGGTGGCGGAACGCTCATCTTTGTTTTGCTTGCGGCGGTTATTGTGGGCGGCGCCGGATACTATTTTAAAATCGTCCGCCCGAAGAAGATGGCGCAAGGAGAAGACGATGATTATGAAGAGGAACCCGATTATGAGGATATTGGAGAGGAGGGCGACGAACAGTGAAACGCTTCATCATACTGCTGATACTGCTGTTCCTGTCGCCGGTGTACACGCTGGCGGCGGAAGGCGATCCCGCGTCCCATGTGACGATAACCGTTGTGATGCCGGGGGACGAAACAATTGATTATGGACAATTGACAATGGATAATTCGGAAGATGATGAACCATCAGCCGATAACCCTTCAGTCATACCGAAACTCTACCCCACTGACGTGAGCGAGACGGAGGAGGACGGCATCCGGCGGATCGTGAAAACCTATGAGCTTGGCGAGGGGGACGATCCCGCCGACATTCCCCGCGAGTCCTTCGAGCGGGATGGTTGGAGGTATTCTCTAACCGACATCACGAAAAAGGAAACGGCAACCGCCGATTCCCGCGAGCATACCGAGATCGTAACCGTGAACACGGACACGAAGGAGATGGAGGCGATTCTGCCTCTGCTTTCCCCGACAAAGGAGATTAAAACCGGGGATGGTTACTTCGGCGTCCTGACGCTGGATGTGTCCGGCATTACGGTGGAAACGGCGGGAACAAAGAAATCCAGTTATACCGCGAGTATTAAGCGGGAGTATCCGCATCTGTCCGCCAACGATACGTCGCTCGTTCCGAAAACCGTTACGGAGGGAAGCAGAACGTACATCCTCGCTTCGGTGGACTGGACGGCGCAGACCGCCGAGACGGTGGACTATGACAGTATCCCGGCAAGCTACACCGCCGTAGCGACATACACGGCTCCGGCCAGCAAGACCGTTGTTACAGGCTACGTCACGACCGCGAAGTATAAAGGCACGGTATCCAAACTCAATCAGGGGGCTACGGTCTATACGGCATACTTCACCGGCTCGGAGATCGTCCCCGAACGGATACCGCTGGAGTTTATCGAGCAAGCGGCACCAACTCCTGCTGACAATGAGCAGCCTGCGGTTTTGGAGGAACCGCCCGCCGTGCCCGCGGAAAGACAGGGAAATATGCTCAACATGCTGATTCCCGCCGCTCTGGTATTGCTCATGCTTGGCGCGCTCGGCGGCTACTATGTCCTCGGCGTATTCATGAAGAAGAACGCAAAAAAGGGAGTATCGGGAAAATGAAAAAACTGATTACTTTATTCCTTGCGGTAGCGTTGTGTACATCCATGTCGGCATTCGCCGCAGATTACGGATTCGGCAGCAGACCGGATACATTCTTCGGTAACCCCACCAGTTACGACGAACCTATCACCCTTGACCCCCTGACCGATAACATCCGCCGCAATAAGGACGCCGCGGACTATCCGCCGCCGTATGGCATATTCAGCGGCGACATCCCTACCGATCCATCCAGTCCATACCATAACAACCTGCCGGGCGGTGGCTTCGTTCCGGCGGATCAGGAGCTGCCGCCCACCGGCGGGGAGGACTACGCTCCCGGCAGTTCAGACGTCGATACGGAGCTGCTCCCACCCACGTCCGAAACGGTGAACGCGAATACGCTGCCGTGGGCATACGAAGACGGAAGCATCGGGACGCTCTATATTCCGTCCGTAAATAAGACCATAACCGTTTATGAAGGCGAGACGGCGGAGAGCATGAAGAAGGGCGCGGGACACTTTACCGCCACTTCCGCATGGGACGGCAACATCGCGCTGGCGGGGCATAACCGTGGCAGCGCGCCGTATTTCAGCTTTGTAAAGGATTTGAAAAACGGCGACACGCTGACCTACACGACGCGATACGGAACGCGGACGTATACGGTAATTTCCAAGACACAGGTAAACGAGTTGGATTCGTCCTCGCTCTCATGGTCCGCGGAGAACATCCTGACTCTCATCACCTGCGTTGCCGACGTGCCGGAGATGCGTTACTGCGTCGTTGCAAAGGAGACATAGAACTCTAGAAATAAGCGCCGCAAAACACTCAAATGACTTGCATTATCTCTTCGCATATGTTACTATACATATATAGAAAACAGTGAGGAGTATGCGGTCATGAAAAACATCATGAAACTCGCCGCCGCGTTTGTGTTCGGGGTCTCGCTGACCCTCGCGGTTACGTTTCTGTTTATCCTTCCGTCCCTTCAGATAGCACCCGCCGATTCAACGCCGGCGGCGGATCAGCAGGCGGATGCGCTTGCGGCGGCTGGCGTCGATGAAACCGGGGACGTGGTTCCCGAGCCGTCTGAAACGGAATCCGTGATGAGCATGGTACCAGAGACGCCGGAACCCTCACCAAGTCCCACTCCGGTACCGACGCCAGGCATCACGCCGGAACCCAGTCTATCCCTCGACCCCTCGCCTACGCCGGAACCGTCCCCGGATCCCAAGCCGACACCCCCGGCGACGGTGCAGCCTTCCCCCAAGCCTGCGGCTACTCCTGCACAGGAAATTTTCTACGATGAGGACGGCAGAAGGTATACCTACTTAAACGGATTCAAGATGTATCTCGCGGATGAGGACGATCCGAACGTAATCCAAAAAGATTACTACGACTGGGAGAACGACCCGGATAAAGATATACCCGGCCCGTTCAACTAAACACAGGTAAAAACCATTATATAACGCACAGCGGCAAGGTCTGATACGGTCTTGCCGCTGTTTTATTTTTGCGAAGGAGGTAAACACCAGCATGAGAAAAATTACGAGCGTTTTCCTTGCGCTGCTCTTGCTTTCCGGTCTGCTTGGAACCGTAGCGCTCGCGGATCCCTTAGACGATAACGGGGAAACGGGCGGAACGGGACCGGGCGAAGGCGGGAGTTATACCGAATTGTGGTCCGCCACATGGTACGGGATGCGTATCACGGTCGTGGACGTGTCCGACCCTGCCCGTGAGATCGCCGGGGAGCAATGGGGTAAGGTCGCGGACGGCACGGTGTCCGTAGACATCACAAACCTTTCCCCCACCGATAACTTCTTCACCCGTACATTGGCGGGCGATAACTCGACCGCCCTTACCTTCGGGAACAAGGTTACGCATTTTGGCGTCACCTCAAAGATGGCTTACCGAGACGGTGCAGCGTTGTCTCTTACAAACGAGGCATATGAACCTATTACCGTTTCAGGTCTCCCAAAGCTGATGGGGAACAACGCCGCGTCCGCTCAGACGATCAAGAGCTTCATCAACAACCAAGCGATGCTCACGAACATCGCGCAGTGGTGCGGCGGCGGTCTTTCCTACGAAACGCTGATCAGCGGAAAGTACAAAATCCTCGCGGAGCCGGTGATGTACTGCCTGATTGACTCCAACAAACTCGCCTTTACCCCCACCGAAGCCGCGAAGTTCAAACCGCACGGAGAATCCACGGGATATACATTGATTAACAACACCCTCGCCAACGCCTTCTTCCTCGAACACGGCGAACTCGGCTGGGACGCGTGGACGGGCGCGACCGACGTCAAGCAACCGTGGGACACCATCATCAACTACCTTGGAATGCACATCTACTCCATCACGCCGAACGATCCTCCCGACCCGCCGGAACCAACGACATCACCGCCTGCCCCTCCGTCTCCCCCACCGCCGTCGGAACTGGAGGAAGGGAAACTGGAAATCGTCAAAGTCGAGTACGGCACGAACATCCCTTTGGACGGCGCGGAGTTTGAAATCATCCGCAACTCCCATTGGGAACGGCGGCTTACAGACCCGGACGAAGACGATACCGAAGACCCGAACCCGGACGGCGAGGATTGGGACGACGTTTGGGAATGGCTCGAAGTCCACGACACCGAGGTTATCGGTACATATACCACCGTGAGCGGTCTGATTTCCCTAGACCTTGAACCGGGCAGCTTTACGGTTCGCGAAGTTACACCGCCCGCGGGGTATACCTTGGACGCGAATCCCGTCAAGACCATCGACATACCCCGCGAAGCCGGGTCGTACACCCCGACGCTCACCTTTGAGAATAAGAAGCTGCCGGGGTTAATCGTGAAGAAGGTGGATGAGGATACCGGCGATCCGCTGGCGGGCGCGGAATTTTCCGTTGCCCGTAAAGGAGGCTCCATCGTCTACGAAGGCGTAACCCCCGAAGACGGCATTATCACAGTCACCGATCTGCCGGAGGGCTGGTACACCGTGACCGAGCTAGCAGCGCCCAGCGGTTATCTGAAACGCGATGAAAGCAAGGATGTTTTCCTTCCTGCCGGTGAGACGGTAGAAATCAAGTTCGATAACCGCCGCCGCCCGGCGCTTGAAATCGTCAAGGTAGACGCGCAAACGAAGCAGCCCCTGTCCGGCGCGAAGTTTCGTGTATGGAATGCCGAAGGCAGCACCGTCGGGGAATACGTCACCGGCGCGGACGGCACGGTCTTAATCCCCGACTTGGACGAAGCGATCTATTCCGTGGAGGAAATCGCCGCACCGGAGGGGTATCTGCTTGATCCTCAGCATAAGGACATCCGGCTTACATGGGGAAAGGTTCAGACGCTTGTATTCACCAACGCGAAAAAGCCGGGGCTTACGATCACCAAGTTCGACGAAACCACCGGCGAAGCATTGCCGAACGCCGAGTTTACCGTAGCGCGGAAAGGCGGCGAGATCGTCTACGAAGGGCAGACGGACGGGAACGGTCAGATCCATCTGTCCGATTTGGAAGAAGGATGGTACACCGTCACGGAAACGGTTGCGCCGGACGGCTACCTCATTGTGAACACGGCAAAGGACGTTTTCCTTGAAGGAGACGCCGTGGTGGAGGTACGCTTCGCCAACATCCGAAAACCCACGCTTACCATCCGTAAATACGACGAGCTAACCGGCGAGCCTCTCGCGGGCGCGGGCTTCCGTCTTTGGAAGACCGAAGGAGAGACGTGGAGCGAGACGCTTGTAACGGACGCGAACGGCGTGATTACATGGACAGACTTAGACCCCGGCATCTATTCGATACAGGAAACAGACGAACCATACGGCTATTTCAAAGACCCCGCCCGCAAGGAGATTCTGCTGAATGGCGGCGACAATAAGCAATTGGTGTTCTTCAACCGCCCGCGCCCGACGCTGTCAATCCTCAAGCGCGACCTCGTAACCGGCGAACCGCTGGAGGGCGTGAAGTTCCGGGTACAGCGCGTGGAGGGAGAAACGATTGGCGAGTTCCTGACAGACGCCAACGGCAGAATCGAGCTGTCCCCGGCAACGGGGTATCTTCTTTCTGAGGAAATCTACCGCGTTACCGAAATCGCGCCGCCGGACGAATACCTTCTGAGCGCCAATAACACGAGGGAGGTCTTGCTGAAGTGGCGGGAACCGACCGAGTTGGTCTTTGAAAACCTGTTAAAACCTACGCTCATCTTCATCAAGCGGAACGGGCTTACCGGGCGCGGTATCAGCGACGCTACCTACAAGATCGAGTACGAAAGCGAAAACGGCGGCATTGTGGGCTTAGGGACGGTTAAGACTAAATGCGGTCTGATCGTCCTTCCCCACGTTCTTCCCGGCTGGTACATCCTGACCGAAACCAAACCCGCTCCGGGGTACAGTCTTCCGACCAATCCCGTCCAGCGGCTCTACCTCGCGCCCGGCGAGAACAGCTATACCTATCAGCAAACCCGCACCGACCTCTACGTTGATCCGCGTACCGACCCGAATAACGGGGAGCGCGGCAACTGTGGCGACTGGTGCGGCTATCTCTGCTCAACCCTATGCGCGGGCAATTGCGGGCAACCGGGCGGCGGCAGCATGTCGGGCGGCGAAAGCGACAACCCCTTCGGCGGCATGACGATTACCAACGGGAACGGCAACCCGATCGGCACCGTTCCGAATTCTACACCCGATCCATCACCTATTCCATCGCCTACACCATCATCGGAACCCGACGCGCCGCCCGCGGATACGGGCGGCGTGATCTATTTGAACCCCGATTTTCCAAGCATTCGCATTTCTTTTGGAGATTAATAAATACTTGAGAGGGGCTTTTCTATCATGCGAAAACTGACAGCGTTATTGCTCACGGCAATCATGCTCTTCGGAACCATCGCCGCGCCCGTGACCGTCTTGGCGGCAGGAAGTGCGGAGAACTACCCGCTGAACAGCATCGTGATTAAGGTTGAGGACATCGTTACTCATTCGATGCTCGGCGGCGCTCGTTTTGAAATCTACTACTCTAACGACGCCATGAGCGGCGGCTACGGTACGCTTGTCGCTACCGTGGACTCGGACGGCAGCGGCGTCATCGTCCTGTCCGGTATCCCCAGCGGTTACTACATCGTTCGGCAGACGATGCCGCCGAACAACTACCACCTCAGCATCAACAATGAACAGCACTGCTTAATCAAGCCGGACGGCACCAGCATTGAGGAACTCGTTTTCTCCAACTACCGCTACGGCGGTCTTGTGGTTCTACTGACCGATAAGGATACCAACGAACCCGTTCCGGGCGCGACGTTCTCCGTAACCGATACAAACGGCGGCGCGGTAGGAACATCGGCGGATGGCATCTACACAACCGATGCCCGCGGCGAGTTCTTCCTTGAGAACCTGCCCGCGGGCAGTTACAAGATTACCCAGCTTACCGCCGCGCAGGGGTACGCGATGGACAGCCAGCCGAATACCCGCACCGTTCGCTTACAGCATACCTCGGCGGATAACAACGTCTTCACGGCGGCGTTTTCCAACTCTCCGCTTGGGACACTCGTTGTGCGCTTGAAAGACAGCGTGAGCAAGCAACCCCTCTCCGGCGCGGTGTTCAACGTAAAACTAAGCGGCGGCGCGGACTTGGGCGAGTTCACCACCGGCGCGAACGGCTCGTTCACTTTGCCAAAGATCGCGCGCGGCTCCTACGTCATCTCTCAGGTATCCGCCCCAAGCGGGTACCTGATCGCCAGCGGCACGAAAACGCAGTATGTGGACTACATCAATACCTACGCGGTGGATTTTGAGAACCAGCCGAAAAGCGGATTGTACGTCACAAAATACGACGCGGACACAAAGGAGCCGCTGAAAGACGCGAAGTTCCGCGTATATCAGGGCGATACGCTATACGGGGAATACACCACCAACGAGGACGGCGTGTTCATGGTCGCAAACCTGCAACCCGGCTGGTATACGGTGAGCGAATATGCCGCGCCGCACGGATACATTCTGGACGATACCCCAAAAAGCGTGGAGGTCATCGCGGAAACCCTGCACCGACTTGAGTTTGAGAACAGCCGCTTGGCTTCCCTGCAAATCATCAAGACGGATGAGTTCAACGGAGAACCTCTCGCCGGAGCGCGGTTCCGCGTAACGACGCAGAACGGGGAGTTTGTGGGCGACGTCAGCACGGACGGAAACGGCAAGGCGATCATCCCGTCCATTGAACCGGGATGGTACGTTATCAGCGAAACGAAAGCGCCGGTGGGTTACCTGATTACCGAAGCGGCACGGACGGTGGAGGTCAAGGCTACCGTACCTACCGTCGTTACCATCACCAACAGAGCCGAGAACAATCTTGAGATCATCAAGCTGGATTTCTTCAGCCGGGTTCCGCTGCCCGGCGCGACGTTCAGGGTGGAACGCGCCAACGGCGAGTTTATCGGCACATACAGAACGGACAGCGCGGGAAAGATTCTCGTTGGGAACTTGAGCGAAGGCGCGTATGTCGTGAGCGAGGTCAGCGCGCCGGATGGCTACCAATTGGACAGTGAACCGCAGACGGTCGTGATTGAGGGCGGCAGGCTGCACAGCGTGGAGTTTCTCGACAAACCCCTCGCCGGTCTGCAAATCAAGAAGATCGACAGCCATACCCGACAGCCCATCGCGGGCGTATCGTTTGCCGTAAGTAAAATGAACGGCGAACGGTTGGGCGAGTACACCACCGGCAGGGACGGTTTGATCTATCTTCCCGCTCTGGAGCCGGGATGGTACACCGTGACCGAAACCAAAGCAGCAAACGGCTACATCATCGACGCTGAGCCGCGCAATGTGGAAATCAAGTGGGGCGAATCCGAAACCCTTGTGGTGGAGAACACCGCTATGGGAGGGTTACTCATCGTAAAGACCGACGAAGCCACCGGGAAGCCGCTAGCGGGCGTCGTGTTCGATATCAAAGGCGCGGACGGTCAGCTTATGACGGGGCTAATCGCGGACGGCAACCAGCCGGGAACCCTCGCGAACTCCCCGAACGGCACCGCAGGCACAAACGGCGGCGTCCCCGGCAGCTACACCACCGACACGCAGGGCAGAATCCAACTCAACACGCTTCCTGCGGGCGAATACCTCGTCACCGAGCGCAAAGCCCTTGACGGGTACGAGCTTGACGCCACCGTCCGCAGCGTTACCGTGACGCCGGGGAAACTGGCGGCGCTCCAAATCACAAACAGACAAAAAGCGGGATTGCGCCTGTTGAAAATCGACAGCGTAACGAAAAAGCCCATCTTCGGGGTGGAGTTCATGGTGTTCGACGCCAACAACAAGGTGGTCGGCACCTACGTCACCGACAACAACGGCGTAATCGACTTTGGCGGCATCCTTTCCGAAGGACGCTACACCATCCGCGAAACGCGCGCCGCCGCGGGCTACTACCGCGACGATATGCCGAGGACGGTGGAGTTTAAGAGCGGCAGGGTCACCGAGGTCGTGTGGGAGAATACGCCGCAGTTAGGGCAAATACAGATCATGACGCTCTCCGGCGACGATAACCAAGTCAACGGACTTCCGAAAGGGACGCCGCTTGCGGGCGCTGTCTTTGAAATCTACCAGTACAAAAGCGGAAACCTTGTAGACCGCTTTGTCAGCGGCGCGGACGGCAGGGCTGTCAGCAAGCCGCTCCCACTGGGGCGTTATACCGTCAGGGAAGTGCAGGCTCCGCCGTATTACCGGCTGTCCGCCGAAACGCTGGACATCGAGCTGGAGTTCGCGACGCAGATTATCAAGCGGGACTTCCTCAACTACCCGGCGAACACCGGCGTGAAAATCCGCAATACCGGCAACTACGAAGCCATGCCGGGTGATACCATCCGCTACGACATCAAGGAGGTCGCCAACACCTCCAGCGTCCCGCTGACCGATTTCTACTGGCGCAATACGCTTCCCGCCAACGCGGTGCGGCTCAATAAAATCGTGACCGGGACGTACAACCAGAGCCTAAAGTACAAAATCCTTATCACGACCAACAAGGGCGATACCCGCATCATCGCGGACAATCTCAGCACCACGGTCAACAATGTCATTGACTGCCGGAACGCCGCGCTCGGCATCGCGAACGACGAGTTTGTGACGAGCTTCACGTTCATCTTCGGTACGGTCAAGGCGGGGTTCTGCCAAGTCCTTACCCCGCAGGTATACGCCACGGTCAATAAGGGGCTGCAAAACGGCTTCGATTTCGCGAACAAGGCCGACATTGGCGGCAAATACGGTTCCGAGTGGGTCATCGGAAACGCAGTGTGGGTGACGAAAATCTATACGATTCCCGGTAAGCTACCGAGGACGGGGTATTAGAGCAGCGTATGATTTGGGGGCGGGAAACCGCCCCCTTCGCGTTGAATTATATCTGTCAGATTCATAAATATATAAGGGAATCGTTGGCGGGGTATAACGCGGGCTTTCTGCGTGACCAAGTGTGTTACATCTCACGGCATATTACCGAAGCGGCAATATGGGCGAAGCGAAAAAGTTTTGTCTATGAACACTGCGTCAGCGGAAGTGGCACGGCACAGGAAGACAAAGCGGAGCAATAGCTGCATATAGCGGTCTCTACGGCTTACAAATCCCGCAAGGCTTGTACCCCTCCCCCACCGCTTCTTCCCGCGTCCCGAACGTCACGCGGTTCTTCTCCGCCGGAAGGCCGGAGCAGCTTGGGCGGTGAAAGACGCGCGAGTTGACGTTGCCGATGTAGTGCGTTTCCGCGGCGGACAGTTTTGTTGGGTTGGTCTGCGCGTTCGCGTTGCGCTCAACGCTAAAGCTCAAAGTTTCGCCGTCGCTTACACAGGTGACGGTGCCTTGCATATCCGTTCTGTACAGCGTCCCGTCCGCGTCCCGCAGGCGGGACAATAGATCGTCGTGCGGATGCCCGTAAGTGTTGCCCGCGCCGCAGGAGATCACGGCGTACTCCGGCATGACTTCCCGCAGGAACGGATACGACGTGGAGGTGTCGCTCCCGTGATGCCCGACCTTCAGCACTGTTGCTGAGAGATCGTATCCCGCGTCGAGGATATCCTGTTCCGCTTCCCGTTCCGCGTCCCCGGTAAACAGGAAGCTCGTCTTGCCGTAAGTCAGGCGTATCACGATGGATGTACCGTTCGGGTCGTCTGAGGGGCTGATCGGACCGATAATCTCGACCTCCGCGCCGCCGAGTGAGAACGTGTCGCCGGGTTCGGGGACGATGATGCTCACGCCCTGCTCGTCAAGAGCGCGGACGAAATCGTCAAAAACCTTGCTGTCGTAGCTCGTAACGGGGCAAAGCGCAGTTCCGACCTCCGCGTACTCCAGCGCGCCGGGCAGCCCGCCGATATGATCCTCGTGCGCGTGCGTCGCGATTATATAATCAAGCCGCGATATGCCGCGGTCTTTAAGAGTTGCATAAATCAGATCGGAGTCGGCGGCGTTGCCGCCGTCTATCAGCATGGTTTCGTCCTCACAGGTAACAAGGATGCTATCCGCCTGCCCCACGTCGATAAACTCCACCGTCAGGTTGGAACCGCCAACAAACTCCGGCTTGGGTTCGAGCAATCCTTCGCAGCCGGACAGAAGAATGAGAAGCGTTAGAGCTATGGCAAATAAACGGTTTCTCAGGTTTCTCAAAATCTCACCCATCCTCCTCATCGCTGCCCGCGCGGACGCTCTTCTTGGTTAAGTCATAGCTGCGCTCAATCATATGGAGTAACTCGTCTTCCGGCACATCGCCGCCGAGCGTGATCGTGTTCCAGTGCCGTTTGTTCAAAAGAAATATATTTGGGGAAATTTCAAAATAAAACGTACACCCATACGGTTTTCGTATAAAGACAGGCAATAGTATTAAGCATGTCTTTTTAAAATTTATTATCGTAATCATTTGATCAATTTTTCCATATAGGAAATATATTTGCTGATTGGCGTCTTGCATTGCTGGGGTGCCTCTTCAAGGATGCAATAAATAAAATTGTAGATAAGATCAACGTGCTCTTGGTCACCATTATTTTTAAGAAGAAGATAGAAATAATAATAGCAACATCCTGCAAAACACACATATATCTCATCAGCAATTGATCTATTCTCGTTGTATATAGATGCCGCATCACCGAAAGCGGCATTAGTATCTTCGCTCATTATAATCAACTTTGCAGATAGAGCCAGATAATTATGCAAAGCTTTAATATGTCGAATAATAAGGATATCATATAATCCTCTTACCTTGCTGTTATCGCAAATTAACTTTAAATTAGATAACAAATCAAATGCTTCATTGATTGGATAAGATATTATCGAGTTTGATATTGCTTTAGCATATTCAATCGTTACTTCTGTCAATTGATTATGATAAATGGTATTAAGTTTTTCAAGAGAGGAATAATGTCCTCTAATGATCTTAATTGTCTCATCTGAATAAGTAAAATTTCCTGCATTAACATATGCTGCGATAGCATTATTAAGACCTTTGGCAAATTCAACTGCTACTTTCACCTGTCGCACACTTAGTTTACTAAACATCATTTCTGTGTACTTATTAACCTGTTTATGCAATTCTGGGTCTGATATGTCATTTATAACATGAAGGATTAAGCCATCTTTATTACTTGCTTCGAGTACCCTCTCGCGATATAATTCCGATAATTTTGAAATGTCATCTTCCACGGGAACAAACGATTCTTCTGATGGATTGTCCTGAATCCTTAAAATATGATTGCTAATTGATATGGCATAGCTTATAGATAATTCTGGCAATTCTGCTTTATATTCTAAATATAACTGACATAGGGAAGTCTTAGAATATTGTGAATCACCCAAGGAATATATGGATAAATTGGCCAAGCCATAAGCATAGTTTAAAATTATCTGATGCACATTTTTATATTTATCATGCAGCGTTTTCAACTCGGATGCAGCCCATCTAGCCATTTCAATGTTATTTGTAAAAACTTCTTTATTATTAAAACTAATATATTCTGTATATCCTTGTACGTAAGTCAGCTGTGCAAGGTGCGCTGAATATAATATTGCCATGTGATTATCAGAAGAATCGCGTCGTAGTTCTTGATGATAAAGATCTCTTAAAGTGTCCGTACATGATTTCAATTTAGAATCTTGGCATACTAATGAATACCTGCCGATAAGATGGGCAAAAACCGTAATGTCAGAAGCATTCTCGGACATAGGTCTTGTGAGATCAATAAAATTATTAATTATGTTAGGAAATACTTCTGACTTGGCGTAATCGTCGATGCATTTGCTCATGAAGTTTAGAAACGACTCTTTACCGTAAAAACAAGCAATAAACTCTCTTTGTTTTATTTTTGGCATAATAGCATTCAACTTACTGAGCATCATAAATTCACCGATATAATCGGGTTCTATTGGATGAATTTTATCATCAGTTATTTCGATTGCACCATTTATAATATGACGTGCATTTGGGTGTGAAGTTATTCTTTTTGTATCTTCAGAAAAATAATCAGGGATATCATCGTTAAGGTCGAAGCCACCATTGATAGTTGACATTACAAGTACATTAATTAATGCATCTAGCAGATTTTTATCGTTTTCACAAAGTGCATGAAGCCAATTGTCCTTCAGTCTTTCAATGTAGTTCTGAACAAGCATTTCAATGTTCCATTTGTGGAGTGGTTGCTTGTTTAGAAAGGCATCGGTTGCAAGTAAAATCATCAAAGGGTTCTGTCGTTCGAAATTAAGCTTAAGTTCTGTAAAAACATATCCCATAATTGACTGTTTATCTTTCTCGGTAACAATTATTGATGTGGTTATTTTTGAGTAATCATCAATAAGGATTTTTAAAGCATCTGATGACATTTGCTTAAGCGGTAAAAATTCGTACTCGGCATCTTTTAAAATTCTTTTTCGGCGCGGAGCTCCATAAAAAGTTTCGAGCCAAGGCGAAGGGCTTTCAAGGGAAGAGTCATATTGAAGCCCTTGTCTTTCGAGAAAAACTATGCGCATTTTGTTCGTTGGGTGTTCTAAGTCAGATAATTTTTCAATCCACTTTCCAAGCAAATCAGAATAACGAGCAGCATAATCAATTACTAAAAATAGGTTTTTAGAATAATCGTATTTCTGGTAACTCAACAATGATTCAATAATACTTGAAGAAAGAAAACATACTTTCCAATTTTCATCATGAGTAATCTTTTCATATTCAAAAAGCAATTTACTTTTACCAACACCACCAACACCGTGAACAACGGTATAAAGAAGTGGTTCATTTTCAGCTCGGAATTTGTCCAACCATTTAACTTCATTATCCCGACCATAAAAACCCATGCCATCACATAGATAATGCATGGCGTTTGACGTTTTTTGTTTGGATAATGGTTTGAGCTGATTAATCGCATCCGCAAAAGTTGACTGACTTCCAATAACCAATTCATCGGCCTGTATTATCGTTGATCCGCCTTTTGCTTTTGCGGTTTGCATTTTCATTTTCATCTATTTCGTCTCCAACTTGTCCCCAACTTGGATGACTGTGCTATGGTCTTTCGCATTAGCCTTTTGCTTTACTTTTTTTGTAACAATTCGATAAGTAGTTACCCATCCTGCACTACCACCAAGAACAAGACCCACTAAAAATGTTCCTAACCCATCGAAAAACCATTGGAAAAACTGTTCCATAAATATAGCCTCCCTAACTCGACTTAAAATTATTCAACCAATTCTATTATACCAGATTTCTTATCTATTCGCAATCCCTTTATGCCAAGTTTCGCTCATAGATATGGGCGAAACCTTTTTTGCTCGTTTGGTGCCGCATAACCGCCCACGATCCGGCGTTTGTTACGTCGTCGAAGGGATAATCCTCGTAGGTGAACGGCAGGGACAGGCATTGGTCGATCAGTTCGTGTTTCGTCATAAGAGGATTACCTTCATATAGATTTTTACTCCGTTGGGAAACCCATTATACCATTATATCAGAGAAGCGGGTCGGTTTGAATAGGCAATATGAAAAACCTCGCGGTTTATAGACACGGGAGGTTTATAGACACGGGGTCTTTTTCTGTTCCGTATATCACAGAGACCGTTTCATATCTCTCCGCCTAATTTCCTCGCGTCGTCCAGTTCGGAGCGTCCGGCGATTTCGCCTTTTTCGTGAAGCCCGGCGGCGGTGACCGCTCCGGCGTTGTCCCAACCGTAAGCGTCGCATAACCGCTTCAGCATGAACAGAGCGCCTTCATTTACGCTTTCGCTCTTATTGCCGCACGTCAGCAGCATGGCGGCGCGCTGAACGGGAGCCTTTACGCTGATAAGAGGGTACAGGCGGTCTATCGCGAGCTTTAACTGTGCCGTAACGCTCCAATAGTATATCGGCGAGGCCAGCACAAGCGCGTCCGCCTGCCGGATCGCGGTAAGTACCTGCGGAATGTCGTCTTTTTGGACGCACACGCCTTTCTCCAGAAAGCAGTGACCGCAGCCCACACAGCCGCCGATCTTCAACTCGGCTACCCGGAACAGTTTCACACTCTTCCCCGCCGATACCGCGCCCTCAATAAACGCGGCGGCGAGCATATCGGTGTTGCCGCCTGCTCTCGGTGAGCCGGACAGCAGGACGATGTTCTTGCTCATTGGATTTCCCCCTTGCTCTTAATGGGATCAGTATAACATACAGAGCGTAAAAAGTCAGGGGGTTTTTGGGGGAGAACCCTTCACCCCTGCCGCCGTTCCACGAACCACCGATCCTCATCCCGCCAGATATACGTCGTTTTCCCGTCGATGCGAACGGCGTAGCGGATTCCGAGACCTCCGCCCCGGATGCTCGCGGCGCGGCGCACTTCAAGAACACGGTCAATCTCGTAACGGTGACCGAGTAGGTGTTGTTTTCACGCTAAACTCCGCTTATATAGAATTTATCATCACGATCAATTGCCACGCTTAACAACTCGCTTCGCTCGGAGCAAACGGCTTCGTCTGCACCCTGCTATATAAGCATACCGCAATGCCAAATATTTGTCAAAGCCGCCGTTCCTGTTTATGGAGCGGCAATTATTATTTATGGGGGATTCACCGAATGAGCGATTACGTAAAAATGATTCAATGTTCTCGATGGAGGTAGTAATGTATGACGTCACAACCGAAAATCGCGCGGGTATTTCCGCGGCGCACCAAAGCGACACCGGACGGATGTATTTCGCCTATGATACGCCGTCTGATCTTGAGCCGTTGATTCAAGCCGGACGGATCCTGCGGGACGGAGGGATTACGAAAGCCTCTCACCGGGCGGCTTGTTATGTGTTGATCGGCTATCCCGGCGATACGATGGATGCCGCCGACGCGCGCCTGCGCGCCGCGTGGAGCGCGGGCTTCGTTCCCTACGCCATGCTCTACCGGGATGATTCCGGCGCGACAGACGCCGAATGGCGGCGTTTTCAGCGCGCTTGGCTGCGCCCGGAGATCGTGTTGAGTCAGCTAAAAAATGTGAAGGAGGCTGCGTAAATGGACGGCTGTAATATCTATCCCCATTCCCTTGAATACGCCAAGCAAAACGGCGAACTTGAGCTGTGGCGTGAGGATATGCGTCAGAACAATGCGTGTGCCAAAGCGATAGACGAGGCGATCCGCGCTTGTAACTATGAACAGTACCGCTATAAGTTCAGCGAAGCGGTCAACGCGGTTGTTGGCAAGTTTGGTTATGAGCGGGTGACGCGAACACTGGCGGGCACTGTCGCTGGAAGTGATAACGACGGGCGCTTTACATCCGAAAACAGGCAGTGGGCGCAACGGTTCGGTATTCCGCATGACCACTGCAGTGAGTTTGTTTTTGATACTCACAGATACGTGCTAGACGGCTTTATCAGCTCTGTGCGAAAGGCTCATGTGGAGATGCTGGCGCAGGAGGTCGGGCAATATGAGAAAAGTCACCGTATGGCAGAGCGTAACCGCCTGACATGGTACCACAGCGATTTCGGCGTTTTCGTCCCCAACGCCAACGTTTCGGAGGAGCGGCTGATGAAGCGGTATGCTGAAATCATGGAAAAGAAAGCGGAGCGGCAGTCTGTTTTGAAGCAGATTCGCGAAGCTGAAAAGGTTCCCAAACCACCGCGTAAACCGAAAGCGCCGGATAAGAAGCGGGAGGGTGAAGATCGATGAAGCTGACAATCGAAGAGGCGTGGTTGTTCGCTCTCTACCATTCCGGCTCCGTTGCCGAGACCGCTAACGTGATACGGGAAGCCCTGCCGGATATTACGGAACGCTCCGAACTCGCCGCCGCCGAGAGCCTTCTGCAGAAACTGGAAGGCGGCGTTACAACAGCGGAAAGCGGGTGTCTAGATGTCTGAGAAGAAGCCGAACCGTAAACGGTCGGTTCATTTTCATTTTTGGGCGGATGAAGAGGAAGCCGCTCTGATCCGCGAACGCATGGAGAGCTTGGGCGTAACGAGCTTGGGTGCGTATATGAGAAAGATGGCGATCGACGGATACCATATCAACATCGATCTCTCGGACGTGCGGGAGCTTGTATCGCTTCTGCGGCGATGCTCGAACAACCTCAACCAGATTGCGAAGCGCGCCAATGAGACGCGCAGTATCCACGTAGCCGACATAGCGGATTTGCGCCGGCAATATGACACGCTGTGGGAAGCGGCGAATGGGATTCTTGCGGGGCTTGCGAAGATTAAGTAGAGCCGAGCTGTGGACAGCTCGAATTATTGTCACGTTCCACGACGCCCGGCGGGCGGTTGTCTTTCGGCCTTCGGCCACGCTCGCAGGCTCGCTGTGCCTACGTCCTCCAAGTCAACCTGCCGGGCTGTGGAACAGCTCTTTTGTGTTGTCACGTTCCATGCGCGCCCCGTTGCCGGTCGCCTAAGCTGTTACGGCTACGCTCGCTGGCTCGCTATGCCTGCACACCTTAGTCTCCCTACGGGGCGATGGAACAGCTCTTCAAAAGAAAACAAACGGAAAACAGCAGCCAAACGGCCTTGTAAAGCCTCTCCCGACAGAGTTAACATCACGGCCGGGAGGAGGTGATGGGATCATGAATTTAACGGTGAAGGAAATGGAGGTACTCTGCGTATTCCACTCCGGGACGCTCTCCGAGACGTTGGAGAAGCTCCGTACCGCCGCATCGGACAACACAGACCAAACGAGACGGGAAGACATACTTAGTTTGATCGGTAAGTTGTCCGGCTTGAAAGACGGCGAAGCGGTGTCACTGGCGTTCGAGAGGTAGTAAGAGAGAGGATGGTGCGGCAGAGGTTATCACATTTTTTACGCGCGCCCTGCTGTACCGTCCTTCTTTTTTTGCGAACATTTCTCTCTCATCTTCTGCAGAGCGATATACTCCACGACGGCGGCGCGGCCTGCCGTTCCGAGGCATATTACATCGATCATAACGTCTTTCAGCGTGACGCCATCAACTACCTTTTTACTCAATCCCGGAACGCCGCTGAGACCGTCTATCCGTCCCATCAGGTAATCGGCGGAAACGTTGTAATGATCGGCAAGTAAAGCGAGAGCGCGGAGCGGCAGCTCGCTCTCGCCGGTTTCGTATTTCGAATACTGCTGCTGTGTCGTACCGATTATCGCGGCTATGTCGGATTGCTTCAGATCCCGATCCTCACGCATCTCACGCAGGATTTCGTTACACGGTTTCATAGATGACACACCTCTTTAATGTTGATAGTGTATCACACACATCAGAATTGTATTGACAAAGACAATCAGAAGGCGTATACTGTTTATCGTACATCTTATAATGGTGGTGAAATAAAATCATGAAGAAGCCGGCAGCGTTCCCCTTCGAGCTTTCCGAAACAGACCGAAGGCTGGACGCGATGGATTACAGCAAAGCAAGAGCGCAGATATCGTCCATGCTCCCCATTACCTTCGGCGCGGAGATCCGCGTATTGATTTTAACAGACCGGCTCCCCGGCTGCGCGCGGGGTCTCTACGAGTATCTGAGCAACAGCGACGATATTACGGTCCGCATGGTATATACGCTGAAGGATGCTCGGAAAGCCATGCGCTTTCGTTCGTTCGACTTCTTGATCATCGTGGGGATGCTTGAGAAACGTAAGAATTACGAGTCCATTCAAATCATTCGGAGGAAGAACCCAAACGCCCGCGTGATCATGTACGCCTTATTGGATTGGGCCATCCGGGATATATGCGCGGAGTATGGTATCGAGTGTTCGTACAGCAGGAAGGTACCGATGGAAGGATTCATTTCGTATATGCGGCAGCAGTATAGGAAGCAACCATAGCCGGAGGCGCTCCGGCATAGACCGCCCGGTGAGATTCGCCGGGCGGTTGACTTTGTCTTGGAGGGGTGAATCGATGGCGACAACAAAGCTCATGGCTCTGCATAGCGGCATGGGGCGGAGTGTGATAAAGGCTCTGCGGGACAGTATCGATTATATGGGGAATCCGTTCAAGACCGAAGGCGGCGAGTTGATATCCTCCTATGAGTGCGACGCGCGGACAGCGGATGTTGAGTTCCTGTTATCCAAGCAAAAGTATACCGCGCTCACGGGGCGGAATCAAGGAAAAAGAGATGTCGTCGCTTACCATGTCCGGCAGAGTTTCAAGCCCGGAGAGATTACGGCGGAAGATGCTAACCGTATCGGGTATGAGCTCGCGATGCGGTTCACCAAGGGGAAATACGCTTTTCTCATCTGCACCCATACCGATAAAGCCCATATACACAACCATATCATATGGAACAGTACGGCGCTGGACTGCCGGAGGAAGTTTCGGAATTTTCATCACTCCGCTTTCGCTTTGAGACGATGCAGTGACATCCTCTGCGCGGAGAACGGTCTGTCCGTCGTTGAGAAACCGAAACCAAGTCAAGGGAAAAACTACGGGGCGCATGTATTCGGCGGCAACCGGCCGCCGTCTTTTCAACAGAGGCTCCGCCGCTCCATCGACGCCGCGCTGGAGAAGAAGCCATTGACCTTTGAGGAGTTCCTCACGCTGATGAGAGAATCCGGCTGTGTGGTTTTGGATGGCAGGAAGCATCTGAAATTCCTCGCCGCCCATGAGGACGGTCTGCCGGATCAGAAGATGCCCACGCGCTGTGACACCCTGCGCGGCGACTACACCGTCTCGGCGATCCTTGAACGCATCGGGATTGCTTCTTCCTCTGCCGGTAAAGAACGCGCAACATATAAGCCCGGCTTGCTGATCGATATTGAAGCCAAGCTGCGCGAGGGCAAGGGCGCGGGTGTGCTACATTATAGAGGGTGTAAATCATTACACCACTATAAAACTTTGGTAGCACAGGCATTTGCGGCACTTGCAAGCTGTGGCGGCCAACATCGGAAGGAGCAAAAAAACCATGAGCGACCTCACCTACACCCGCGTCGGGGACTACCTGCTTCCGGACATTGTTTTGCGCGAACCGCCGCGCGAAACCATCCCGCCCCTCGGCAGATACGGTCGGATGCACAAAGAGTACCTGCGGGAAAACAAACCAGCGCTGTACGCAGAACTGCTACTCACCGAGCGCCTGTATCCCCTCTGCCGGGAGGTAGACGAAGCGTCGGCAACCAGACTGGCGGCGATTGCAGACCACGAAACAGCGCACGAGTGTATCCTCTCTGAATTGGTTTACATCTGAAACATTGCGCCGTTAGTATGGTTAGTCGGTACTGACGGCGTAAATCTTTCCAAAGGGGTTGCACCTTGATAAATACCGTCCCTGTGGCGGTCATAAGACATAATCCGCTTTCACTCCGTTTGCGCCCCAGCGTTCCGCAATTCGTCTTTCAGTTTGGCGGCATCGGTCTGGATGTTGACCCATAGGGCGGCGGTGATGTTCTCAAGCGGGATTTCAATCTTGAAATTCTTTGAGGCAGACCGAAGCTTAATCCGTGTTTCCTTTTGCTCGTCCTCGGTTTCCGCGCCGAGGATGATTGCGCTGAGCAGCATCAGGATACTTAGACCCTCACTGTGTTCGAGAAAAAGGCTTAACAACTCCGGCAAGACGGTGAACGGCGCAAGGTTGAGCGCCTCTATGAAATCTTCATCCATTCCGTCAAAGGTGTCCGCCAAATGCTCCAGCGAACGGTATTCTGTTCCGGCAAGCCGTGAAATAATCCGCAGCTTTCGCGCCGCCTCCGGCGACAGTTTCGTTTCCTTACACACATCGGAAACCGCATGGTTGGTGTCGGGAATAAGACCGAGCAAATAGTC
>JAISVY010000004.1 GCA_031271325.1 Oscillospiraceae bacterium
GCAAATCATAACGCGCCTCTCGATAAGCGTGATATTCGGTGCATCTCTTCTTCTGAAATACCCGAATGCGACGGTATAATAGGGGGACCTCCTTGCCAGAGCTGGAGTGAAGCAGGTGTGTTACGGGGTATAGAAGATGCGAGGGGTAAACTGTTTTACGATTTTATTCGTATTCTGCGTGACAAGAAACCAAAGTTTTTTGTAGCTGAAAATGTTTCCGGTATGCTTGCTGACATTCACCGCGAAGCTGTTCATAATATACTTATGCATTTTAAGGACGCGGGTTACACTGTTAACTTGCAAATGTTAAATGCCGCAGGCTATCATGTTCCGCAAGACAGAAAACGAGTGTTTTATATTGGATTCCGAAATGAATTGGATATAGCGTTCAAGTATCCGTCACCCGACAAACAAAAAGTGACTTTGAAAGACGCTATATGGGACTTGCAGGACAACGCATTACCCGCAAAGGCTAAGAACAAGACGAACAACGGAAAGTGTGCGATACAAAATCACGAATATATGACAGGCGGTTTCTCGACCATATACATGTCCCGTAACCGTGTCAGGAGCTGGGATGAGCAATCCTTTACGATACAGGCAGGCGGGCGGCATGCGCCTATTCACCCTAAAGCACCCAAAATGCTTTTAGCTGAGCAAAATAAACGAATATTTGTTCCCGGGAAGGAGTATTTATATAGGCGTTTAAGCATTCGCGAGTGTGCGAGAATTCAGACATTCCCTGACAGTTTTATTTTTCATTATGAGAACCTCACTGACGGCTATAAAATGGTCGGTAATGCCGTGCCTGTAAACTTGGCATATTCCATCGCAAACGCAATAAAGCAGACATTATAAAGTAATTATTATAAGAACGATATTATCATTTTATTTTATACTATCTCAAGTGCCGGCATCACCGGCGTTTTTCTTTATCCTAATAAGAACCTATGGGAACAGGTTCTAACCCCCCGCGCCATCGCGTTGATCTTTTCCGGAGTCAATATAACCTCCGGCGTTCTCCCGGATTGCGTCTGGCTTGGCAAGTCACTCTTTGTGTAACTTGTACAAAATCGTACAAAATCGTCTACTCCCACAAAATTTCACCACTTCACAAAACGCGGGAACTGTGGTATAATACTCTGAAGAGCGCCTCGCCTGAGCAGGGAGGTTAAGACGCGAGAGTGCGGATCAAACCAAGAAACGCTTCGCGTTTCTGTTTGGGACGAACGGAAGCGGCTTAGACGACCGCCCGCGAAGGCGGGCAGGCGCTTGACATGGTATAATACCGTAGTACGCTGTACACACGGCTACGGACAGGGGTGAGACTGTTTGAACCTCGCGCATGCAATACGTGACTTTTTTGTTGATATAGCAGAGCGTATCTCCGGCTATATGTCTGATTTCGGCGTTTGGGACGCGGTTGACATCCTGCTGGTCACTGTAATTATTTACCTCTTAATACAACTTTTGCGCCGTTCAAACGCCTTCCCCGTTATCAAGGGCGTCTTGTTTTTGGTGCTGGTGCTGGGCTTTTCGCAGGTGTTCGGGCTGCAAACGCTGAACTTTCTCCTATACAGCACACTGCAGGTCGGCGTGCTGGCCGTGATTGTGCTGTTTCAGCCGGAATTGCGCAAGATGCTGGGACAGATGGGTTCGGCCGGGAACATCACGATCGGGCGGAACGCCCCGAGCGATATGGAAAAGGCGATCACCGAAACGCTGGAGGCATGCCGCGTACTCTCGTGGGAGCATCAAGGCGCGCTGATCGCGTTTGAACGCCGCGTCAGCCTAACCGACATAGCCAAGACCGGCACCGTTCTCGACGCGGCGATTACCGCAGAGCTGGTTAAAAACATCTTTTACCCCAAAGCGCCGCTGCACGACGGGGCCGTGGTGGTTCAGAACGGGCGGATTACCGGGGCTGGCTGTATGCTGCCGCTGACGGCAAACTCCAACCTGAGCCGCGACCTCGGGATGCGCCACCGCGCCGGCATCGGTATGAGCGAGGAGTCGGATGCTGTGGTGGTGGTGGTGTCGGAGGAAACGGGAACCGTATCCGTCGCCATCGACGGTATGCTAAAGCGCAACCTCAACAGTGAGATTTTGGAAGCGCTGCTTCGGATGGAACTGCTGCCCGAGACGGAGAAGAAAGGCGGTCTGCTCAGTATGCTGCGCAAGTCCGGCGGGAAGGAGGACGGCGCGTGAACGTGAAGAAGGTTTTGAAACGGTTTAATATATTGGTATTCGCGCTGTCGCTTGTCATTGCCGTGATTCTGTGGGGGTATGTGTCGCTTTTCCTGAACCCGACCGGCACGAGAACGGTGAGTAACATTCCGGTGCTGTTTATAAACGAGTCCAGCCTCGCATACAACGGTTTGATCATGGTCAGCGACAGGAATATGACCGTCGACGCCAAATTTGAGGGACGGAATCAAGACTATACAGGATTGAACGCGGAAAATCTGGTAGCCGAGGTGGATCTCAGAGGCGTCATCGGAGCCGGAGAAACCACGTTGGATTATAAGCTGAAAAGCACGGCGGGAATGACCATACAGCTTAGCTCCCTTATCACCACGCTGTATACTCCGTCTGTCACGGTGACGGTGGATTATATCGGCGAGAAGCCGGTTCCCGTGGAGGTTTCGGCGCTGCCGCAAAGCGGTGAGAATATGATGGTGGAAGCGGTTGAGTTCGACCATTCCAACATCACGGTGTCCGGTCCGTCAAAGATCGTGGGCACCATCGAGAAAGCGGTGGTCGATTACACGCCGGACGGGGTCATCACCAACACGCTGGTCAACGAATACAGCCTCATCCTTCACACCCGCGACGGCGAAGTCGGTGAAGAGGATATGAGGCTTCTTACCCTTGACTACGATACCGTGATTATGACGATACCGGTCAGCAGGGTCAAGACCGTGCCGCTCGACATTTCCTGTATAGACGGCGGCGGACTGACCAAAAACGACAACATTCTCCTCAGCTTTTCCCCCGCGACCGTCCGTATTTCCGGCGACCCCGCCGTGCTGGAGGGGATTAACTCCGTTCTGCTTTCAGAGACGGTCAACTTAGCCTCCCTTTCGGGCGACACAACCGGAACCTATCCCATTCTGTTCCCGGAATCGGTCAGAAACATCGACAACATCACCGAAGCGCAGGTAGAGATCACCTTATGGAACGTGGACACAAAGGATATTTCCACCACCAACATCACGGCGATGAACGTAAACACGCCGCCGGGATACCAATATATCATCCGTTCCTCGCCGCTTGTCATTACCGTCCGGGGGTCGCATGACGATGTGCTCAGGGTGCAGCCGCACAACATCCGCGTCGTCGCCGACTTCGGAGGGGTGCTTCTCACACCGGGAGTATCACAGCAGGCGGCGGTTGTAACCGTTGAGGGGATCGGTGAGGTCGGCGTGGTAGATATGGACTATGCGGTGCTGATTGAAGTCGTGCCGGAGGAACCTCCCGCCGCAACACCGCTGCCATGACGCAGACGGCGGTTGTCGTGAGGGTGAACGCCCCCGGTCTGTGCGAGGTGCGGGTACGGCGGACGAGCGCGTGCGCCGGGGAGTGCGCTTCCTGCGGAGGGTGCTCCGCGCCCGATATAGAAGTGTTGGCCGTCAACACGGAAAAGGTGAAGGCGGGGGATACGGTGCTTATCGAGAGCGGGCGTACCCTGCGTTTGGCGGCGTTGATTTTCCTGCTGCCGCTGGTGTTGTTTTTTCTGGGCGCGGCGTTCCATCCGGTTGCCGGGGGCGCGGGTATCTTAATCGGCGTGGGCGTCGTGATATTTGTCAACCGGTTTTTGCAGAAAAAGGGCGGCGTGTCGGCGCGGGTGGTCGCCGTGCTGAAAGAACGCTGATATGTTTGGAACCGTCCGCCCCTTTCAGCCGGAGCTGAAGCACCGGGAAACGGCGCAGTATAAAGCCGTTTACTGCGGTTTGTGCCACACGCTGAGCGCGCGATACGGAGCGCTGTCGCGCCTGTTGTGCAACTATGATTTTGTGCTGCTTGCGATGCTCTATTGGCGCGAACCCTGCCAAACGGTGAAGAGACGCTGTGTGAGGCACCCGTTTCAGAAACAGCATGTATGTCAGGGCGGCGCGGACTACGCGGCAGACGCGCTGATGCTCTTCACCGACTGGTCGCTGCGGGACAGGATCCGCGACGAAAAGGGCGTTCGCCGCCTGACGGCGCGCCTGATACGCAGACTGTACCGGAAAGCGTTTCAAAGAGCCGCGGAGAGACTCCCGGCGGAAGCCGCAGTGTGCGAGCGTAAGCTGACAGAACTCTGGGCGCTGGAAGAGGACAAGGACGCGAGTCTGGAGGCGAACGCCGCCGCCTTTGGCGGAGCGCTCGCAAGCCTCGCCGGAGACAACGGACGCGCCGCGGGCAGCCTGTTGGAGCATCTGGGGCGATGGATCTATACGATAGACGCGTTTGAGGATTTGGAGCGCGACAGAAAGTCGGGGGCGTACAACGCCGTCGCGGCGCGGTACGGCACAGAGATCCCGCGTGACGAAGTCGGTGCGATTCTCGGACGGGAGCAGGACGCGCTGCTGAACGCGCTGGATTTGATGCCCGAAGGCGCTTTCGCCGGCATCGTACGAAACATTCTCACGCTGGGTCTGCATTCCCGGGGACATTCGGCGCTGTACGGAGAAGAAACTCCGGAAAAACCCGGTTCGCCGTAGGCGAACAGGCGGTGCGCTTTAGAGTGGTATAAAAAAGCGAAAAAAGGAGGTCACGGGTTGAGTGATCCGTATGAAGTATTAGGCGTTCGGCGGGACGCGCCGATGGAGGAGATCAAGGCGCGGTATAAAGAGCTTGCGCGGAAATACCACCCCGATAAATACAGCGGTAACGAGTTGGCCGATTTGGCGCAGGAAAAGATGAAGGAGATCAACGAGGCGTACGATGCGATTGTCCGTGAACGTGAGGGCCGCGGGCAAAGCGGCGGGTACGACCGGCATGACCCTTATGGTCCGTATCAGCAGCGTCCGTACGGACACAACCCGTACCAGCAGCCGCCGCAGCAATCCTACGGCTGTTCCGCCTGCGACTGCTGCTCCGCGCTGCTCTGCGCCGACTGCCTGTGTTCGTCTACGAGGTGCTGCTAAACAGGATCTGCTTCATCGCCCGGCAGGGAGGCTTGGAGCTTGCAGGCGTTTTACGGCGCGCGCGACCGTAAAGCGGGCGAACGGCGCGAAGCGCCGGAATGCGGCTGTCGCCGGGTGCGTATGAAGCGTGACAAGGAGGGATTCGTTTGCCGAACAGTATGACGGGCTACGGGCGGGCTTCAAAGGGTTCGCTGACAGTGGAACTGCGTTCGGTCAACCACAGATATTTAGAGATTACGGTACGTGTGCCGAGGGGGTACCTCTTTCTGGAGGAACCGCTGAAATCGCTGGCTTCCCGGCAGATAAACCGGGGGAAGGTTGAAATCGGCGTCACGGCGGATACCCCGGAGACGACGCGCCTGACATTTTCGCGCACGGTTTGGGAGGGGTATCTCGCGGCGGCGAAAGCGTTGGAAGACGAGTACGGCGTAGTCAACGACCTTGCCGCGTCGGCGGCGCTGCGCCTGCCCGACGTGATGACGGCGGTGCGGACGGAGCCGGAGACCGAAGCCGTTACGGCGCTGGCTTGCGAAGCCGCCGAAGAGGCGATCGCGGATTTCCGCGCGGTGCGCGAACGCGAGGGCGCGAGGCTGGCGGTTGATATAGAGGGCAAGCTGCGGGAGATTGAGCGTCTGGCCGCGCTGATCGGGGCGCGTATGCCGGAGAACGCGGCGGCGTACCGCGAGCGTCTGCTGGTGAAAATGAGCGAAGTCCTCGAGCAGAAGATGATCGACGAAAACCGAATCCTGACCGAAGCCGCGATCTATGCCGACCGCATCTGCGTGGACGAAGAACTGGTGAGGCTGAAGAGCCATATCGCGGCTCTCCGGGGGCTTTTGGCGCAGGGCGGCGCGACCGGGCGCAAGATGGATTTCCTGATGCAGGAATTCTCGCGCGAGGCGAACACGGCAGGCAGCAAATGCAACGATACCGAAACGATCGGCTATGTGGTAGACTTGAAAAGCGAAATCGAAAAGATACGCGAGCAAGTGCAGAACATCGAGTAGGGCGTGACGACCCGGCACGCCGTTGTTTATTAGAGGTGAAGGCTATGAAACTGCTCAATATCGGCTTTGGGAACATGGTGTCGGCGGCACGGTTGGTGGCGGTGGTGACACCCGACTCCGCGCCGATGAAACGCATGATCCAAGACGCGCGGGACAGGGAGACGCTGATCGACGCGACGCTGGGGCGGCGTACCCGCGCCGTGCTGTTCATGGATTCCGGGCATATCGTGCTTTCGGCGATTATGCCGGAGACGGTGGCGGCGCGGCTCTCTGAACCTGCCGATGATGAGGATTCGCAATGACCGGGCTGTTGGTGGTGGTGTCGGGACCTTCGGGGGCGGGCAAAAGCACCGTACTGAAGACGGTTATGGAGAAGCGGAAGGATATGTATTTCTCCGTATCGGCCACAACGCGTCAGCCGCGTCCGGGCGAGGTGCACGGGCAGGAGTATTTCTTCATGAGCTTTGACCTGTTTCATCAGATGCGTGAAGAGGGTAAACTGCTGGAGTGGGCGGAATACGCGGGGCATTGCTACGGAACGCCCTTTGAACCGGTGATGAACCGCCTCTCCAACGGGGAAATAGTGGTGCTGGACATCGAGACGAAGGGCGCGATGCAGGTGATGGAACGCTACCCGTCCGCCGTTACGATCTTCTTAACGCCTCCGTCGGAGACGGAAGCCGAACGGCGGCTGCGCGGCAGGGGCACCGAAAGCGAAGAATTTATCTGCTCCCGCATGGAGGTGACGCGCAGCACCTTTCGGTATATCGACCGCTATCAATACATCGTAATCAACGAGATCATCGAAGAAAGCGCGAACATGATTGACGCGATCCTGACCGCCGAACGGGCGCGTACCGGCCGCAACCCGGGGCTGTTCGCCGAGTTTCGGAAGTAAAATAAAAGGAGACAGTATTGGCAGAGAGGGCGACCGATGAAGATTGAGCTGTCTAAAAAGGCCGCAAAGGCATTGATGTCACAGAACCCGCCAACGCAGACGCGCATTGCGGCAGGAATTCGCAGGATACCCGAAGGCGATATAAAGCCGGTAAAAGGAAGCAGCGGAACATTCAGATTACGCGTGGGCGATTGGCGCATCCTGTTTTCCTATCCGTCCAAAGACAATGTGCTGATTGAGAAAATAGCGCCGCGCGGCGATGTGTATAAGGGGGGTTGAGCATGTCACCAACCGCAAAGAAATTGATTGATGTGGTGGAGTTGCTATCAGAGCGTGAACAGGAGCTTATTTTTGAAGTCATAAGCCATATGCTGCCGGACGATGTCGCCACTCCGCAAGACTTAGCCGACATAGCGCAGGCTCGCGCCGAATATACGCAAGGCGAAACGGTAAGCCTTGACAGCTTAGGCTTTTAGACATTAAAAAACGGATCACTGTAAAATAACACGTGTGTGGAAAATTAAAGGAGGACCCCTGCCATGCTTTCACCGTCTATCAGCGAACTAATGGAAACTATCCCCAGCCGTTATCTGCTGGTCAACGTCACGGCGCGCCGCGCGAGGGAGATTGCCGAGACTGCCGAGCGTCAGGAGATTCATTTGGATGAGAAGCCCGTGAAGCTCGCGATCAACGAGATCGCCAGCGGCACGCTGGTCGGGCGCGTCAAGAGCGAATACCAATACAAGCTGGATTAATGGAGCGATTCGCTCGAATCGCCGTGCGGAACGTCCCCTACGCGGCGGATAAGCCGTACACCTACCGCATACCGTCCGCTCTTGCGGATGGTGTTATTCCGGGGGTACGCGTAACCGTTCCGTTCGGGCAGGGCAACCGCAGACAGGAAGGCTTTGTTCTGCGCCTGACCGGCGAGGCCGGGCGCGACGGGATTAAGAATATCGAAACGGTGCTGGATACCGAACCGGTTTTGGACGAAGGGCAAATCAAGCTCGCCCTGTGGATGCGCGAACGGTTTTACTGCACGGTGTATGAGGCGGCTCGCGCCATGCTGCCGTCCGGTTTGTGGTACCGCTGGGACGAAGAGGCGCGGGACGGCGCGCCGCCCCGGCGCAGAGCGCAGGATAAGACGGCGCTGCGGGCGGAACTGGCTGTTTCCTCGGAGGAAGCCGCTTCGTACAACGCGGGCCGTTCGGCTCCGGCGCAGAAAGAAGTGCTGTCCCTCCTGCGGGACGTGGGAAGCGCGTCGGCGCGGGAAATCCGTTATCTGACCGGAACAGGCCGGAGAACCCTGAATGCGCTGGAAGCCAAGGGGCTGATTACCCTCTTTGAAGAACCGGTGTATACAGCCCCGGCGGTGACGGCGCGAGCCGAGCCGATCGTTTTGAACGAAGAGCAGGAAGCGGCGTTCGGACGTTGCCGCGAGGCGCTGGATACGCGCAAACCCGCCTGCGGGCTTCTGTACGGCGTGACCGGCAGCGGCAAGACGAACGTGTATATCCGCTTGACCGAGCGGGTCTTGGATGAGGGCGGCGGCGCGTTGGTGCTGGTGCCGGAAATCGCTCTGACCCCGCAGCTGATGTCGCTGTTCTCCGCGCACTTCGGGAGCCGCGCCGCGCTGCTGCACAGCGCGTTGTCGATGGGAGAACGCCTGAACGAATGGAAACGTATCCGGGAAGGGCTGGCTTCGGTGGTGCTGGGTACGCGAAGCGCCGTTTTCGCGCCGGTGCGGAATCTGCGCCTGATTGTGCTGGATGAGGAGCAGGAGGGAAGCTATAAGTCGGAGAACGCGCCCCGTTATCATGCCCGCGAGGTGGCGAAATACCGTTGCGTCCGGCAGGGCGCGACCTTGCTGCTGGGCAGCGCCACGCCCTCGGTCGAGAGTTTTTCCGCGGCGGAAGAGGGGAGCGCGTTCTTATGCCGGATGAAAGCGCGGTATAACCGGCGCGCGCTGCCGGAGGTGCGGATTGTCAGTTTGTCCGAAGAGCGAAAGGTTGGCAACGACACCACGATCAGTCAGGCGCTGCACGGCGAAATAACATACAACCTCGCGCACGGGGAGCAAACCGTTTTACTGCTGAACCGGCGCGGGCATCATAAGAGTATGATCTGCCCCGCCTGCGGAGCGTCGCCCGGTTGTCCCCGGTGCAGTGTTCCGCTGGCGTATCACTCCGCGAATCATCGGCTGATGTGTCACTACTGCGGGTACTCGCAGAAGTTTTCCGGCGTGTGCGCCGAATGCGGGGCGCAGCTGATACCGCTGGGGGCGGGGACGCAGCGCGTGGCGGAGGATTTGGAGCGGCTGTTTCCCGGCGCGGAGGTTTTGCGGATGGATGCCGACACCACCGGTTCGCGGGGCGCTCACGAGCGTATTTTAGACCGTTTCCGCAAACGAAAAGTCCCGTTTTTGGTCGGGACGCAGATGGTCGCCAAGGGGTTGGATTTCCCGGACGTGACGCTGGCCGGCGTTCTGTGCGCCGACGCCGCGCTGTATATGGACGATTTCCGGGCGAACGAGCGCTCGTTTTCGCTGATGACGCAGGTGATCGGACGGGCGGGGCGGGGCGGGAAGCCCGGACGCGCGGTAATCCAGACCTACGCGCCCGACCACCCGGTCATCCTCGCGGCGGCGGCGCAGGACTATGACCGGTTCTATGAGGGCGAAGCCGCGCTGCGCCGCGTACAGGGCTATCCGCCGTTCGGATCGCTGACGCAGCTGACGTTTTTCTCGATGAACCAAGACGACGTGATGCAAGCCGGGTTGCGCGTAAAAGGCTGGATCGACGCGGCGAAATGCGAGGGCGTATCCCGCGCTCTGGGACCCGCGCCGGACAGGGTGGCGCGGCTGAATATGCGCTACCGCTGCCACATAATATTGATACACAACGGCAGCGCGGCGGTGCGGCGGCTGGTCTCGGGCGTTCTGACGGCGTTTCCCGCCGACAAGAAAAACAAGGGTGTTTTCGTCTTCGCCGACGGACAGCCGTAAAAGACAGCGCCCGATAACCCGTGCTCACCGAAGGTGACCAAAGCGGGGCGTTATCGGGGAGACAGAAAGGGGAAGCAAGAATGGGATTGAGGACGATATTAAAAGGCGGCGACCCGGCGCTGCGCAAGCCGAGCCGGGATGTCACGAATTTTGACAAGCGCCTGCACATCCTGCTGGACGACTTGGCGGAGACGCTGGAACACGCGAAGGGCGCGGGTTTGGCCGCCCCGCAGGTGGGCGTGCTGCGCCGGGTGTGCTTTATCAACATCGAGGAACCGATTGAACTGTGCAACCCGCGCATCGTGTCACGCGAAGGGGAGCAGGAGGGCGCGGAGGGCTGCCTCTCGGTACCGGGGAAGACGGGGATTGTCAAGCGCCCGGATAAGGTCGTCGTTGAGGCGCAGGACCGTTACGGGAAGCGCTTTACGGTCGAAGGGGAGGGCTTTCTCGCGCGGGCGTTCTGTCACGAGATCGACCACCTCGACGGCGTTTTGTATACCGATATTATGGAGCGGTTTATGACAATGGAGGAAATCGCGGAGCTGGATAAAACATGAGAATTGCTTTTTTCGGGACGCCGGATTTCGCCCGCGCTTCGCTCGCGGCACTGCTGGATATGCCGGAGCACACGGTTGCGGGCGTCTTTACGCAGCCCGACCGCGCGAAAGGGCGCGGGATGAAGCTGACGGCAAGCCCGGTGAAAGAGCTGGCGGAGCGTCACGGCATCCCGGTCTTCCAACCGGTCAAGATGCGGGACGGCACGGCGCTGACGGCGCTGCGGTCGTTAAAGCCGGATTTGGCCGCCGTCGTCGCGTACGGACGGATGCTGCCCAAAGACATGCTGGACGAGCCGGGGTTGGGGTGTATCAACCTGCACGCGTCTCTGCTGCCGGAACTGCGCGGTGCCGCGCCGATTCAGTGGGCGGTGGCGCGGGGATTTGCCAAGACAGGCGTCACGACGCAGAAAATGGCGGAAGAATGCGATGCGGGGGATATTCTGCTCCGCGAAGAAACGCCGATCGGCGCGGACGAAACCGCCGGAGACCTGCACGACCGCCTGCGCGATCTGGGCGCGTCGCTGCTGCAAAAAACAATCCGCGCCATTGCGGACGGTACGGCGAACCCGGCGCCGCAGGATCACGCGAAAGCGACCTACGCGCCGATCTTGAAAAAAGAGGACGGGGTCATCGACCTGTCCCGCCCCGCGGCGGAAATCGGCTGCCTGATCCGCGCGATGAACCCGTGGCCGGGCGCGGCGCTGGGGGCGCTGAAGGTGCACCGCGCGCGTATCGTACCGGGCGGCAGCGGCGCGAAATATATAAGGTGCGGCGACGGCGGCGTTTTGGAACTGCTTGAGGTACAAGCCCCCGGAGGCAGACGGATGAGCGCGGAGGATTATTTCAGGGGTGCGCGGGGTTGAACGCCCGGGAAGCGGCGCTCTCGGCGCTCGCGAAACAGCGGCGCGGCGGCGCGCGTTTGGACGCGGCTCTGACCGCCGCCGTGAAGGGGCTGGACGCGCGGGAAGCGGCTCTCGCGGCGCGGCTGTGCTACGGCGTAACGCAGAACCGGGGACGCATCGACCTTGCGCTTGGCAAGTACGTCAAAAAGACACAGCCGCAGGTGCTGGACATCCTGCGCCTCGGCGCGGTTCAGCTTTGGTTTTTTGACCGCGTGCCCCGGTACGCGCTGACCGACGAGGCGGTGCGCCTGTGCAAGAAAACAGCGCCCCACGCGGCGGGCATGGTCAACGCTGTGCTGCAAAAATTGCCGGATACGCCGCCCGAAACCGGCGACCTTTCGGTGAAATACAGCCTGCCGGAGTGGTTTTGCGCGCGGATACGCAGGCTTTTGCCGCCGGAGGAGTGGGAGCCGTTTTTCGCGAGCTGTAACGCCATTCCGCCGGTGTATGTCCAGCGGAATACGCTCAAAGTCTTCCAAGAAATGCCCGGGTTGGCGGCGCACGGTTCTGTACCGGAGTGCTACACGGTAAGCGACCCGGCGGTACTGGACGGTTTGCTGCGAAGCGGATGGGGGATTGTCGCCGACCCGGCGGCGAAGCGGTGTGTGGAAGTCCTTGCGCCGGAACCGGGAGCGCGGGTGTGGGATACCTGCGCCGCGCCGGGCGGGAAAACGCTGATGTCGGTCTTCGCTATGCAAAACAAAGGGCGGCTGTTCGCGACCGACCGCGCGGAAAAGCTGCCGCTTATCCGGGAAGCGCTGAAGCGCTGCGGCGTAACCAACGCCGAAACGCGGGAAGCCGACGCGTCGGTTTACGCGCCCGGCATGCTGTTCGACGCGGTGCTGTGCGATGTGCCGTGCTCCGGGTTCGGCGTACTGCGCAAGAAGCCGGACATACGCTACAGGACGGAAGTCGGTTACTTCCCGGGGATTCAGCTGGCCATTCTCCGTAACGCCGCGAAAGCGGCTGCGCCCGGCGGCGTTCTGGTATACTGCACCTGCACCCTGCTGCCGGAGGAGAACGAAGGTGTTGTAAATGCCTTTCTTTCGGAGAACAATACGTTCAGGGAGGAAGAAATGACGACACTCTGGCCTCACCGGAGCGGCACGGACGGGTTTTTTATCTGTAAATTAAAGAAGCTCTAAAAACCTCATGTTCGCCGATAGATACGTACTGTGTAGGGCGCGGCGACACGGCGCGGCGTAAACATCCCCCGGCGGCATTCGCCGCCACCCCCTTCCGGCGGAAGGGGGCTACGGGGAATCCGGGAGTGGGGTTATCCTGTGTAGGGGAGGCGCCCTACACGGGACGTTGAAACCGGCGGCGTGCCGGGGTCGTCACGCCCTACGCGTCTTAATTGTTAACTGTTATCTGTTCGTTGTTCATTGTTAAGGAGCGGGAGTTTTTCGGAGTGACAAAAACAAATATCCTTTCTCTCTTTCCCGAGGAGATTGAAGCGGAACCGGCGTATCGGCGCAAGCAAATATTCGCCTGGATCGGGAAGCGGGGCGCACGGAGCTTTGATGAGATGACCGACCTGCCGAAGGGTTTGCGGGCGGAGCTTGCGGAGCGGTATACGCTGGACGCAGCGGAGGAGACCGAACGGCGCGTTTCCGCCGACGGCACGGAGAAGATTCTCTGGACACTTTCGGACGGCGAACGGATTGAAACGGCGCTGATGCGGTACCGGCACGGGACGTCGGTCTGCGTTTCCACACAGGCGGGCTGCCGTCAGGGATGCGCGTTCTGCGCTTCGGGTTCGCACGGGCTGAGCCGCAATCTCTCGGCCGGGGAAATTCTGGCGCAGGTGCTGTACTGCGGGGAGAGCGTCAACCACGCGGTGATGATGGGAACGGGCGAACCGCTGGACAACTTTGACGAATCGGTGCGCTTCATAAGGCTGGTCAGCCACCCGGAAGGGCGCGGTTTGAGCCTGCGCAGCATCTCCCTATCCACCTGCGGCGACGCGGAAGGGATAATCAAACTCTCCGAATTGGGGCTGCCGGTGACGCTTTCGGTATCGCTTCACGCGCCGGACGACGAGACGCGCAGCCGCATTATGCCGGTCAACCGGAAGTACCCGGTTCAAACGCTTTTAGCCGCCTGTAAGAAATTTTTTGAAAATACGGGTCGACGAATCTCGTTTGAATATGTTATAATAGACCAATTGAATGATTCGCCCGCGCACGCGAAACGGCTCGCCGCCCTGCTGGGCAAGTATCCCGCGCATGTGAACCTGATTCCGTATAACCCTGTGCCCGGCAAGGCGTTTGCCGCGCCGGGGAAGGAAACGGCGCTCCGGTTCGCGCGGGAATTGGGCGGTATCCCCGTAACGGTGCGCCGGACGCTGGGGTCTGATATAGACGCCGCATGCGGTCAAATGCGAAGCTCTAAAAATCCCATGTGAGCGAAGCGAACGAGCGGAGTGCTTGCGAGCAGTCGCCTCTGGCGAGGTGTCGCAAGCCGCAGCGGGGGATTTTTAGAGTGACAAAAATGCGAAGCTCTAAAAATCCCATGTGAGCGAAGCGAACGAGCGGGAATTTTATGAGTGATATGGTTGAGGAGCAGCAGACGATGATTGCTTGGGCAATAACCGACAAGGGGCTGGCAAGACGGGAGAATCAAGATTCTTTCCATCTTGAGGTTTCCCATGCCGTAAACCAAGCCCTTTGCGTCGTCTGCGACGGCATGGGCGGGGCGAAGTCGGGCAATGTGGCATCCCAAATGGCGGCCGGTACGTTTATGGATGAAATGCGCTTTCAGGCGAAACCCGGCATGAGCCCGAGGGCTGTGCGCACGGCGCTGGTGTCGTCGGTCGCGGCGGCCAATATGCGCGTCTATGAGAAAGCGCAGTCGTCCTCCGAGTTTTACGGAATGGGTACGACGCTGGTCGGCGCGGCGGTATCGCGCGGGAGCGCGCTGATCGTCAACGTGGGCGACAGCCGGGCATACCTCGTGGACACGGAGGGTATCACGCAGATCACCCGCGACCATTCGCTGGTGGAAGACCTGATTGGGCGGGGCGAATTGTCCCGCGAAGAAGCGAAGGTTCATCCGAGCAAAAACCTGATCACCCGCGCGCTGGGCACCGAAGCCGCCGTCATTCCCGACTTGTTTACCGTTGAACTGCGCGAGGGGGATTTCCTTCTGTTGTGTACCGACGGTCTGACCAATGTGGTGGACGATCAGGAGATCCTCTTTGAGATTCTGCACGGCGGCGACCCGGCGGATTGCTGCGAACGCCTAAAAAATCTGGCGAACGACCGCGGCGGACCGGACAATATCACGCTTGTTTTGGTTCATATTTAGGCGCTGCTGAACAACTCTTTTTCGACACGAAGCGCCGCAGGCGCGAGTTGCCGAATTCAGAATTTTAGAGCTTCTCTTATTCGTGTTATCACACGTTTCTGGCGGACGGAGGACTGTATGGATAAGTATATAGGAAAAATGCTGGATAACCGGTATGAGATACTGGAGATCATGGGTATCGGCGGCATGGCGTATGTGTACAAAGCCCGCTGCCATCTTCTCAACCGGTTGGTGGCCGTGAAGATCCTCAAAGAAGAGTATGCCAGCGACGCCGATTTCCGCAGGCGGTTTCACGCGGAAAGCCAAGCCGTGGCGATGCTGGGGCATCCCAACATTGTGGCGGTGTATGACGTATCGCGTACCACAGATCTGGAATACATTGTCATGGAGCTGATAGACGGCATCACCCTGAAGCAGTATATGCAAAAAAAGGGGCTTCTGAGTTGGCGCGAAGCCCTGCATTTTGCCATTCAGATCGTCAAGGCGCTCTCCCACGCCCACGGCCGCGGTATCATCCACCGCGACATCAAACCGCACAACATCATGATCCTGCGCGACGGCAGCGTCAAGGTCGCGGACTTCGGCATCGCCCGCTTTGCCTCCAAGCAGAACACCCTCACACAGGAGGCGCTGGGTTCGGTTCATTATATCTCGCCGGAGCAGGCAAGGGGCAGCCATATCGACGCGCGGAGCGACCTCTATTCGGTCGGCGTGGTGCTCTATGAAATGCTGACCGAGAAACTGCCGTTTGAAGGGGATTCCCCGGTTTCGGTTGCCCTGCAGCACATCAATTCGCTGCCGCTCACGCCGCGCGAGGTCAATCCCGAGATTCCCGAAGCGCTGGAAATGATCATCATTAAGGCGATGGCGCCCAAACTCACCCAGCGTTACGCCTCCGCGGAGGATATGCTGCGCGATCTGGAGGAATTCCGCAAGAACCCGTCCATCTCGTTTGAGTATGACGTGAGCGAATTGAAAACGCCGAGCGACGGGCAGACGGACGAACCGACGCGTTCTCTGCCGGGCGGCGGCGTGCGTTCGTCGGGCATCAAGCTCGACCCGAAGAGCGAACAGGAAGAGCGCAAACGCATCCGCAAAGAGATGATCTCCGAGGAAAACCACAAAACGCGTAAAGCAAGCAACCTGATCGCGATGCTGTGCGCCGTTCTGGGCGTTTTGGGGCTGATCACCGTGTTGGGGTTCGTCATTGTCTTTTTGGTGGGCGACGCGATTACCGACGACGAGACCAGCGACATTGACATCCCCAATTTCATCGGTCAGGATTATAACAGCGAGTTTATAGACAGTCTGCTTACGGATTATCCGTTCCTGAGGTTTACGGAACCGATTATTGAGTATCACGAGGTTCACCCGATCAACAGAATCATCGATCAAGACCCGAGATCCGGAACGCGGGGCGTTGAAGCGGATGAAAACATCGAAATGACGCTCACCATCAGCGCCGGACCCGAAATGATCGTGCTGGAAAATTTGATCGGCAGGGACGCGAACGATGCCCAGCTTTGGCTGACAGAACACGGTCTGCGGGTTTTCAAGGTGCAGGAAAAGCACGATACCGTTCCGCGCGACAGCGTTATCGGCATGGAACCGGGACCCAACGAAGCGGTGCCCAAGAACACGGAAGTTACCCTTGTCGTCAGTCTGGGAAAAGACGTCATGGAGGTAGCCATGCCGGATCTGCTCAACCCGAATCCGGTGTATCAAGAGATCGCGATCAGCACGCTGGCGCACTATAACCTCGTCGCGAACTTCATCACCGTGCCGAGCGACGAGCCGGCGGGGTTGGTTCTCTCGCAGAGTGTCCCGGCCGGAACCATGATTCCCGAAGGCACAATTATAGATATAGAAATCAGCGAAGGTCCGCCGGAGGTGTCGCCGTCCCCCGAAGATGTGCCGCCGTCGCCGGAGGAGCCCCCGCCGGATGTCAGCCCCGGTGGGGAGCAGCCCTCCCCGGGCGAGGTGTCGCCGCTCCCCGGTGAGGAGTCGCCGCCGCCTGTAGAAGAATCGCCGCCGCCCGTGGAAGAGTCGCCGGCCGAAACGCCCGAAGGTCCCCGAACGGTAACAAAGCAAATCCAGCTGCCTCCCGACGCGGTCGGGACGGTACACGTGGAGGTGTGGCAAGACGGCGTAGACGGACTCCGAAGGATCTTTGACGAGGTATGCAGTGTGGACGGTCCGCTGCCGACCATCACCATAACGGGATACCCCGACGACATCATCAAGGTTTACTTCGACGGTCAGGAGTATTACACGCATTCGTTCAGTGAGTTTTAAGTGACGGGGCGCATTGTTCGCACGGTCAGCGGGTTCTATACGGTGGATACCGGCGCGGAGGCGATTGTTTGCCACGCGCGGGGTATCCTGCGCAAGCGGGGTGTCGCTCCGCTTGCGGGTGATTTCGTAAAAATTTCGCGTAACGCCGACGGAACCGGCTCGATAACCGAGGTCGAAGAACGCAGGAATATGCTAACCCGCCCGCCGATTGCGAATATCGACATCCTGCTGTTGGTGCTGTCGGAAGCGACGCCGAAAACAGACGCGTTTGTGATCGACAAAATGGCGGCGATGGCGGCTTGGCGTGAGATCGGCGTGTTGATGTTTGTCAATAAGTGCGACCTCGCGCCGGGGGATACCCTGCTCGGGGTATACAAAGCGGCGGGGTTCCCGGTGATAAAGGGAAGCGCCCTGACCGGCGAAGGGATAGAAGACCTGTGGCCGCTGATCGCCGGGAAATGCATCGCGCTGGCGGGCAACACGGGCGTTGGCAAATCCGCGCTGCTGAATGTGCTGGACGGGAGCGAGAAGCATAAAACCGGCGAGGTCAGCGAGCGGCTTGGGCGGGGGCGGCATACGACCCGCCACGTCGAACTGGTGCGGTTGAAAAACGGGGTTCTGGTCGCCGATACGCCCGGGTTTTCCGCGCTGGATATGTTTGAACGGATCCCGGCTACCGAGTTGGGCGGTTGCTTTGTTGATTTTCGCCCCTATCTCGGGCGATGCCGGTTTTCCGGATGCTTGCACGGGACCGGGCAAAAAGACTGCGCGGTGCGGGAAGCGGCGGAGGCGGGAGCGATTGGTTCCTCGCGTTACGAGAGTTATCTGCGTCTGCTGGGGGAGACGATGCAGTTGTGATTTCGCGTAAAAAAGCCACGCATTGGGCGTGTCAGCAGGATTATTTATAGGAATACGAACCTTTCAGCGACAAAGCCGTATACTGTGGTATACGGCTTTTTTACAAGAGCGCCCGAAAATTCCGTGTGACCCAAAGAGCGAATGCGCGAACAGGGCGCGACGCCCCCGGCGCGGCGTGAACATCCCCCGGCGGCATTCGCCGCCCCCCCTCGAATCGAAGGGGGCGGCGGGGGAGTGTACAACGTAGCCTTCGTCTTTAATTGTTAATTGTTAACTGTCAATTGTCCATTGTTTACATCCCCCGGCGTCATTCCTCCGCCAGCTTTCGCAGCAATTGCAGCGCGCGGCGCTCAATCCGCGATACCTGCACCTGCGACACGCCGATCACCCGCGCCGCGCGTTCCTGCGTAAAGTTACGGTAATACCGCAGCTGGATAACGACGCGTTCGCGTTCGGGCAGTTTCTTCACCGCGTCGCGCAGAAACAGCTCGTCCAAGACGCGGTTTTCGTGACCCTCCACGCCGACCGCGCCGCCCACCGTCAAGCCGTCTTCCCCGCTCTCGCGCTGCAAAGACTCCACCGGTTCCCCCGCCTGATCGGCTTCGGCGATATCCTCCGGCGGCAAGCCGCACTGTTCGGAGATTTCACTTAACACCGGTTCGCGCCCCAGCTCTTGAAGCAGCTTTTCCCGTGCGGCGCGGATTACGGCGGCGCGTTCCTTGACGGTGCGGCTGACCTTGACCGCGCCGTCGTCGCGCAAAAAGCGGCGTATCTCCCCGGCGATCTTCGGCACGGCATAGGTGGAAAACTGGGTTCCGTAGGACGTATCAAACCCTCTGACCGCCTTGATAAAGCCGACGCACCCCAGCTGGTATAGGTCGTCCGGGTCGGCTCCGCGCCCGAAATAACGCCGCGCCACGCTCCAGATCAATCCGTTGTTCTCGACTACGACGCGTTCCAGAGCGGTTTTGTCGCCCAGCTTCGCGGCTTCCAGAAGGGACAGCGTTTCGGGGCGGGATACCGTCACTGCCGCGCGCGGGCCGTCACCCGTTTGCGCATGACGACCGTGGTCCCGCGCCCCGGCGCGGAACGCACCCGCAGCTTGTCCATAAAGCTCTCCATAATGGTGAACCCCATTCCTGAGCGTTCCTCGCCGCCGGTGGTGAACAGCGCCGCGCGCGCCTCCTCCACATCCGCGATTCCGATGCCCCGGTCACGCACCGTCACTTCCAGGATACCGCCCTCCAGAATACGCGCCTTCAGGCAGACAACGCCCAGACGGTCTGGGTAGGCGTGGACGACGGCGTTGGTCACCGCCTCGGAGACGGAGGTCTTGATGTCGCCCATTTCCTCCAGCGTGGGGTCAAGCTGCACCGCCATCTGACCGACAGCGGAACGCGCCAGCGCTTCGTTGGCCGACCGGGAGAGGAACTCCAGCTTCATTTCGTTAAGTACATTCATAGGTTTTCATCCTTTCGTAGCGGTCGCAATCGGAACAAGCCGGTCAACCCCGGCCATGGTCAGCACCTTGGCGGCATGGTTCGGCACACCCGCGACCGAAAGCTCGCCCCCGTAAGATTTCAGGCGGCGGTAGGTTCCCAGCACCACCGCGATACCGGAGCTGTCCATAAACGACAACCCCGAAAGATCGAGTACGCAGCGCAGCGGCATATGTTCGTCGAGCACGTCTCCCATCTGTTTCAGCGCCTGATGCGCCGCGTGATGGTCAAGCTCGCCCGATAAGTACACAAAGAGCTTGCTGCCCCGCAATTCCCAAGTGACACGCATGGGTTTTCCTCCTTCGGTTTGGTGCTGTTATTGTAAACCGGGGTGAGCGCAAAAACTGTCGGTTTTGCGGAGCGGACACAAAAAAATCCCGCCGGTTGACCCGGTGGGATTTTGTGATTCAGACCCTTAAAAAACTGAGGTTTTAGGCGGGGGGCGTCATTACGGACTCGCCGCGTTGGTAGTGCCGGCCTTCGGTCAGCGCGGCGATGAAATCGTCGGCGAACGCGGCGTCGCCCGACGTGACGATGCCGGCCTTTGCGTTCGGCTCGCCCAGTTGAATCCGGCTCAGCAAGGCTGACATGCCGCCGCAAAGCCCGATCGGTTTATAATGGCGGTACGCTTCTTCGATAAACTGCCGCGCGTCGCCGCATTCGCGGATGATCGGCAGATGCTCGCCGTCCGGCGCGAACACGGCGTCGTAAACTGCCGAAGGCACCATTGCGTAGGTTTTTGTGACAGTGACCGAAGACTTGTCCGACGCCGGGATGGGACCGAGTTTCTTGCTGATCACGTCGAACATACCCCCGGCTTTCGCGATCGCCTTGGTCACGGCGTCAAACTGCGTTCTGTTGAAACCGGGACCGACCAAGACGGCTGTCTTGCTGGTCTTCGGGGTCTTGACGCTGTTGTCCATGCTGAGCGCGGGCGACGCGGGCGGGGTTGGGGCATCGCTCTTCCCGGCTTTCAGCCCCAACCCTTCGGCGACGGCGCCCGCAAGACCGCTGCTGACGTTTGAGAGCATGTTGACGACCTTTTGCCGCGTCTGCGCGTTCATGCATTTCCCCAGCTCAAAGCAGAACGCGTCGACGATATGGTCTTTCTCATGCCCCGACATACTGTTCCAGAACAGAGCGGCTTGGGTATAGTGGTCGCGGAAACTGTCGCTGCGTTCGCGGATGACGGCTCCGTCCACCCGCTCCTGATAATGCTCGAACCGGCTCCCGCCGCCGTTCGCGGTGTGCGGCCCGTTCCCGTTCAGCGCGTTCGGGGCGTAGCTCGTCTGCCCGACATCAATGCTCATGCGGTGAATGCCGTCGCGCTGATTATTGCTGACGGGCGCGACCGGGCGGTTGATGGGTATCTGCTGGAAATTCGGACCTCCGAGCCGGGAGATCTGTGTATCGAGATACGAAAACAAACGCCCCTGCAGCAGCGGGTCGTTGGTGAAGTCGATACCGGGTACAATGTTGGCCGGACAGAACGCCGCCTGCTCCGTTTCGGCAAAGAAGTTGTCCGGGTTGCGGTCGAGCGTCATCTTGCCGACCTTTTGCACCGGAATAAGCTCTTCAGGCCAGAGTTTGGTGGGGTCGAGGATGTCGAAGCCGAACCGGAACTCGTCCTCCGGGCTGATCACCTGTAACCCCAGCTCAAACTCGGCGGGAACGCCGCTTTCGATGCTCTCCCAAAGATCGCGGCGGTTGAAGTCGGGGTCTTTGCCGGCGATCTTCTGCGCCTCGTCCCAAACAAGCGAATGCACGCCGAGCAGCGGTTTCCAGTGAAACTTGACAAACTTGGAAGCGCCGCTTGCGTTGATCAGCCGGAACGTGTGTATGCCAAAGCCCTCCATCATCCGGTAACTGCGGGGCAGCGCGCGCGGCGACATCAGCCACATGACGGTGTGCATCGTCTCCGGCATGTTGGTCACAAAGTCCCAAAAGGTATCGTGCGCAGAGGCCGCCTGCGGCATTTCGCTGTTCGGTTCCGGCTTCACGGCGTGAATCAGGTCGGGAAAATTGATCGCGTCTTGAATGAAAAACACGGGGAAGTTGTTGCCGACGATGTCGTAGTTGCCCTCCTGCGTATAGAACTTCGTCGCGAACCCGCGCACGTCCCGCACCGTATCGGCCGAACCTCGGAACCCCGCGACGGTCGAGAAGCGGACAAATACCGGCGTCACCAGATTGGGGTCGCTGAGGAAGTGCGCTTTTGTCAGGTGCGAGAGACTTTTGTATACCCGAAAGGTTCCGTGCGCGCCGGAACCCCGCGCGTGTACGATGCGCTCCGGGATGCGTTCGTGGTCGAAATGCGTGATTTTTTCACGGAAGATGAAGTCCTCCATCAAGGTCGGACCGCGCCTGCCCGCTGTCAGGGAGTTGTCATCACTGCCGATCCCTACGCCTTGATTGGTCGTCATCGCGCCCGCGTGGCGCACGCGGCTCCGCTCTAAGTCGTTGAGTTTTTGGTTCATGATATGCCGCCTTTCGCAATTCTGCCGCTCCGGCTTGCGACACCGCGGCATAGCCGCCTGCTCGCAAGCGCTTCGCTCGTTCGCCTGGCGGCGAACACGAGGTTTTTAGAGCTTCTCTTTTGTGTCACTCTAAAAACCTCCCGCTCCGGCTTGCGACACCGCGGCAAAGCCGCCTGCTCGCAAGCCCTCCGCTCGTTCGCCTTGCGGCGAACATGAGGTTTTTAGAGCTTCTCATTTGCATATCATTTCCAAAAACTATAAAGTTATCCTGTCAGTTCAAAAAATATCCCTGTTTGCGCCGTGACGCGGCGGGTAAGGCCGTATCACTCTCGAGTTTGAAGCATTCAACCAGCCCCTCCAGCATGATCGCCTGCCCGTTCATCTCCTCGCTGGCGGCGGCGCTCTCTTCGGCCGTCGCGCTGTTTTGCTGCACCACCTTCGAAACCTCTTCAATGCCTTTGGTGACCTGTTCAATCGCCCGCGACTGCTGGGCGGAAGACTCGGCGATGTCTGTGATCATGAGGTTTGATTCGTTGATACCCGTGACAATTTCCGAAAGACTGCCCGCCGTTTCGCCCGCGATGCGCACGCCCAACTCCGCTTTCTGCACCGATTGCCCGATCAGTTCGCCCGTGTTGCGCGCAGCTTCGGCGCTCTTGGCGGCAAGACTGCGCACCTCTTCCGCCACCACCGCGAACCCTTTCCCGTGCTGCCCCGCCCGCGCAGCCTCCACCGCGGCGTTCAGCGAAAGGATATTCGTTTGCGAGGCGATGTCGTCGATCACCTTAATTACTTTCCCGATGTTTTTACCCGCTTCGTTGATCTCGCGCACCGCCAAGACCAGCTGATCCATCTGCTTGCTGCCCTTTTCCGCGTTTTTGCGGATCGCTTCGGAGAGTTTCGCGGTTTTACCCGCGAGGGCGGCGCTGCTGTCGGTTCGCTCGGCAATCTCCGAAAGCGAACCGGAAAGCCGCTCCACGGCGGAAGCCTGCTCGGTGGAACCGGCGGCAAGCGTCTGCGCTCCGTCCGCGATTTGCTTTGTCTCTTCCAAGAGCTGCATGGCCGCCGTTTTGACCTGCGAAATCAACTCGTTGTTATGGTGAAGCATCTGCGCGAGGCTTTGCCCCACGATGTCGGCGTCTGACCGGGGTGTGTATTGCCCGGAAATATCGCCGTCCGCGATGCGCCGCAGCATATCCGCCTGCTGCCTGCTTGCCGCCGTGAGGTTTTGGAAACTCTCCTGCAGCACACCGATTTCGTCTTCGCGGTCTTTTGTTACGCTGACGTTCACGTCGCCGTCGGCCATGCTTTGCGCGGCTTTGGAAAGCTGACGAATCGGAATGATTAACTTTTTGATGTTGATTGTGATCGGGATAAAAAAACAGGCGAACATCACGACAAACACAATCGTCCATTGCCGGGCAATCCAGCCCATCTCCACCTCGACGCCCGCTCTGTCCCTCACCTGATACGCGATGATCACCGAATGCGCGATAAACAGCAGCGCCGCCGACAACAACGGGATCACGCAAAGCTTCATGAGCTTAAAACGCAATGACTTTACATAACTCATTTGGCGAACCTCCCCGACGGCTTGTGACCGGGATGCTTGTCCCCTAAGCTAGGTTTTTCCCTGTTTTCCATTCTGCTTGACCCCTTTCTTATATTGGTACCTCTGAAAACCCCCGTTCCGGCTTGCGATGCCGCGCCTGTGGCGCGGAGTCGTAAACCGCAGCGGGCAGTTATCAGCAAACTCAATATGATCTGTCATAATTTTACCATGTACTCTATGATTATGTCAAGAATATGGATAATTTGAGTTTCCCCATTATTCAAGGGCATAGGAAACCGATGGCGGGGAAGAGAGTGAGCTGTGGGTCTTTTGGTTTCTTTCGCAGGAGGTCGGCAATACCTTGCTTGCACCTTGCAAA
>JAISVY010000042.1 GCA_031271325.1 Oscillospiraceae bacterium
CTCCCTGCGAGGCGGGTTCACGCTTCGTTTTAAGCCGGAGCGGGGGGTTTTAGAGGTACCTAATTGCGCACAGTATATCACATGTGGAAGCAAAAGGCAATGTCAATGTAAAGTGCGCCGTGAGAGCGGGGAGCGGTGACGTTATTTTACGTAATTTTACCGCAGGTTTTCGTTGCCACATACCATATGCTGTGGTATAATAGGGCTGCTGAACAACTCTTTTTCGACCCGAAGCGCCGAAGGTGCGAGTTCATCCCGCCCGCGGGTATCGCGGGAGGCAAAACGCCTCCCCTACACAGGATGACCCCGCTGTGTTAAAGCGCTCCGCTCGTTCGCCTCTCAGGCGAACATGAGGTTTTTAGAGCTTCTCCATTGCCAAATTCTGAATTTTCCGGTCGAAAAAAGTTGTGAAGCGTGACAGCGCCACTGTTCAGTAAGCCCAAGTAATAGCCCAAGAAAATAAAAAACTTGAAAGGAAGTCACAAAATGAGCGAGCTAAAGATCCTCGGCGCGGGCGCGGTGCCCAATATGCCTTGGCAAGACAAACCCCAAACCCCGATAAACGGACCCCTTTGGAGATACACGGACAACCCGGTTGTCGGGCGCAACCCCATCCCCGGCGTGGCGCGGGTGTTCAACAGTGCCGTCGTCGCGGTGGACGGGCGGTTTGTCGGCGTGTTCCGGGGCGAGCAGACCGACGGCATATCCCACATCTACTGGGGTGAGAGCAAAGACGGCATCGCTTGGGATTTTTCACCCGAAAAGATTCCTTTCGTAGACGAAAACGGCGACCCGTTCATGCCGCGCTACGCCTACGACCCGCGCTTCCTGAAAATCGAGGATACATATTACGCCATCTGGTGCCAGGATTTCTACGGAGCCTCGATCGGCATGGCGAAAACCACCGATTTCAAAACGTTCACCCGGCTGGAAAACCCTTTCATCCCCTACAACCGCAACGCGGTGCTGTTCCCGCGCAAGATCAACGGAAACTATATGATGCTCTCCCGCCCGAGCGACAGCGGGCATACGCCCTTCGGCGACATTTTCGTCAGCGAGAGTCCCGACCTCACCTACTGGGGAAAACACCGCCATGTGATGGGGCGCGGCAACTCTTGGTGGGAATCGCTCAAGATTGGCGGCGGCGCTGCCCCGATCGAGACAACCGAAGGCTGGCTGCTGTTCTATCACGGCGTCGCGGGTACCTGCAACGGCTATGTCTACAGCATTGGCGGGGCGATCCTCGACATCGACAACCCCAGTATCGTCAAATACCGCTGCCGGTGCTTCCTGCTCACGCCGGAGACGGATTACGAAGAACGCGGCTTTGTCAACAATGTCGTCTTCCCGTGCGCGACCATCCACGACGCGGCGACCGGGCGGATCGCCGTTTACTACGGCGCTGCCGACAGCTATGTGGGGCTGGCGTTCACGACGCTTGACGAAGTAGTGTCGTATATCAAAGAAAACAGTTCGGTGAGCGACGACGACAAAGACCTCGGCAAACGATGAATCATATGCGCGACACGGCGCTGCGCATGCTGACCGGGAATATCCTCCCTTTTTGGCAGGGCTTGCGGGACGACGAACACGGCGGGTTCTACGGCTATATGGACATTGACCTGAACCTCGGCAAGCAAGCGGTCAAGGGCTGTATCCTCAACAGCCGGATCCTGTGGTTCTTTTCCGAGGCGGCGCGGGTTCTCCGGCGGAGCGACCTGCTGCCGTATGCCCGCCACGCCTACCGCTTCTTGGTTGACCGCTGTTTAGACCGTGAGGGGGGCGGCGTGTATTGGTCGGTTACGCACGACGGGCAGCCTTCCGACACGACAAAGCACACGTATAACCAAGCGTTTGCCGTTTACGCCCTCTCGGCTTACCACGAAGCGAGCGGCGAGGCGGACGCGCTGGCGCTGGCGGAAGAGCTGTTTGCCCTGATCGAGCGCAAGTGCGCCGCGCCGGACGGCTACGGAGAGGCTTTCGACCGGCGCTTCAATCCCGCCGGCAATGAAAAACTCTCCGAAAACGGCGTGAACGCCGAGCGGACGATGAACACGCTGCTGCATGTGTTCGAGGCATACAGCGGTTTGTACCGGGCGGCGAAAAGCCCCGCCGTGGCGGAAAAAATGCGAAACATCCTGAGCATTTTTGAAAATAAGATTTACAACCCGGCGTTACAGCGCCAAGAGGTTTTTTTCGACGCGCGTTGGAACAGTTTGATTGACCTGACCTCATACGGGCACGATATAGAAGCGTCGTGGCTGGTGGAATGGGGCTGCGCGCTGCTGGGCGACGCCGCGCTGCTGGAGCGGATTCAAGCCATCTGCTCCGCGCTGGCCGAAAACGTGCGAAAGCGCGCGTTCCGCGAAAATTCCCTGCGCAACGAGTGCGAGCGGGGCGCGGAAGACGAGGCGCGGATCTGGTGGGTGCAGGCCGAGGCGGTCGTCGGGTTTTTGAACATGGCGCAGAAACACCCCGGAAACCCGGAGTACCGCGAGGCTGCGGAAACGATCCTGCGCTTTATTGAGGAGAAAATAGTGGACAAACGCGCCGGGTCGGAGTGGCTGAGCGAGGTGAACCCGGACGGGAGCCATACGGCAAAGCGCAAGCCGGTCGTTGAGCCGTGGAAATGCCCGTACCACAACGGGCGGATGTGTTTAGAACTGTTACGGAGGGAAGCGTATGAACGGGCGCGTTAAACTGGCCGCCGTGTTCTCCGACCATATGGTATTACAGCGCGGCAAGGCGTTCCCCGTCTGGGGCCAAGGAGCCGACGGCGCGCCGGTAACCGTGCGGAATCGCGGGATCGAGCGCACGGCGGCTGTGAAAGACGGGCGTTGGCGCGTGATCATGCCGCCGCAGGACGCCGGTGAGCCGTGCACCTTGTCGGTGCGGTGCGGCGATGAAGAGATCGTGCTGGAAGACGTATTGTTCGGAGACGTATGGCTTGCCGGAGGGCAGAGCAATATGGAATGGCCGCTGAGCGGCGCGAAGGACGGTCTTGCCGAGGCCGAAGCGGCGCGGGATACGCGGCTGCGATTCTACAACGTGCCGAAATGCGCGTACACCGGCGCAAAGCTGGAGGAGGCGGAACGCGGCGCCCGCTGGCAGATCTGCACCGGCGAAGACGCGAAGGATGTGTCGGCGGTCGCCTATTGGTTCGCGAAGGAGATCCGCGCGGAGGTGGGCGTTCCGGTCGGCATTGTCGGGTGCAACTGGGGCGGCACGTCGGCCGCCGCTTGGATGAGCCGCGAGCGGCTGTATAAAATGGTTTCGGGGCGGAGCTACGCGGAGGACTACGCCCGGCGCGGCGGCGACAAGAGCGAAGAGGAATACGCGCGGGACATGGCCGAATTCGACCGCGTACACAACGCTTGGAAAGAAAAGAGCGACGCCATATGGGCGAAAAACCCCAAGACGCCGTGGCGGGACATCGTCGCGGCATGCGGCGAAACCCCGTGGCCGCCGCCGCCGGGACCGACCTCCCCTTTCCGCCCGAGCGGGCTGTACGAAACGATGCTCTCCCGCGTCGCGCCGCTGGCGCTGAAAGGATTCCTCTATTATCAAGGGGAAGAGGACTGGAACCGGAGCGCCGACTATTATGACTGGATGTGCGCGCTGATCGGGCAATGGAGGCAGGATTTCCGCGACGACGAGCTGCCGTTTTTGTTTGTGCAGCTTCCGATGTACGACACCAGCGAGAGCATCGAAAACGGCTGGGTCAGCGAGGATTGGCCGCGCCTGCGCGAGGCGCAGCTGCAGGTGTCGCGGTTTGTGCGGGGCACGGGGCTGGCTGTCATCCCCGACTGCGGGGAACTGGACAATATCCACCCGGCGGACAAAGAGCCGGTCGGTCACCGTTTGGCGTTACACGCGCTGAAAAGGGTGTATGGCAGGGAGGCAGACGCGGACGCGCCTGTGGCGCGCCTGATCGAACGCTTCGGCAGCGAACTGCGCGTGACGTTTGACAAACCGCTGGAACTGCGCGGGGAGGGGCTGTTTGAGGTCGCCGGAGAAAACGGCGTTTATCATAACGGCGGCGTTGTGCGGGTTAACGGCGATACATTGACTGTTTCGGCGGAAGAGGTTTCGGAGCCGTGCGCGCTGCGGTACGCGTGGCGGGCTTACTGCGCCGCGCCGCTCTACGGCGCGAACGGGCTGCCGGTGTCGCCGTTCCGGGGGGCTGTATGAAAAAAATCGGGTTTGACAACGCGATGTATCTGCAATTGCAATCCCGCAAAATTACCGAGCGGATAGAGCGGTTCGGCGGCAAGCTCTATCTGGAATTCGGCGGCAAGCTGTTCGACGATTACCACGCGAGCCGCGTACTGCCCGGATTCGAGCCGGACAGCAAGGTACGGATGCTCCAGCAGCTCCGCGACGAAGCGGAGATCGTGATCGTGATCCATGCCGGGGACATTGAGGAGAGCAAGCGGCGCGGCGATTTGGGTATCACGTACGATCAGGAGGTACTGCGTCTGATCGACGCGTTCCGCGCCTCGGGGCTGACCGTCGGCAGCGTCGTCGTCACGCTGTACCGGAATCAGGAAGCCGCCGACCGATTCATCAAGCGCCTGGACGCGCTGGGTGTGAAAACCTACAAGCATTACCCAATCGAAGATTATCCGGCGAACATTCAACTCGTGCTGAGCGAAGACGGGTTTGGGCGCAACGACTATGTGGAGACAAATCGCCGTCTCGTCGTCGTCACCGGACCCGGCGGCGGCAGCGGCAAAATGGCCGTTTGCCTCTCGCAGCTGTATCACGAGCAGCGGCGCGGGCACGCGGCGGGGTACGCGAAGTACGAGACGTTCCCCGTGTGGAGCCTGCCGCTGCGGCATCCGGTCAACCTCGCGTACGAAGCGTCCACCGCTGACCTGAAAGACGTGATCATGATCGACCCCTACCATCTGGAGGCGCACGGGGAAACCGCCGTAAACTACAACCGCGATATGGAGGTATTCCCCGTCCTGCGGGTGATCTTCGAGCGGATTATGGGTACGTCGCCGTACCAAAGCCCGACCGATATGGGTGTGAATATGATCAGTTTTTGCGTCACCGACGACGAGGCGGTGTGCGAAGCGTCGAAACAGGAGATCATACGCAGGTATTACGAAGCGCTCTGCGAGCGCCGGCAGGGATTCGGCGAGCAGGACGCGGTGAACAAACTGGAACTGCTGATGCGTCAGGTGAGCGTGACCGCCGAACGGCGGCCTGTGGTGGGCGCGGCGCTCACGCGCGCCGAGGAAACAGACGGTCCGGCTGTCGCCATCGAGCTGCCCGACGGGCAGATCGTCACCGGGAAAACCACGCCGCTGCTGGGCGCGTCTTCGGCGGCGCTGCTGAACGCGCTGAAGGCGTTGGGGCATATCCCGAAACGGATGCGGCTGATCTCGCCGAACATCATCAAACCGATCCAGCATCTAAAAATCAATCATATGGGAAACCGCAACCCGCGCCTGCATACCGATGAGGTGCTGATCGCGCTGACGATCAGCGCCGCCTCCAACAATCCTTCGGCGGAGCTTGCGATGGAACAGCTTGAACACCTTCGGGACTGCGAGGCGCATTCCACCGTTCTGCTCTCGCGGGTTGACCAGAACACGTTCCGCAACCTTGGCGTAAACCTCACCTGCGAGGCGAGGTATGAGACAAAGCAGCTGTATCACGGGTGACCTCTCCGCGCCTGCAAACGGGACGGCCTCCATCGTCTTCCGCCCTGTAATAGTTCTTGCAGGGCTTGCAATCGCCGCGCGTTTGGTGTACAATACCTCCAAAATGAACGAGGAGGTTTGCGCTGTGAGCGACGAATACGGCAGCGACTTTATCACACTGACCGACGAGGACGGCAACGAGGTTGAGCTGGAGCATCTGGATACGCTGGAATATGAAGACGAAACGTATATGGCGTTCGGTATCTCCGACCCGGAAAACGAAGAAGAGGAAACCGCCGTCGTGATCATGACGGCGGTTGAGGTCGACGGCGAAGAGATGCTGGAGGAAGTGCAGGACGAGGCGCTGCTCGAAGAGGTGTACAGGCTCTTTTTGGAGCGCATCGAAGAAGACCCTGAAGACGAGGACGAATAGGTGTCGTCTTTCGCCCTGAAGATGCTCGCGGTCGTCACCATGCTCATCGACCATATCGGCGCTTCGCTCGGAAGCGAAATGCCGATACAGCTGGCTGTCCTGTGCCGTACGGTGGGGCGCGTCGCGATGCCGCTTTTTTGCTTCATGATCGCCGAAGGGCTTTTCCACACGCGCAACGCGAAAAAATACCTGTTGCGGCTGGGGCTGTTCGCGCTGATCAGCGAGGTTCCGTTCGATCTGTTCTTATCCACCTTTCGCTTCAGTCACGAAAACCAAATCTATCTCGGCGGCTGGGTCAACCTCTCCTCCCAGAACGTTGGGTTCACCCTATTTCTGGGGCTGCTCGGCATCCTGCTGTATGACATCTTCGCGGCGCAGGGGCGCAAAGAGGCGGCTTTGGCTGCGATTCTCGCGGCGGGGTTGGCAGCGACGCTGATACAAGCCGATTACGGTTTCTTTGGCGTGTATTTTATCTATATTTTTTACTTTTTCCGCAGACAAAACCGCCAGATCGCGATCGCTCTGGCGGCCGGCGTACTGTTGATGACTGCTTCGCAAATGCTGAGCGGCGTCAGCTGGAAGGAAGCCGCGGTTTCGCTCGCGGCGCTCGCGGCGGTGATCCCGGTCTATCTCTACTCCGGGAAGAAAGGGCTCGGCGGGAAAGCCGTGAGAACCCTTCTGTATTTGTTCTACCCGGCGCATTTGCTTTTGCTGTACGCGGCAGCGACGGTGATTAAGTAAGAGCTGCTGAACAACTCCTTTTCGACCCGAAGCGCGCAGGCGCGAGTTGTCAAATTTAGAATTTTGGAACTTTGTTTCACAGAAATCAAAGTGAAAAATTCTAAATTTGCCGGTCGAAAAGAGTTGTGAAGCGTGACAGCAACGTTATCCGGCAGATCCTAAACAGTTAACGATTCTTCCGTGATCAGCGTTACGTCGGGGTGCAGCAGCAGGAAGGTCGCGGGGTTGTTAGTCGTGACCTTTCCGCCGTTCAAAAGCTCCCGCAGTACAGCGCGTTTGCTCTCCCCCTTGACCACGAGCAGGATCGACTTGGCGCGCAGGATGTCGCCCATCCCCATTGTGATCGCGCGGTCTGGCACGGCGCCGTCGGCGAACCAGTGAGCGTTAGCCTCCTTCGTGGACTGCGTGAGCGGCGAGATATGCACCGGCGCTTCCAACCCGTCGTGATCCGGTTCGTTGAACCCGATATGCCCGTTCGCGCCGATTCCGAGCAGCTGTAAATCCACGGTATGGGTTTCAAAGAATTGCCGCAGACGCGTCACCTCGGCTTCGGGCGGGGCGGCGTAGTCCGCGATCGTGATGTTTTCGCGCGGGATGTTGATCTTGGAGAAGAGGTTTTCGTCCATGAAGCGGCGGTAGCTGTCCTCCTCGCGGCAGCCGACGTATTCGTCCAGATTCACGCTGCTCGCTCGGGAAAAATCGGCCGCCCCCGCCTGATACGCCTCGCAGAGCCGGCGGTAAATCGCGACGGGTGTTTCGCCGGTGGCAAGCCCCAGCAAAAGATCCGGCTTGCGCGACACCGCGTCTAAAATCAATTCCGCGCCCTTCCGGGCGCTTTCTTCATAGCTTTGTGTCAGGATAACGTTCATTTTCTTTCTCCCTTCTGTGTTTACGTATAAAGATATGCCACGGAGGTTCTGCTTATGCCGCCGGGAATTCTCCGGCGCTGATTCGGTTGGGGGTGGTTTCGTTTGTCAGGAATACCTCGCGCAGGGTTCGCAGGGCATCCAGCGCGGCGGCGGTATGCGGCAGAGAGAGGATGACGGTGGATGGTTCCGGCTTCTTCGTCAGCAGGGGCGCCACGCTCCCGGCGATGTCATCGGCCGTGTCGCTTTCGCCGAACGTTTCGGTCGCCTCCAGAAACAGATATTCCGAAGAATCGGCCGGGGCGTTTTGCGCGCGGATAAACCATGTCTTGATCAGCGCCGTTTCGCGCAGCAGCGCGTTCCCCTCGCGGATACGCCCGAGCGCCTCTTCCCCTTCGGGAATATCCAGCAGCAGCCCGACCTGATGACGCGCCGCGATCCGCCGCGTTATCGCGGGGTTTTCGGCAAGGCTCTCCGGCGGCAGAAAAAAGAGCGCGTTTAGGTTGTTCGCTTCCAAAAAATCCAGCAGCGGGGCGGTTTCGCCGTTCGGCGCGCCGTCAAAGGTCAGGTAGAGAGACACGGCGTTCAGCACCGGTTCGGGCGACGGCGACGGCGGGGACACAGGCGTAGGCGGCATATCCGAAGGCGCTCCGGGCAGCGGTGACGCCGGCGCGTTATCCTTGATGTAGGTTTCATGCGCATTGATGATGTCTTTGTTGAAAACGCTGATAAAACGTTCGTCGGTTAACAAATAAGGGACTGTGCAAATGCGCACCATTGTCGCTTTAACAACAGCGCCGTTTTCTAAGGTAAACTCGACTTCGTTCACGCGGTTGTAATATAGCCCGAACACATTGCAGATAAGTTCCGCGGGTACGAAAACGTAAAAAACGCTGCCGATCTTGAGCCGATGCAGCGGGGCGGTGTATTGATTTCCGCCGCTGAACGCCGTTCCGTACCCGTTCTCAAACGTCAGCTGCGTCCCGTTTCCGTCGTAGACCGTAAGGCGTTTGTTGTCGTCTGACCATTGGGAACGCAAATTCAACCCGTTGGTCAGCCCGACCAGCTTGTGCAGGGGAACCATCATCTTGTCATTTGATACATACGGTATGTCTGGATTGACGGACGGTCCGTACGAGCTGCTCGTATTGACGGACTGACCGTACGAGCTGATCGTGTTGTTGATGACCAGAAAGGAGAGGTCGTCTTCGGCGAAGGCGGGCGGCAGTGTGCACAGCAGAGCGGAAACCGCCAAAAACACCGCCAGCGGCAGCGCGGCTTTCCGTTTCACCCGAACCGCCTCCTTCTTAACTATGCAAGAATCCCCCAAATATGGGGGATTCAATGTTGGCACGCCGTGGAGAATTCGAATCCCCGACCTTCTGGTCCGTAGCCAGACGCTCTATCCAGCTGAGCTAACGGCGCCCATACGCATATTGTAGTATACACAACCGCCGGGGTTTTGTCAAGCGCGGATTTTGAAGGGGCACGTCAATCTAATTTGAGTAACTTCGCAAAGCAAGTGCAACAGTGGCTGATGGGGTAGCGTTTACTGTGAGACGTGGAATATGGTAACCTTTAGTCTGGGAAATGAACCGCAGACAGGAGGTTACCATGTCGTA
>JAISVY010000096.1 GCA_031271325.1 Oscillospiraceae bacterium
GAGAAGCTCTAAAAACCTCGTGTTCGCCGTTAGGCGAACGAGCGGAGCGCTTGCGAACAGGCGGCTGTGCCGCGGCATCGCAAGCCGGAGCGGGAGGTTTTTAGAGTGACCCATAAGGAGAATCGGATGAAACGAATCGTATTCGCCTGCGCCGCCTTGATATTTTTACTGTCTTCCTGCTCGGATATCGGGTTTTCGATCCGGTACGGCGCGAAAACAGAGCCGGTTTTACCGCCGCAATCCCAGGAGATCAAAGGCGCACCCGTCGCGCCGCCGAAGGAAGCGGTAAAGCAAACGGAACCGTCGCCGGTGACCAGAGAGCCGGAGGAAACGCCGAACGTAGATGAAGCGATCGAGATCTCCGACGAATCGCTCGGCGAAGGGGGCGCGTCGTTGATTCCCGATTTATCGGTCACGCAGGGAATCAGCGCCGGCGGGGAAGCGGACAATTCGCTGGCCGCATTCGGTCATTACATATCGAAAAACGAGGAGCGCTACCGCGCGTTCATCGAAGCGTACCCGGATATGGCGCTGACAAAAGCGCTGGCGCTGGTGAATGTCAACGCCGATTACGGGTACTATAAAAACATCACCCAGATCGCCGACCCCGCAGAGCTTCTGGTTTTTTGCAACAAAAACTTCCAGCTCCCCGCGGACTACATCCCGGAGGGGCTGCGCAACATTGCGGGATACAGCATAATGCTGACCGACACGGCGGCGACCGCTTTTGAGGATATGGCGGCCGCGGTGAAAGCCGAGCTGGGCTTGAAGCTGATCGCCATTTCGGCTTACCGCAGCTTCGACTACCAAAAAGCTCTGTTCGCCCGTTACGCCAAAGCGGACGGCGAGGGCGTCGCCGAAACCTATTCGGCGCGCGCCGGACACTCCGAACACCAGACCGGGCTGACCGTAGACCTCCTGCATATGTGGCCGTCCACCGGCAGCCTGCGCCGCGAAAACTTCCAGAATACCGAGCAATACGCTTGGATGCTGGAACACGCGCACGAATACGGCTTCATCCTGCGTTATCCCGAAAACGACGTATCGGTCACCGGATACCTCTTCGAGCCGTGGCACTGGAGGTATATCGGCGTGGAAGACGCTACCCGGATGCACGAAGCGGAGATCACGACGTTCGAAGAATACACCGGTACATTTTACCGCGGCACAACCCCCGTCACCGAAGCGGGGTAGAGCGTAACCCGCCGTCCCTTTACCCGCCCGATTTGCGACACCGCGCCACAGGCGCTCACATCTGCGACGGCTGTACGAAAACATTGCGCTGTCCGCCTTTCAGGCGAACAGCGCAATGTTCAACATTTCGTTTATATCTTCAGCGGCATCATCTGGATGCCGCTTTCGCTTCGGGCAAAAGAGCAATGGTCGAACTTTGATTCCAACGGGAGCGTATCCGACCCGATTACAATACGTACGCCCGGATACGCCGCGCCGGTGATGTTGACGGCACCGCGCCCGGCGGCGGCAAGAGCCTCTTGGATATGCTGCTGCTCGTCTTCCAGTTCCAGCGCCGTTTGCGCAAGCGCCTGATAGGAAGCGATCGCGCGGTGAAGCGATTGCAGTTTGTCGGGTGTGATACGGTTCGCCTTTTTGTATTCGCCGAGCAGGTTGATTACCCGGAGCAGCGCCATGGAATCGCGCTTGTTGGCTTCCAGCTCTTTAGGAATCTCGCGGCTTCGGTTTAACGCGCCGGGGTCGGTGCCTACCTCTAAAATGGTTGGTACGTAAGTATTGCGGCTGCCGGCCATCGCGGCGTTGATGTACTTCATGGCGCATACGTTGCCGCCGATGATCGTACCTTTACCGAGCAGCGTGACGCCGCCGCCGCTTTGCACCACCGAGTGGAGGATATAGGAGGATTCGATGTCCCCCGCCGCGTGTACGGTTCCCGATTGGATATACTTTGTTTTGACATATCCGCCCGCTTTGACCATACCCTTGCCCGAACCGTTGATGCCGCCTTTGAGTGTGATGTTGCCGCCCGCGATGATCTGCGCGCTTTCCACCGAGCCGTTGATGGTAACGTTGCCGGTTGCCTGTACGGAAAATCCGGTCAAGACGCTGCCCTCTACCACCACGTTGCCGACAAAGTCGATGTTTCCGGTGGCGTTGCATACGTCGCCCCTAACGGTGAAGGTATTAAGAACTTGGATCTTCCGGTTGACCATATCGGCCTGACCGTCGTATGCCGCCAGCAGCTGCAGTTTGTCGGGGGAGATCGTCGTGCCCTTTCCGGCCGGCAGCGGCACGTCTTTTCCCGGTTTCGCGGGAACCGTGTTGCCGAGCACGTTGGTTCCGGGCGTACCGGGCGTGGCGGGCTTTTTTTCGCAAAGCAGTTCCCCCGCCCTGACGGAATGCACGATCCCAAGGTCTTTAAAGTCAACCGAACCGTCCGCCAGCTCTTTCGGGCGGAGATCGTTGTCGGTATGGATGAGCTGCCTGACCACGGCGGCTTCGCCGTGAACGGGAGGCACCCCTCTCGCGCAGGTTACGGGCAGCCCGTACATCGCGGACGAAGCCAAACGCACCAGCGCCTCTTCGTCAATACCGTAAACAACGCCCTTTTGCGCGAGTGCCGCCCGTGCCGCTGCGACAGTCGGAGCCGCGCCGCCGTTTTGCGGCTCGGTGGCGGTTATATCGGCGCTCATGCCGTCGGAACTGATGGTTACGCTAAGTACGGAGTCGATAGGCGCCTCTTCGGGAAGATTATGGTTGGCTAATTCATCCAAGCCGGCGCCTCCTTTCTTTTTTACCCGTATTGCCGCCCGGCAAGATGTATCTATAAACTCGGTTTGCTATTGAAACAGCAGAATGACAGAAATAACGGCGGAAAGAACACCTGCGGCAATAAGATTGATCGTTCCGGAAGAAGTGAACCGCATTTTTTTGCAAAACCGGATTGCAAGCCCGCCGCCGCAGACGGCGCAGTTGCCGAACAGATAGCACATGGCGGCGAAGAGGTGTTCATCGTCCCATTGCCTGGAAGCCGATACATGAAGAATATTGTTAAAAAACGATTCTCCCTGCGGGGCAGCTTGGATGATTGTGAACATAGCGACTAAAAAAACCACCCAAGCCAGCAAGGGGAAGATATTCGCTATGGTAACCGGCGGCTTGGTGCGCAGGGTGGTAACCGGTCTGTCCATGTCGCCGATCGTCTCTTCGGGTATGTGCAGTGTGTCAAGAAACCGGTCTATTTCATCCAGTTCGGTTTGATCTAACTCGTTGGACTGGCTGTTGTTTTCCCTATCATCCATCGTTGCACACCACCTACAAAAGCATTATAGCAAAATAAGCGGCGGTTGTAAAGCGCGTATTACGGGGAATTACAGAACATTTTGCGGCAGCAGAGCGGTAATCTTGCTTTTTAACGCTTCCAAACCGCCGCCCGTCTTCGCCGAAGTATAGGCGACCGCGCTGTTTTCCGGCGGTATGTCTTCCGATAAGCCCAAATCCTGCTTATTGTAGACCGTCAGCACCGGTACGCCCGCCGCAAACTCGGTGATCAGTTGTTCGCACGTTTCGCACTGTTCCCGCCAGCCGGGGTTTGAACCGTCCGCGACGTGCAGAATGATGTCGGCGTCGGCCAGTTCCTCCAGCGTTGCGCGAAAGGCGCGGATTAAATGGGTCGGCAGCTTTCGGATGAAGCCTACGGTATCGGTCAGCACAACGCCGCCGCCGATCTGGCATCGCCGCGCGGTCGTATCCAGCGTCTCGAACAACCGGTTTCCCGCCGCGACCTCGTCGTTTTTGCACAACGCGTTGAACAGCGAGGATTTACCCGCGTTGGTGTACCCGATGATCGACACGACCGGGATACCGCGCTTTTCACGCCGTTTGCGCGAGATCAGACGCTGGCGTTTGACCCGCTCCAGAGCGGTTTCCACGGCACGGATGCGCGCCCGAATGTGCCGCCTGTCGGTTTCGAGCTTGCTTTCGCCGGGACCGCGCGTACCGATGCCGCCGCCGAGCCGCGAAAGCGACGCTCCAAGTCCCGCAAGACGCGGCAGAAGGTATTGATACTGCGCCAGCTCGACTTGCAGTTTGCCTTCGGCGGTTTTCGCGCGTTGGGCGAAGATGTCGAGAATCAACCCGCTGCGGTCAACGACCGGCTTGCCAAGCATCTTCTCCAGTACGCGGCTCTGCGGGGGCGAAAGTTCGCTGTCGAATATTACCAAGTCGGCGTCCTCCGCCAGCAAGCGCACTTCCTCCGCCTTACCCCGCCCGATAAACGACGCGGGGTCGGGCGCGGCACGGTTTTGCAGCACCCGCCCCACGGCGGTGCCGCCCGCCGTGGTGAGCAGCGCTTCCAGCTCATCCAACGTTTCGTCGTTTGAATCCAGTTCCGGCATGGTTCCGGTATGCAACCCGACCAAAATTGCTTTTTCTTGCATAGAACCCTCCCGCAATAGGGAAACCCTATAAACTTCATGTTCGCCGCCAAGCGAACGAGCGCAGCGCTTGCGAACAGCCGCCGCAGACGTGAGCGCTTTAACGCAGTGCCACGAGCTTGATCGGGAAGTTTACGGAGCGACATCATCAGTCAAAATCAGTATATCATAGCGTTTGTGTATGAGCAAGCAAAAGTTGCTTTGGGGAGTGGACAATCGGGGACAATCGAACGCCTAGAGGAAATCCAGCACAGAGAAGGGATGTCGCGGGAGAGTGAGTTCCTCCCCTGTCTAAACTTTTTTTGCCGGACGATTGTTGTAAGAGGAGCTATACGGTCGGTAGGGTCGCGATAGGTTCGCGTGGCAGAGTCGCGGGAGAAATATTACAGCTTTGTTACATCGTGCATAAATCCCTTGAATTCCGGAAAGGCGTCTGTTACAATCAACGAGCCACAAGGATGCGGAGGCATCCAAAAATTTTTAGGAGGTA
>JAISVY010000146.1 GCA_031271325.1 Oscillospiraceae bacterium
CCCGTACCATCTCAGCGCGAATTTGTCTGTTATCTGCCAGATAATGGGGTTTGACTGAAACTCTAGCCCGATCTCCGGAAATCCAATCATTGAGCAACCTCCTTCTTTTTCAACGCCAACCATTTTACATCACTTACGCCCCGATGTCAAATAAAAACGCTGCATATGGCAATAAATGGTGCATGCTCGCGCCGGTATGAATATTCCAGTTGTTTTGCGTATTCCCGCATTGTTGTTCCACGCTTTCACCGCGAACAAATACGATTATCGTTGAAGTATGCCCTGTTTCTTCGATTGTTGCGTTGTTTTTGCTAAGCTTCTTTAGCGTTAACAAATATGCTCCGCATGTTTCATCAATTACACTGATGTTTGCTATTGACATTGTTACACAGTTGTGATATATTTTGCCTTAGGGGGAAGCGGTTTCCCTGCACGTTTATCAGGAATCGCCGGACAAATTCTTCTCGCCCCGAAGCGTGAGGTTTTTAGAGTGACCTATTAAAAACCTTATCAACAATGGATTCGATCCAAAGGGAACTTGTGTGATCACACCTTGGTAAAAGGAATTGGGGGGCAGCATGAAAAAAGTTATAGCGATCTTACTCTCTCTTTGTTTTTTAGTCCCGGTTTGTTTTGCTAGAAGCCGAGACGAGACGCTGACCTTGGAGCAGCGGTTTGAGCTAAGTGTTAAGCCGGGTATTACCTTTGACATCTTAATCGACGGATTAGATCTCAAGACCGACTTTTTGCTTGACCCGTATGGATTTCTTGAGGCGCTAAGCCGTCAACCGTTAAATATTCAAAGAAAAGTTGTTTTTCTGCTGGTGTACCAATGTCACTTTTATGACTATAAAGAGGATTTCTCGGAAGGACTTCTTAAAGTCTCTGACTCCAATGATGCCGGGATAATTCGATTGCTCGCGATGATCGATACCGAACTGAACCGCACCGCTCCCGATTACAAGGAGCTGTTTACGCGCTTGACGGACGGTCTTTCCGCAGAAGCTCACGGCATTGAAATATATAAGGCTTTCATCTATGACCAGTACGCGTTTATCTCGCGGTTATCGCTGTATGGCGCAAAATGGCAGATCGCGACTTGCTCCAGATTGGCGGGAGTGTATAAAGCAGCGGAAAAGCTGCCTGTGCTTCAAGACGAACTGGCGGCCTTGCGAAAAGACAAACGAGAGAAGACTTTCCTGTTTGAAATTACATTGGATAACCTCAAGAATGAAATTCTGAGACGAATATATTGAGGGTATAATCTTAGAACTCTTTCAAAAACGGCCCAAAAAGGGTCGTTTTTGCTTGAAGACACCGTCGTGCAGCCATGCGGCTTTTTGTTCGGAAAATAACAGCGTTGTCTGCAACCTCTACTTCAACTCTCTAATACCTCCGTCAGCACCCTATAGAACCATCCCGCCGCGCCGGTGTAATGGCTCCAGCCGCCGCGCCCCAGATGTGCCGGGTGGCTGTATACGTCGGCGGCCAGCACATGCGGCTCGGCTTTGTACACGGCATTGTCGTGCGTCTCTGGCAGCAGCATTTCGAGCAGGTCAAGGCACGTCTCCCGGTCGCCCGCCTTGGCGAACGCCATCGCGAGCCACACCGCCGCGTGGGTATACTGCCCGCCGTTTTCCCGCACGCCCGGCACATACCCCTTGATATATCCCGGGTCTTTCGCGCCCCGCCCCGAAAAAGCGGGCGCAAACAGCTTGACCAGCTTCGCGCCGCGGTCAACCAGACGCTCCGCCGCGCTACGCAGCGCCTCGCGCACCCGTTCCTCCAGCACGCGTCCGGGGAACAGCGCGGAAAAGCTCTGCGCGATCGAATCAATTTCGCATTCGCCGCTCTTCGCGGAACCAAGCTCGGTGCCGTCGTCGTACGTCCCGCGCAAAAACCAACGCCCGTCCCACGCTTCCGAAGCGGCGTTCACCAGCCTTTCAGACCACGCGGAGAGCTTTTTCGCGTTCTCCCCATCGCCCCGCCGCTCGCAGAGCGGGGAAAACCGTTCCGCCGTGTGCGCCGCGAACCACGTCAGCCATACGCTTTCGCCCGCGCCTTTGTGCCCGACGAGGTTCATCCCGTCGTTCCAGTCGCCGCCGCCGATCAGCAGCAGGCCGCGCTTCCCGCTTCCGCGCTCCGCCACCCGCTCAAACGCCCGCAGGCAATGTTCATATACGCTGCCCCGCCGTGCCGAGACGGCGGGGGTTTCGTAACGGTCATCTTCCTTCTCCAGCGGCGGTGACACCAGATACGGCAGTTCCGCCGAGAGGATGTCGTCGTCCCCCGTCTTTTCGCAATACTCCGCGACAGTATACGGCAGCCACAGCAAATCGTCGCTGCATTTCGTGCGCACGCCCTTGTCCGAAAAACCCGGCGTGCGGTTTGCGGGATGCCACCAATGCATCACGTCGCCTTCCTCATACTGCCGCGCGCAGGCGCGCAGGATCTGCGTCTTCGCGAGGCGCGGTTCGGCGGTCAGCGCGGCGCAGACATCCTGAAGCTGGTCACGGAACCCGTACGCGCCGCCGCACTGGTAGAGCGACGTTCGGGCGCAGAGCCGCACCGCGATCACTTGATACAGCCCCCAACCGTTGCCGTAATGGTCCAGCGCTTCCCGCCCGCTGTTGACCCTCACCGGACGCACAAGCGCCTCCCAATGCTCCCGTGTACGGCGCAAGCTGTTCCGCGCCGCGTCAATACCGGTCAGTTCGCGGAGCAGCGCCGCGCCCCGCTCGTTGCACGCGCATCCGGTGACCAAGACCGCCGTCTCTTTCGCTTCCGCAAAAGAAAGTGAATCCGAAAGCGTTGGCTGACCGCTGTTTTCTTCTTGAATCTGACTTGGGCAGCTATCGGAAATCGTGTTAAACCTCGCGTCTACACGCCCGAAACTCTGCGGGGCGGCGTCCAAGCCGCCGGTTGCGGCGACTATAAATTCCTGCGGCGCGTAGTCTTTGTTAAACGGGTTCCTCACCCGTACCGTTCCGTCTTCTTCCCGCCGCGCCGCGCAGAAGCGCCCCTGCGAAACGCCCATCACAAGCTCCGCGCCGTAAGTTACGCTGATCGGCGCTTCCGCCTCGATCAGCGTCACCAGCGCCATCCGGTCGGGCGGGACAAACTGCGTCGCCGTCACCCTGCCCGCTTCGGTCTGCTTCTCCCACCGCGCGAACCCGAAGCCGTATGTCACGCCGCAAGGCATTCCGTCCTCCGCCGCGAACAGGCTGACCTCCCGCCCGCCGATATTCACGGTCAGCGTCACGCCGCCGACGGTCGCGAGCGGATCGTTCGTCCACGGCGTCATCTTGTTTTCGCGGGCGTTTTTGCGCCAGGTATATCCCGCGCCGGTTTCGGTGACCAGCGCGCCGAAGTTCGGATTTGCCAGCGTGTGGCTCCACCCCAGCGGCGGCAGTTCTCCCCGAACGGTAAAGGAAAACGAGTTGTCTCCGTTCCATCGGTACCGCAGCGGCTCCCGCTCCGCGCAGCCCGGTTCCGGCGGGCGTTCGCGCGGCTCCGGTTCCGCCGCGTCCGGTATGATACTGTCCGGCGCGTCCGTCAAGACCGCCGCGAACGAGTGCAGCAATCCCTCCTGCTCCGCGTTCAGCGTGCCCAAATCTATGATGTGAACGCCGCCTTTTTTGCCCGCCGTGTGTTCCGCTCGGCAGGCTTTCAGCACCTCCATCAGGAAAGAACGCGCCGGCCGGTGGTATTCGCTTCCGTCCCGCGTCAGCAGCGCGAGGTCACAGGAAAAACCGCACAGGCTCAAATATCTGTGCTGCCGTATCGCCCGCGCCGCTTTCTCCGGCGTGCCGTCGGCGGGCGACACGATCAACGGCAGATCGCCCGAGATGCCCACAGCCCACAGCCCTTCTCTGCCGAGCGTCAGCCCTTCCCCGTTTCCGGCGCTTTGGGGGAACACCATCCGCGCCAGCCAGTCAAACGCTTCACTCCGCTCCGCCGCGGTCATCCCCAGCGACCGCGCCGCCTCGTCAGGCAGCGCGGAAACGGCGCTTCGCTTCAGCGTGCGCTTTGCCGCGGCCGAAGCGTCCGCCGCCGTCGGCGCGATGGCCAGCGCGTACCGCACCGTGACCTTCTCCCCCGCCGGAACGGTTATGCGCGCCGCCGCGAATACGCAAGGGTCGACCGGCGGCGCTTGCTCAGAGTTGCCGCCCTCTTTCAAACCGCTGCCCGCGTTGTTTTCCGGGTTTAACTTGGGAATCCTTCCGCGTCCCACGGCGGTCTCGCGGCTTGTCTCAAACGCCGTCCCCTCGCCGTCGGTCGCAAACGCCAGCCAAACCTCCCGTTTTCCCGTACGGGGGCGGCGGCGAACGAGGCAAAACCCGCCCTCCGTCCGCGCGTCAATAAACAGTTTGGAGAACGCCGGGTGCGCTTCGTAGTCCTCCCCGCGCTGCAGGACCGGCTCAAAGTAACAGCTCAGCACTCCCCGCACCGCCTCTTTCCCGGTGTTAAACAGCGTGACCGCGCGGGTTTCGGCGTTTTCATTGTCCGGTACGCTGACGCTTACCTCGCTTTGTACCGTGCCGCGCCGCCCCCGCCAAACGGCGCGGGAACCTTCAAACGACGCGGTAAAGCCGCCCGTATCGGCTCCGTCCGGCAGTAAACTCTCCCCGTTGAACGCAAAGGACATGCCGCCCCCTCCGCGCCCCGGCTCAAACCGCGTGACGGCGGCGCCTCCCCATTCCGAGCGCGTCATGCCGCTGTCGGCGCACAGGACGGTGTATGAGCGGTTGCTCAGCAGCGTAACCCTCGGCCTGCCGGCGCGGATATGCTCCAGCTCAAGCTGATACCCCGCTTCGGCGCGTTTGGGCTTCTCCGGCACCTCTCTTCCGAACGGCTTGACCGTCGCCGCGCCCACCGGCACGCGCTCCTGCAGCAACCCCGCGAACGCGCCCATCGCTCCGTTCCGCATAAACCGCTTTTGCAGGATGTTGTCCCGCAGCGCGTTGCAGACGGCGGCCAAGCTCATGCCGAGGTGGTGGCTCATATAACAGCGCACCTCTTCATGCCGCCCTCCCGCGCCTTCCGAAACCGGAGAAACCCTGGACGGTGTGTAGTCGATCGCTTCGATCAGACCGTACTGGCCTTCCAGCCCCATCCTGTGCAGCCACCGCAAATTGCGCACCGACGCCGTGGGATGGGTTAGCAGCGATAAAAAGCTCGCGTACGGCGCGATTACCCTGTCGGCTCCCAGCCCGCGTTTATAGGCAAGCGCGGGAACGCCGTGCGCCTTGTATTGGTAGTTCAGCGCCCGGTCAAACGCGTAGAAGCAGCTCTCCGAAACCCCCCACGGGATCCCCCTGCGCGAGCCGTACAGCCGCTGCGCGAAAACGGCGAAATCCAAAGATTCCCGTATCAGCGAGTTGCGGTAGGCGGGCAGCAGCAGATGGGGCATGAAGTATTCAAACATCGTGCCCGTCCAGGATGCCATGCCCCGGTAACTGCCGACCTCCACTTGCGCCCTGCCCAGACGCTGCCAGTGCTTTTTGTCCGCCTCCCCGCGGGCGACTGCGATATAGCTTGTCTGGCGGGCTTCGGAAGCCAGCAGATCATATACCCCCGCGCCAGCCTCCGGTCTGTCCAGATCGACGCTGATGCGGAAGAACTTACGCTTCGCGTCATACAGCGGCGTAAAATCCATCCCGTCCGCGAGCGCTCCGGCGCGTTTTGCGAGAGAAGCCTCCCCCAGCTCCGCAAGCCCTTCGCGCAGCGCGATCAGACATCCGCAGAGGTTGCCGGAGTCCACCGAGGACACGCAGCGTGGCGTCAGCGGTTCCAGCGTACGGGTGTCATACCAGTTGAGCAGATGCCCGTGCCATTTCGGTATGGCTTCGATTGCCGTGAGAATGCTGTCCAGAAGCGCGGCGGATCTCTCCCGTGAACACAGCCCCAAGTCCGCCGCCGCCAGCGCGCAGAGCATCGAAAGCCCGACATTGGTCGGTGAGGTGCGGTGCGCCGCCCCCGCCGCCGGCTGCTCCTGAAAGTTATCGGGGATTAAATAATGGTCCTCCGGCGTCAGGAAATCCTCAAAATACCGCCACATCAGCGCCGCCTGCCGGGATAAAAACGCGCGGTCGGCATCGCTCAGGCCGCTTCCCGGTTTTGCCGCCCGGCTGACCGCGTACGCGATAAACGGCGACGCCGCCCAGCCCGCGCCGAGTACCCAGCCGACGGCGGAGCGGGACAGACAGGCGGTCAGCACCCCCCACGCAAGCCCCGGAAACATATTCCGCGCCGTCTGCACCGCCCCGGCGAACACGCTCTCCGTCTCCGCCGACGTTACCCATTGCAGCAGGCGCTTCTTCGTGACGCACACCCGCCAGAGCGCGAGCACAGCGGCGTACGCGGAGGATACGGCGTTGTACGGCAGAAACGCCAGCGTCAGCAGTGTCTGGTACGCGACGGCCGGAATCCCCGTGACGATGGCGGCGTGCGTCCTCGCCCGCGCCGTCGCCGGGCGCGACGCCTTCTCCGCGAGCGTGAGCAGCAGGTGCGATGAGGATGAAATCAGCGCGGCGGTCAGCGTAACGGCGAATATCCGTCCGGGGAACAGCGTACCCGCCGTCAGCGCGGCCAGCGTCGCCGCCGGGACGAGGCTGCCTCGGAGCGTATCGAGCAGTTTCCATCTCTCAAGCGCTCCGGTTGGGTTTCTCTCCGCGCCGCGCGGCGACGGCACACGCGGAAGCGTCCACGACGCGACCTGCCAGTCGCCCCGTATCCAGCGCTCGCGGCGCAGGAACCATGCCCGCGCGGTCGCCGGAAAGCCGTCGGAAAGCTCCACATCCTCCATCAGCCCGGCGCGCAGGTAGTTCCCCTCCAGCAGGTCGTGCGACAAAATCCTGTTTTCAGGAAACCGCCCGTCCAGGCACTGCAGATAGCAGTCTACGTCAAAGATGCCCTTCCCGTGGAAACTGCCCTTCCCGAACAGGTCGTGGTATACCTCGCCGGTCATCCCGCAGTAAGGGTCAAGCCCCCCCTGCCCGGCGAACACGCGGGAGAACGCGGTGCGCCCGGCCGCCTCCAAGTCCACCGTCATGCGAGGCGCGATAACGCCGTAGCCTTCGGTTACGATCTTTTTTTTGGGGTCTATCACCGGACGCGCCAGCGGGTGCAGCATCGCGCCCGCCATCTGCCGCGCCGAGCCGGGCGTCAGGCAGGTATCGCTGTCGAGCGTGATGACGTAGCGGACGCCGCGCAGCGCCGTTTCGTCCCCGGCGTCCGCCCGCAGACCGCCGGGCTTACCGCGCAGCAGGCGGCACAGTTCCAGCAGCGCGCCGCGCTTTCGCTCCCACGCCATATACTTCTTCTCGCGCGCGTTGTATACCCGCTCGCGGGTAAAGAGGAAAAACCCTCCCCCGTGATGCCGGTTGAGGGCGCACACCGCCTCCCGCGTTTCGTTCAGCGCCTGTTCGCCGGAAAGGCGCTCTTTTTGCCTCGCGTCGGGAAAGTCCACCAACAGCCCGAACAGCAGGTTTTCCCCCGCGTCGCGGTTCGCGTAGCGGTAGGATTCCAGCTTCTTGGCAAGCTCCCCGCCTGTTTGCGCCCCGGTCAGCAGCGCGGAGATCACGCAGAGGGTCTTCCCGTTCTCCGGCAGACCGTCCGGCAGTTCCAGCCTCGGTACCGGGCGGCAGGGCGCGAGGCGGGTCGCCGCCGAATCGGCGATGTTCTTCGCCATCGCCGAAAGCGGCAGCAGCAGCAGAAGTCCCGGCCAAACCCGCCCTGTCAGCAGCACGCATACGGCTCCCGGCAGCAGTGTCAGGGCAAACAGCGCTGCAAAATATAAACGCCCCGGCCATCGGGGCGGCTTCTTTCCCAGCGGGCGTTCCCAGAGATAGTAGCCAACATGCCGCTCCTTCTCCGTTGTTCCCCGCCCGCAAAGCGCAAGCGCCCTCTCCGCCGCTTCGCCTTCGCCGATCCGTTCTTTGCGCGCGAGTTTCGCGAGCTTGGCTCGGTAACGCCCGCGCGTTTCCTCGTCCATCTGCGGATACACCGCGTCGCGGTTCAACGCGGCTTCCATCGCGCCGGAAGCGCGCAATATATCGGTCAGGTCAGCCGTGGAAAGCAGGCGCAGTGAGGTGATCAGCGTTCCGATCCGCGTCGCGGCACGCCGGTGTGTGCCTTCGGCCGCCGCCGCGAACTCCTCCGTCTCCCGGTCGGGCATCTGTCCGGCAAGCCGCGCGGAAAACGCCCGCGCCTCCGCCGTGAACGGGCTGTCGCCCGCCGTCTTGCCGTATGCCAGCAGTATTTTGTCGATCTCCCCGCAGCTCACGGCGATCTGCCCGATTACGGCGGTCTTCAAAAACGGGACGAAAAGCCACAGTTCCTGTTCGGAAAGCGGCTCCCGCCGCTCCTTGAGAAAACGTTCCAACCCTTCCTCGGTGATCTCCCCGCCGGTTTGCCGCAGCATTTCGTTTGCGAGGAGAAGCGCCGCCGGCTGTGTTCCCTCCAGCGGCAAGCGCTTCGCGCCTTTTACGGC
>JAISVY010000071.1 GCA_031271325.1 Oscillospiraceae bacterium
GGTGCTTTGCGGCAGATGATAATTGGTAATCAACGCGTCGGTCGCGCGGAAGGCGTAACCGGGTGTAATGAAAATGTCTGTCTCGCCGCATCCGGGGTGTACAGCCCCCCCGTTATCAGCCGCCGATTCCAGCGTACGGCAGGAGGTCGTACCTACCGCCACAATTCTCCTCCCGCTCCGGCGGGTTTCATTGATGACCGACGCTGTTTCTTCTGAAACTTCGTATCGTTCGGTGTGCATTTTATGATCGCTGATATGCTCGGCTTTGACCGGCCGGAAGGTTCCCAACCCCACGTGCAGCGTCACTTCCGCAATGTTAACGCCCCGTTCCCGTAACGTGCCCAACAATTCCGGTGTAAAGTGAAGACCCGCCGTCGGCGCCGCCGCAGAACCGGGCGGCTTGGCGTACACCGTTTGATACCGTTCGGTATCTTCCGGTATCGCGCGGATGTAGTGCGGCAGCGGCAGCGCGCCCAGTTCGTTCAACAGCTCGTTCCATATGCCGTCGTAGAAAAACCGCACGGTACGCATTCCGCCCTCCCCTACCCTCTCGATCTCCCCGGTCAGCTTGCCGTCACCGAAAAAGACGCGCGCGCCCGCGTGAAGGCTTTTGCCGGGTTTCACAAGGCACTCCCAGCGATCGCCTCCCATATCGTTTAACAGCAAAATTTCCGCCGCGCCGCCGTGAAGCCGCTTACCCAGCAGACGCGCCGGGATAACGCGCGAATTATTCAATACAAGGCAGTCCCCCGCTTGCAAAAAGTTTGGCAAATCATAAAAAAAACAATGCCGCAATTCGCCACTTGACCGGTCGATGACCATCAGGCGGGAATGGTCGCGCCGTTCCGACGGTGTTTGCGCAATCAACTCCGGCGGCAAACAATACGAAAAATCTGTTGTTTTCAAGGAATGCTCTCCCCTTTTGTGCTCGAGCCGTTCGCCTGCCGGCGAACATGAGGTTTTTTAGAGCTTCTCAATCATACCATAGAAACAGAGCAATGTCGAGGTTTGGTTCCGGTGATTTCACGGTAAATATATGAACGAACAAAACGCGCAAAAAACGGCATCTCATGTAGGGGCGACCGTCCTCGGTCGCCCGCGATTGCGGATTTTCGTACATTTAGTCTGTACAACATGGACATTCACGCGTTTGCCGTGCCGTTGATTTTCGGCATAAACCCAAACCGGATGAGGCACAATAGGACACATCCGGGAGGGTTCTCTATGCCAAAACAACGCGGAAAACAAACGGTTGCTCTCGCCTCCCCTGTCGCGGTCGCCTCCTCGGCGTGTGCCGCCGGGAAAAAAGAGGGTTTGGGACCTTTGAGGCACAGCATCGACAGCATCTATGAAAACAGTCTGCAAGGTATGAAGAGCTGGGAGCAGGCTGAGTCGGCCATGCAGCGGGACGCGCTCAACCTCGCGCTGAGCAAGGGGAACTTTCCCGAAACCTCCATACAGTATCTGTTAGCCGGGGATCTTTTGGGGCAGTGCATCGGCAGCGTTTTTGCCGCGCGGGATTGCGAGATTCCGTTTATCGGGTTGTATGGCGCATGCTCCACGATGGCGGAGAGCTTGGGGCTAGGCTCAATGCTGATAGACGGCGGTTTCGCCGACCGTGTGGCGGTTGTGACATCCAGCCATTTCTGCGGCTCGGAACGCCAATTCCGCCTTCCTCTGGAATACGGCGGTCAGCGAACCCCGACGGCGCAGTGGACTGTGACCGGCGCGGGCGCGGCGGTGCTGGAACGCAGCGCCGTCAGCGGAAATCCGAATCATCCGCGCATATCGCACGTGACGTTTGGTAAGGTCACCGACATGGGAATCAAAGATGTGACCAATATGGGCGCGGCAATGGCTCCCGCGGCGTTCTCTACCCTTACGGCGCATTTCGAGGATTGCAAACTGGCGCCGGAGGATTACGACCTCATCGTTACCGGCGATCTCGGTTCGGTCGGTTCGGATATATTGCGCGATCTGTTTATGAAAAAAGGCGTTTCTTTAGGCGAACGGTATACAGACTGCGGGTTATTGATTTTCAACCGGGACGACGCGGACGCAGGTGCGGGCGGATCTGGCTGCGGCTGCAGCGCCGTTGCGTTATGCGGGTATATCCTGAGCGGAATGCGCGAGAATAAATGGCGGCGCGTACTCTTCTGCGGCACCGGCGCGCTCTTCTCCCCCGTCTCGGCGCAGCAGGGGGAGAGCATTCCGTCCGTCTGCCACGCTGTCCGGCTCATAGGGGGAAATGGATCATGCAATACCTGAACGCGTTTTTGCTTGGCGGTCTGCTTTGCGCGATCGGCCAAATATTGATCGACAGAACCATGCTCACACCTGCCCGTATACTGGTGGCGTATGTTGTAGCCGGGGTGCTGCTGAGCGCCGTCGGACTATATGAACCGTTGGTTAAATGGGCGGGCGCGGGTGCGACTGTGCCGTTGACCGGTTTTGGTCATTCGCTGGCAGCCGGCGTAAAAAAAGCCGTCGGACAAGACGGCTGGCTGGGCATTTTCACCGGCGGTATCTCGGGCACCGCCGGAGGCATCACCGCCGCCGTCGTCATGGCGTTTCTCGCGGCGATACTCTCAAAACCGGGAGAGAAGCATTAGTGTCTTTAGTGATTTTGTAAGGTAACAGTTTACCCTCCTGTTTTGACTGGAGGTTGCAGATAAAGCTGTTTTGCTCCGAGCAAAGCGAGTTGTCAAGTGAGGAAAACTGGAGCAAAATCGCAATTATGTGAATTTTTTCTAACTTGCCGGGCAAAAACAGCGCATGGCTGCACGACTTTATTCTGCCCTCCCGGTTTTAACCGGGAGGGCAGTTGTTACGCGGACAATGGTTATCGTCTCACAGTATGAAATTACATCAATCTCGCCGTGCTGACTTTGATGCCCGGTCCCATCGTGCTGCTGATGACGCAGGAACGGATATACTGACCTTTCGCGGCGGCGGGTTTGCTCTTGATGACGGCGCGGAGCAGGGTGTCGAAGTTCTCCACCAGCTTCTCCCCGCCAAAGCTCTTTTTACCCAGCGGGCAGTGGATGATGTTGGTTTTATCGAGGCGGTACTCTACCTTACCGGCTTTGATTTCCGCAATGGCGCGGGCTACGTCGTTTGTAACGGTACCCGCCTTCGGGTTCGGCATTAAGCCCTTAGGACCGAGCACTTTACCCAAGCGCCCGACTACGCCCATCATGTCGGGAGTCGCGACGACTACGTCATAGTCAAAGAAGTTCTCGCTTTGGATGCGGGTGACCAGTTCTTCCGCACCCACGAATTCCGCGCCCGCCTCTTCGGCTGCCTTGGCGTTGTCGCCTTTGGCGAAGACCAAGACGCGCATAGTCTTACCGGTTCCGTGCGGGAGGACGACATTGCCGCGCACCTGCTGATCGGCGTGACGGGAATCTACGCCCAGTTTGACGTGTACTTCCACCGTCTCGTCGAACTTGGCTTTCGCGGTTTGAATGACGAGAGCGAACGCCTCGTTCATGTCGTATTGCTTTTGGCGGTCAATCAGCTTTTGCGAATCCACATATTTTTTTCCACGAAACATCCTGCAACCCCCCTTACTCTTCCACGGTAACGCCCATGCTGCGGGCGGTACCGGCGACCATGCTGATTGCGGTCTCTAAAGAGGCTGCGTTCAGGTCGGGCATTTTCATCTCGGCGATTTTACGAATGTCTTCCTTGCTGATTTGCGAAACCTTTGCCGAATTCGGCGTAGCCGAACCGTGCTCGAGTTTGCAGGCCTTCTTGATCAGTACCGCCGCCGGGGGAGTTTTTGTGATAAAGGAAAAACTGCGGTCTGCGTAGACGGTGATGACGACGGGAATGATCAAACCCGCGTCATTTTTGGTGCGCTCGTTGAACTCTTTGGTAAACGCCATGATGTTCACGCCGTGCTGACCGAGCGCGGGACCGACCGGCGGCGCGGGGGTTGCTTTCCCCGCCGGGATTTGCAGTTTGATGAGACCGACTACTTTCTGCGCCATGGGGATTCCTCCTAAATATAAAGTGGTGATGACGGAACGCGTCTCGCGTTCCTCCCACAAAGGGAACGATGACCGGTGAACAGATGAGGTGCCGTTTTTTACACCACCAGCGGTTCTACCTGATCCAGCTCGAGCTCGACCGGCGTTTCGCGGCCGAACAGGCTGATAACGACGCGTACGCGGTTTTTCTCCAGCTCAATTTCCTCAACCGAGCCGATGAAGGTATTCAACGGACCGTCGATGATCTTGACGCTGTCGCCCACGACATACGGAACGATGATTTCGCGCTTCTCCACACCGAGCGCCGTGACTTCGGCTTCGGTGAGCGGTACGGGGCGGCTTCCGGGACCGACAAAACCGGTTACGCCGCGCGTATTGCGCACCGCGTGCCAGCTCTCGTCGGTCATGACCATCTTGACAAGCACATAACCGGGGAACATCTTGCGCTCGACCACCTTCTTTTTGTTGTCGGCGGTCAGTTCGGTCACTTCCTCGGTCGGAACGCTGACTTCTAGGATAAAGTTTTGCAGTTTTCGGTTCTCCACCGTCTTCTCAATGGTAGCCGCCACCTTCTTCTCGTAACCGGAATAGGTGTGAACGACATACCAGCTGGCGTTATCCGGCATCTCTTAAACCCCGAAGACAAACGGCAGGAAACGGTGAATAATCTCAATAAACGCCCTGTCCAACCCCGCGATTGCGACACCGACCACCACCAGCGCCACCAGAACAATCGCGGTGTTGTTGATCAGTTGCTTACGGGTCGGCCAGACAACCTTCTTCAGTTCGCTTTTCGTCTCGCGGAACCAACGCGCGATACGCGTCCCGACCCGGACAAAAATGCTGGGCTTTTTCTCGTTCATGGGAACCTCCTGTCACGCTCCGTAGGCACTCGCGGTCGCTCCGCATTTACACGCCGGCTTTTGCCGCGCAAAAGCGCATGTGCTTCAAGCGTCGCTGCCCGGATGCGGAGCAGCTCTCTTTGTTACTTCGTCTCCTTATGGAGAGTATGTTTGCGGCAGAAACGGCAATACTTGTTCATTTCGAGACGGTCAGGATCGTTCTTTTTGTTTTTGACCGTGTCGTAGTTTCTCTGTTTGCATTCGCTGCAGGAGAGCGTAATTCTTACGCGCATGGCTTCAACACCTCACAATTTCTTCGCACAAAAAAATAAGCCCCTTATTGGCAAGGGGTATTATAGCATGGTCTATGGTGGTTGTCAAGCATTATTTTCTGCGGCGCACGCCGTGTTTGTCGGAGTGGTGGCGAAGGTCAGAAATTTTGCTCTCGGAATCGGACATAAAGGCTTTGAGTTTATCCTCAAACGTCGCCGGACCGGCCGGTGCGCGGCGACCCCCATACCCCTCCTTCTGGGGCGGAGGCGTCGCTTTCTTGATCGACAGGTTGATGCGCCCTTCGGGGCTTACCCCTACGATCTTAACCTTTACCTCTTGTCCTTCGGTCAGGTGGTCACGGATTTCGTTGACATAGGAATGCGCAATCTCAGAAATGTGCACCATCCCGGAACGTCCGTCTTCCAATGCGACAAACGCGCCGAATTTGGTGATCCCGGTGACCTTCGCGTTGATGATAGCGTCATTTTCCATAGTGATCCGACTTCCCCCTGTTACTTATCTTTAGCGTCACGGGTTTTTATTCACGATGATGATTTCTCCCGGCGCGACGAGACCCAGGCGTTCGCGAGCCAGGCGAGCGTATAGTTCCGTAAGATCGTCAGAACCGGTATCCTCCCGAAGGGTTTCCACCAGCAGCTGCTGCGCCGCCAGATTTTCCGCCAGCTCCGCGTTTTCGGCTTTTCGTTTGTTGATTTGCGCCTGCAGCGTTATAAGCGTCACCGCCGACCACACCGCGAATACCAGTATGACCAGCTTTCCCAGCAAGCTCTTTTTCTTTCGCTCCGCGTTTTGTCTCACGATTCCTCAGCTCCGCAATTTTATGTTCTTCCCTTAGTATATGCCATCTTCGGACAAAAGGGAAGAGTTTTGTTAAAAAAATATGAATTTTTTTTCCGATCAGCTTCAGCGGGATAAAAATGACCCGAATCAATTCCGCCGCGCCGTCGATCACGGCGAATCCCGCAGCCCGTATAAACACGGAAAGCAGCAAGAAATACACGACGATTCCCAGCGCCATCGCGCCTAGGGAGAAAATCTGCAGTTCCCCGCCGCCAAACGTCATCGCAAACCAAAACGCCATCGCGGCGCATACGATCCAAAACAGAATGTCCAGCAGCGCCGTGACAAAACGCAGCGGCAAACGCCCGCGCACAATCCTCATGCAGTCATAGACAAATCCCATACCCACGCCAAGCAGCAGCGCGGCGGCAACCTCATAGAGCTGCCCGTAAAGCGATATTTCCATATCAGCGGAAGAAACGGGAGAAGAATCCGCCCTGCGGCTGCGCATCCTCGTAGATCATGCTGTCTATCTTGCCTTCTACGGTCAATTCCCCGCCCTCGATGCTGATCTTATCCACCTTCAGCCCGGTGCCGCGCACGACGAGCGTCCCGTGCGGCGTGATGCAGACCACCCCGTTCTCGTCAAAACTGCCTACATCGGAAACCCCGGACACCGACAGCCGGTTCCGCGCGTTCAATATCAGATGATGCGGCTTTCTCTCTTCCAACCTGCTCTCCCCCTTTTGTACATAGCTATGCGCAAAGAGGGACAAACATGAACAATTGACAATTCACTCCCTCGAAAAACTCCTCACGATGAAATTACCGCGCAGGCGGATTCATTCTGCCGCAGTGGTTTCCTCATTCTCTATCCGAGAAAAACCTCAGTTGAGTCGCTCTAAAAACCCATGTTTTCATTCGGCGAAGCCGAATGAAAACGAGCGCAGCGCTTGCGAACAGGCGCCTATGGCGCGGCATCGCAAGCCGGAGCGGGGGTTTTTAGAGGTACCTAGTTTTTCGAGGGGTTGAATTTGGGGACGGGGAACCGTATCCGCCGTCCTAATTGTCCATTGTCAACTGTCAATTGACCATTGTCTTAGCGCGGGGTTCAGGGTGTTTCGCCGGGGCGCAATTCCCTATACAGCCCGGCGGCGCTTTCTTTGGTGGCGTTTTCGGCGACGCTGAGCACCTCGATACGCGTCAGGCGCGCGCCGAAACGAATCTCGATGACATCGCCGGGTTTGACTTCGTAAGCCGCTTTGGCCGCCTTGCCGTTGACCGACACGCGCTCGTTGTCGCAGGCTTCGTTGGCGACCGTGCGGCGTTTGATCAGGCGGGAAACCTTTAAGTATTTATCCAGCCGCATTGTTCTCTCCTTATTTTCGGTACGCGGGCGGTGAAATAGCTCGGAATAAAAGCGCGTCCCCGCGCCCTTGGCGGACGCAGGGACGTAATGTTAGCGTTTTACTTATTCACGGATTCTTTCAACGCTTTTCCGGCTTTGAAAACCGGGCTCTTCGACGCGGGAATCGAAATGCTTTCCCGGGTCTTCGGGTTGCGTCCGACGCGAGCTTCGCGCTGCTTGACTTCAAAGGAGCCAAAGCCGACGAGTTGAATCTTGTCGCCTGTCGACAGAGCGTTTCCGATGACGTCAAATACGGCTGTGATGGCCGCGTCAGAGTCTTTCTTTGTGAGCCCGGTCTTTTCCGATACCGCGTTGGTGAGTTCCGCCTTGTTCATTGTTTTTCCTCCTTAAAATCTCTTGTATGCTATAGGCTGGCGCTTTAGGGCGTTTCGCCTGAGTAGCCTTCTTTCGCTTTCGCGTCTTTCCAGAAACGCAGGGCTTCTTCCGTGCTCTCGGCTTTTTGACCGCCGAAAACGTGCGGATGCCGCCTGATCAGTTTATCGCAAAGACCGTCCAACACGTCGTCAATGGTGAAGCGGTTCTCCTCTTCGGCAATGCGGGAATGGAACACAACTTGCAGCAGCACGTCGCCCAGTTCCTCGCGCATCATAGTGTCGCTGGCCGCGTCAATCGCCTCTAAAAGCTCCCCGCATTCTTCTTCCAAGTTCTCCCTGATAGAAAGATGGGTTTGCTCCCGATCCCACGGACAGCCGTCGGGAGAACGCAGACGCGCCATGATCCAGAGAAGCCTGTCCCATCGCGGGAGGCGGTCATAAGCAGAATTTAACACACTTTTCTCCAATGCACAAGTCTTTTTTTGAATTTTTTAAATATTTATTTAATTTGTAATATTTTTGCCAGTTTTGCGCCGCCGGGCAAGAGTTCAAGTTCGCGTTTCGGAAGCCCGCCAATGAGCAGTAAAATGACAACATAGGATACAAAACCGGCTCCCATTGCGAGAATTACGGAGACCGTATTGCTCGATGTCAGATAGTGAAAGAAGTAATAACATCCCAGCGCGACAAACCCCATAACGGCGGCCGTAAACAACGGTTTTACAAACTCCGACAACAGTGACAGACCAACCCGGGTTACGCGTATGACGATGACCAAATTCAAAATGGCGACAATCACATAGCATGCCAGCGTACCGATCGGCGCTCCGTTGATATGAATGTCCGGGTGCCCCACCAGCGTGTATGTGCATATAATCTTCGCGACGGAACCGATCAGCATCGTCACAATCGGGATGTATACCATTCCCATCGACTGAAGCACCGAGTTCGTTACCGTGACGATGCAGACGAAGATTACGGCGACGCCCAACACCTGAAGCAGAGGCGCGGCAATCTTCACGCCTTCCGGGTTCGCTCCGTAGAGCAAACTCAAAATCGGTTTGGCCAGGAAGATGAATCCCGCGCCGGCAGGCATTCCGATCAATGCCGTTACCGAGACGGCGGAGCGGGTGGTGCGGATGACGCCCGCGTTGTTTCGCTGGACGCGGTAAGCGGCGATGGCCGGAATCAAGCTCACGGCCAGCGTGATCACAAACGAGCCGGGCAGATTAAAAAGGGTGATCGCCCACGTATACGCGCCGTGGTATTGGTCGCGCACCTGAGCGCTGAAACCGGCGCCGTTCTGCAGCAAACCGCGCGTAAGCCCGGTGTCGATGATGTTTGTCACGCTCAAAACGGCGGAACCGAGCGTAATCGGAATGGCGACCGAGACCATCTCGCGCAAAATCACCGAACGTCTGCGGCCGCTGCCGCCGGAACGGCCTAACCCTTCTTTGCGGCTGCGCAGAATCAGGTAAACCGCCGAGAACAGGATACCCGCGCTCACGCCCAGAATCGCCATGGCGGAGCCTGCGGTGTTGCGGATACGCGCGTTTTCAAGCGTACCGTCCGCGGGTATTATAACCTTCAAAGCAAGAAATGTCAACCCTGTTCCGAAAACCAGCTTGCCAAAGGCTTCAATGACTTGAGAAACAGCGGTCGGTTTCATGTCTCCGTGCCCTTGGTATACGCCCCGGTATGGGCAGATGAACACCACTAAAAATACGCTGGGCGCAACAGCGCGAATCGCCCAAGCGGCATCCTCCGCGTTCATCAAACCGGCCAGCCAGTCCGCGCCGAAGAACATAAACAGCGCTCCTGCCGTGCCGATGCAGAGGAAAAGCGTAAACGCCACCGAAAAGATACGCCGGGTATCGCTGCGCCCGGAAGCGGCGCTCTCGCTTACCATTTTGGAGATCGCGACGGGTAACCCGGCGGTGGCGAGAACAAACAAAAACGCGTAGATATTGTAGGCAACACTGTACAGCGACGACCCTTCTTCGCCGAGCAGGTTTTGAATCGGGACCTTATACAAAGCGCCGATGATCTTGACCAGCGCCGTGGCGATCGACAAGCTCAGCGCGCCGCGCAGAAAATTTTGATTTTTGCTCGCCATGTCAACCCCCATTTTGCCAATTGTGTCACCCTAAAAATCTCCCGCTCCGGCTCGCGATGCCGCGCTAAAGCGCCTGTTGGCAAGCGCTCCGCTCGTTCGCCTGCCGGCGAACACGAGGTTTTAGAGCTTCTTAATTGTCAATCAACCATTGACAATCAACCATATGCGCGTCCAACTTAAAAGATACAAGCCGCTTTGCGGGCGCCGCGCAGGACGCGCTCGCGGTCGATCGTTAGAAATTCGCCGTCGCGGTATAGAATTTTACCGCTGACCATCGTCAGACAGACGTCGGAGCCGCGCGCGCTGTAAACGAGTGAACTGATGACATTGTGCAGCGGCAACAGGTGCGGCTTGTCGAAATCCAGCAAAATCAAGTCCGCGTCGCAGCCTTCGGCGATTTGCCCCGACTTGCGCCCCTGCGACACAGCGCCGTTGACGGTTGCGAGCCGGAGTGACCCGGCGGCTGTGAGGGGGTTCTCCCCCGAGGCGAGAATGGCGGCTGCTTTCATCTCCTCAAACAGATCCAAGCTGTTGTTGGACGCCGCGCCGTCGGTACCGAGCGCCGCATTGACGCCGCCCTTTTGCCATTCGCGCACACGCGCGACGCCGCTGTTTAACTTGAGGTTGCTGACCGGGTTATGCACCGCCGTCGCTCCCCTCTCCGCCAGGATCACGATATCGCCGTCGGTGACGTGGACGCAGTGCGCCGCCGTCACCGGGACGGAGAACAGCCCGTAACGGTCAAAGACAGCCGCCGGGGTCATGCCGTATTTCGCGACGCATTCGCTGTGCTCCCGCGCCGTTTCGGATAGATGCGTATGCATACGCAAGTGATTCTCGCTCGCGAGACGTACCGCCGCTTCCCAGATTGCCGGGCTGGAGGTGTATTCCGCGTGGACGGACGCGTCGATCAGGATTCTGCCGTTGTCGTAACCGTGATATTGTTCTATCATCTCGGTCGCTTCCCGCAGGCGGGTTTCGTGGTTCTCAAGCCCTTGGAACGGGCGGCAGAGGTTTGCTTTCATCCCGCTCTCCGCAACGGCGCGGGCGACGTCGGATTCAAAAAAGTACATATCGCTCACCGAGGTCGTACCCGACGCGATGCACTCCATCAAAGCGAGCAGCGACCCGGTATAGACAAGCTCCCCGGTCAGTTTATCTTCTGCCGGAAAAATATGCTCAAAGAGCCACGTCTGCAGGTCCATGTCGTCGGCAAAACCGCGCAGCAGCGTCATCGGCAGATGGGTATGCGCATTGACGAGCCCGGGCGAGAGAACCTTATTCGTCCCGTCGATGACGGCAAGCGCCGCTTCTGCGGGCGGTTCCGACCCTACATAGGTAATGATACCCGCGCCGACGCCGACATAAGCGTTATTTTTCACCGAGCCGTCCGGCAGAACGGCGGTCACCTTGGAAAAGAGCGTATCCATAACGGCATCGTCTCCTTTATTTCTGCGGGAGACATCTCTCCCGTCATCTCTCTTTGCAAGCGCTGCGCTCGTTCGCCTAGCGGCGAACATGGGGTTTTTAGAGCGTCTGGATTACAATTCCTCCAGGCATCGCAAAATCAATTGGGAAAAAGTCTCTTTTGACCGTTCGGCGGTATCGAGCACCTCCTGCTCACTCAAGCCGTGGCTTTGCAGCCCCGCCGCCATGTTGCAAACCAGCGAAAACCCCAGTGTGTCCATCCCGGCGTGCGCCGCCGCGATTACTTCGGGCACGGTGCTCATCCCCACCGCGTCGGCTCCGAGGATTTTGGCGGCGCGTATCTCCGCCGGGGTCTCGTATTGCGGTCCCGGAAAATACATATACACCCCTTCGCGCAGCGGGACCCCCAGCGTTTCCGCTGCGGCGCGCGCTTTCCGGCGCAGTTCCGGCGTGTAGGCGAACGACATATCGGGGAAACGCGTGCCAAACTCCGGGATGTTCTCCCCCCTCAAGGGGCTTTCGTCAAAAAACTTGATATGGTCGGTGATCATCATGATGTCGCCCGGGGCGTAACCGATCCCGCCGGACGCGTTGGTGACCAGCAGTGTCTTTGCGCCGAGCAGCCGCAGGGTGCGGATACCGTAAACCGATTCTATGTAGGAATATCCCTCGTAATAGTGGAAACGCCCTTGCATCACGGCGGCTCTTCGCCCGCTCAGTTCGCCCAGCACCAGTTTCCCGGCGTGTCCCGGCGCGGTCGAGCGGGGAAAGTGCGGGATGTCCCCGTACGGAATCACAACGGCGTTCTCGCACCGGTCGCCGAGGAATCCCAACCCCGAACCCAGCACCAGAACGATCTCCGGCGCAAAGCCGCCGGCGCGCTGCCGGATATAGTCCGCCGAGGTTTTATATTGGGTTAGCATGACAGGCATCTCCTTATCAATCTCCGTAATGGCTCCGGCAAGCCGCGATTTCAAGCATATTGTTACTCACACGATAGACCAATCGATCGGTATCATTTATTCGGCGGCTCCAATACCCCTGCCACTCATATTTAAGCGACTCTGGTTTGCCTTTTCCGCGAAACGGGTCTCTCTCAATGTCCCGAAGCAAATCATGAATACGTTTAAGTGTCTTTCGATCATGTGACTGCCAATAAAGATAATCTTCCCAAGCATTATCTGACCAAATTTTATTCATCTGTGTCAATCAGTTCATGTATTGTGCCTTTACCGGCTTCCAGTTGCTCCATTGCCTCTCTAAGTCTCGCTTGATTCTTTGCGCTGTAAAACGGGTCATCATTCCCTGTAATTTCAAACGGTATTCTCTTTTCCCGAATAACAGCCCGGACAAACAGGTTTACCGCAACGGAAGGATTCATCCCTGCGTCGTTGCAAAATGCGTCAAACCTCCGCTTGATATTTTCGTCCATTCTAACGGTTAGCAACGATTGACTCATAGTATTCACCTCATTTATATGATAAGGTTATTATATAGCAAATCATCATAATTGTCAATACACTGTATAGACAATTATGTTTTACTCACGATTCAACATCCCTCCCCCGATAAACTCCCGCAGCAGGGAGCGGCGGGAAACCCATTCTTCCGGCAGGGACGGGAACTGCTCTAAAAGCGGCGCGATTTCACGCAGCTCCTGTTCACGCTCGATCCCGGCGGGTACCTCCCGTATCAGCGGCAGCGCGAAATCCCGCAGGACGGGCACCTCATAAGCCAACGCGGTATCGATGATGATGTCGGCGGAGCTTTTGTACGGGGAGATATGTTT
>JAISVY010000021.1 GCA_031271325.1 Oscillospiraceae bacterium
GTGAAAACAATGGGAAATATAAGGAAAACGAGTTGACAGCCGCTGATGATTCCGCCAATCAATCCTGTGACGCCAATGTCTTTATCCGCGACAAAAAGCATACATCCGACAGAAGGGAAAAGTATAACCCAGCCTATGAGCCTCCACAGCTTTCCGCAATACTTATGGGCGAACGCCCAAGTATCTTTGTTCTTCATTGACATTGATGTTCTGTAGCCAAACAATGTGTTGATTTCCTGGGGACCGCCGCTTTTGACAAAATAAGACCCAAACCCAATCATTGTTATCGGAATCAGCATATCAATGATCAGCATGAAAATCCAAAACCCCATGCGCGTATTCACCTCCTCAAAATACAAAAATCGTTACGCCCCCCTTCCGCCGGAAAGGGGGGGCGGCGCGCCGGGGTCTCCGCGCCCTACACAGGGGTGCGTACGTATCCAGCGGCGAACGCGAGGTTTTTAACGCAATCTATTAAACAGTTTTCGCCAGTTTTAAGCGCAGTGCGTTTAGAACGACGGATACGGAGCTGAAGCTCATAGCCGCCGCCGCAAGTATCGGGTTGAGCAGCCAGCCCGTGAGCAGGTAGAACGCCCCGGCGGCAACCGGTATGCCGATCACATTGTAGATAAACGCCCAGAATAAATTTTGCCGAATATTCCGCATGACGGCGCGGCTGAGTTTTATCGCCGTTACGACATCGTACAGATCGCTCTTCATGAGCACAATATCGGCGGACTCAATCGCGACCTCCGTACCGGCTCCGATTGCGATCCCGACATCAGCCCGCGCCAGAGCCGGAGCGTCGTTTATCCCGTCGCCGACCATGACGACGTGCGCTCCGCTCTCTTGGAGCCGCCGTACCTCACGTTCCTTGTCGGCAGGAAGCGCCTCTGAGACAACACGTGAGATCCCGGCTTCACGCCCTATGGCATCCGCCGTGACCGCGTTGTCGCCTGTGATCATTACGACATCGCAGCCGAGACGCCGCAGCTCCGCGACAGCGCCGTATGAACCCGGCTTCACCGTGTCGGCGAGCGCAATCGCGCCGAGCAGCGTGTCGTTCCTTGAAAAGTAGAGCAGCGTTTTCCCCGTTTTCGCCGTCTCCCGCTCGATATGGGCAAAACCGCTCATGTCAATACCGCGTTCTGAAATCAGCCTGCTGTTTCCGCCGCAGACGGTTTCACCGTTAATCGTCCCGACAATGCCCCGCCCGGGAATCAGCTCATAACCGGTAACCTCAAGCGTCTCCATGCCCTCCGACATAGCGGCGATCGGAGCGGCGAGGGGATGCCCCGACATTCTTTCGATCGATGCCGCGTACCGCAAAAGCGTTTCCCGGTCTTCGGCAAATATATCGGTTAGGGACGGTTTCCCCTCCGTGACGGTCCCCGTTTTATCAAGCAGTATCGTGCGCGCGCGATGAAGCGTCTCCAGCGCTTCGGCGGACTTTATCAAAATACCGCCCGACGCGCCCTTCCCCGTGCCGACCATGATCGCCGTCGGCGTGGCGAGACCCAGCGCGCAGGGGCACGAGATGACGAGAACAGAGATGGCGGCAGTGAGCGCGAACGCAACGCTTTGTCCCGCGAGCAGCCAAACGGCGGCCGTGATGACGGCAATCGCGATGACAACGGGTACGAATACGCCGCTGATTTTATCCGCGAGCTTTGCGATGGGGGCTTTACCCGACGTCGCTTCATCCACCAGCCTGATGATTTTCGCGAGCGCCGCGTCCGCGCCGACGGCTTTCGCCTCCATGGCAAAATACCCTGTCAGGTTGACCGTTCCGCCGGTGACTTTGTCGCCGGCGCTTTTGTCGAGCGGCATGCTCTCCCCCGTGATAACGGATTCATCCACCGTTCCCGCTCCGCTCAGGATGATGCCGTCTGCGGGGACGGCAGCCCCTGCCTTTACGATCAGTTTGTCGCCCGGAACGACGTTCTCGATCGGGATCTCAACCTCGGTGCCGGCTCGCACGGCAATCGCCGTCTTGGGCGACAGATCCATGAGTTTTGAGATAGCGCTCGTTGTCTTCCGTTTCGCCCGCGCCTCAAAGGTTTTCCCGAGCGTCACGAGCGTCAGGATCATCGCCGCGCTTTCGAAGTACAGATTCATCATGAAGCGGTGAACCGTCTCCGTATCGCCGTGCCCTAAGCCCCACGCGATGGCGTAAACGCCGTAAACACCGTATAAAAACGCGGCGCCGGATCCTACGGCAATGAGCGAATCCATGTTGGGCGACAGGCGTATCAGGTTTCGCAGCCCAACCGTGAAAAAGCTGCGCCCCGCGAAGATAACCGGCAGACAGAGAAGCAGCAGCGTGAACGCATAGACCCCCGCGTTCTCCATACCCCGCAGAAACGCCGGAAGAGGCCAGCTCAGCATCTCACCCATCGAGAGGTAAAACAGCGGAACCGTAAATATAGCAGAGACGACAAGGCGGTATTGCATCGACCGGGCGTCGGCTTTCACGCCGGAAAGGCGCGGAATCGGGGTCTTGACGGCAGCCAGACGCGCCGACGCGCCATACCCGATTTCACGCACTTTATCCGCGATCGCGCCGCTGTCCGTTCTGCTTTCGTCGAACGAAACGGACATGCTGTTTTTCAGCAGATTCACGGCGACGCTTTGCACGCCTTCAAGTTTGGCGACACTCTTCTCGATACGCGCCGAGCAAGCCGAACACGTCATCCCCGTGATGTCAAACAACACGTTATTCATAATAACAACTATAGCATCGCACACCCTGGCTGTCAAGAAAATATATTCTTGGGGAGTGGACAATCGAACACCTAAAGAAAATCCAGCACAGAGAAAGGGAGGTCACGGGAGGGTGAGTTCCTCCCCTGCCAAAACTTTGTTTTTGCCGCGCCAAAGCGGTTGTAAGCTTCCACGAAGACTTCAAGCACAGCTCGCAACGTCTCAATTTTGCGCGCAAAGCAACGACTCCGCCGCGCCAAAATCGGTACGTAATGCCTTAAATCGGCGTTTACGCCTTCGACTGTGAACGTATCGCTCTTGTTGTGGCAATTGCGCACATGTCTGCCCGGATAGGCGACATCAACATAACCAAGCCATCCGTCCGTGCAGTAGTTTTCAGCCTCCGGCGCATTGTCCACAATTGCTTGTATTCGCTCCGGCGACTTATCAAAAGCAACATCGAAGCCTGTTATCTGACGGGGACTGCGGCTCACCATCGTCATCAAATAAACGTTTTCGCGTGTCTCGGTTCGCGG
>JAISVY010000025.1 GCA_031271325.1 Oscillospiraceae bacterium
AGCTTGTGGAGCTTTTCGCTCGTCACCTGAACGCTCTGCGGGGTATCGTCCAAAACGTAGCCCTGGGGCGCTGCGAACTCGGATGCGGTGTACCAGCCCGGTTCAAGGTTCGGTACGACAAAGGAGCCGTCCGCGCCGGTGGTGTAGGTTCCGAGCAGCGTATCGCCCTGATAAACATGGAACTTAGCGTCCTTCAGCGGTTCTTTGGTGTCCGCGTCCAGCTTCACGATATACAGTCCCGATTTCGGGCTGTTCTCGAAGTCTACGGCCACGGTATCGACATAGCTGACATACTGCGTTTTGGCGTTGGCGGTCAGGTAGCCGACAGGCGCGGATACTTGGGTGATGATGTAGGAACCGCGCTCGATTTTCGGCAAAAGGAAAGAGCCGTTCGCGGCAGTGGTGAACTCGCCGAGGTCCGCCCCGCCGCTGACTTTGACGCTGAACACAGCGCCGGAAAGCGGTTCCTTGCTCACGGCGTCCTTCACGCGAACGAGCAGAGAGCCGAGGGGCGAGTTTTCAAATGTCGCCCTAAACACGCTCTGATCGGCGTTGGTATGCTGCAAACGCACGGTTCGGGAGTTAGGTACGCTGTCCATTGCGTAGCCCTGCTGGGTTGTGAGCTGGGTGATTTTGTAGTCGCCCGCAGGCAGGTTTTCCAAGTAAAACTCGCCTTTGGCGTCGGTGGTGTACACGCCGTCAGCGGAATTGCCGACAGCTTTGTTGTTTACGTCCGTGACGGAAAAGGTAGCGCCCTGAACAGGTCTGCCCGTGTCCTTGTCGTTCAGGATAACGACCAATCCGCCGTAGCGGTAATTGCTGAATACCAGTTCCTCAATGGATGTGCCGTCAGGTTTGATATAGGCGTGCTGCTCGTTACTGATGCTCAGGTGGTAGTTGTTAGGCGGCACGGTCTGCCGCACGATGTAGTAGCCGGAGGGCAGGCCGCTGATAACGATAACGCCGCTCGAATCGGTATCGACGGTGGCGACGAGGGTTCCGTAGCCGCCCGAAACAGCCTGATTGTTGTAGTAGATTTCAAAGCGCGCGCCGGGGAGCATGGAATGGGTTACAGCGTCCTCGATTTTGATAACAAGGCTGTTCAAGGGGTAGTTGTCCGCCCCGTCAGCCGCCATCGCGGGAACGCTGCCCGCTGTGAAGATGCCGAACAGCATGAGCGCCGCCAGCAGAAACGATGTGATTTTCTTTGACATACTGGTTTTTCCTCCTTATTAGTTGTTTCCGATTTTGATGGTGACGCCGGAAAAGTCGGGGTTAATATAAACAACGCCGCCCGATGGGTTCGGCGGCGTTTCTGGAGGATTATCGGGATTGGGGTCAGGCGCGGGCGTTTGCCCGGAATCATAGGCGGGAACTGCAATCTTCAAGGCGGCGCTCACGTTTCCCGCCGCGTCCTTGACCTTGACGTACACGTCTTTCGCGCCGGAGGTCAGGTAGACGGTGATAGTGTTGGAGCCAGCCGCGCAGTTGACGCCGATGCCGCTTGTGGCGACGGTCGGCGCGGCCGCGCCGCTGTTCGCGTAAGCGGTGTAGTATTTACCCGCTTTGCTCGACGTGAAGGTCACGCTTGCGGTCATGTTGCCCGTGCGCGTAGCGCTTCCCGCCGTCAGCACGGGAGCTGTGGCGTCGGCCTGCGGATTGCCGCCGCCGCTGATCGGCTCGCCCTTGCCATTGGTGATGGAGATATTGCCGAAACCGGAATTGCCGCTGTTGCCCACAGACATACCGCCGTCGCCGGGGTTGCCGCAGTTACCTCCGCATAAAACGGAACACAGGTAGCCGCACCATTCGCCGCAGGCCCCGCGCTCACCGCTGGCCGGATTTGTGCGCGGGTCAAAGTACAAGTCCTCCTTGGTCTGGCTGTAGGTATAGCTGTTTTCACCCGGAGCGAGATGCAACCGTTGAACGGGCTGGGTCGGCAGGCTGTAGCCCGGAGCAGGGCTTGTCTCGGTCAGGATATACCAGCCGGGGAGGACGTGAGGGATGACAATCAGGCCGCACTTGGTAACGAATTTCCCCAAGTTCGTAACGCCGCCCATCGGCGATTCGTACTCGACTTTGTAAGTCGCGCCGGATATACCTCGCCCGCTCATGCCGTCGCGCTTGATGAAAATGAGCGTCGGTTTTAGGAAATTCTCGAAAACAGCCTCGGTCGGCTCATACCACTTCAAAAGCACATCTTCTACCGGCGCAGAGGACAAAAGGTACTCTTTCGGCGGTAGAATTTCCGTCACCCGGTATATCGCTTCCTCCAGCAGGTAGCCTGTTGCCGGAGAAAGAACGATTTTGCCGTCCTTGCCGGTCACAAACTCGCCTATGGTTTCACCCTCCAAGCGCTGTACCCGGAACTTGACGTTCTCCAGCGGCTCGCCGGTTACGGCGTCGCGCTTGAGGATGGTCAAAATCGGACGCGGGCGGTTAAAAAACTCAAGTTCCTTGTGGTCGCCACCCTCCAGCAGAATCTCCTTGCGGGCGGGGTCTTTGAAATACCCGTAAGGCTCATCAATCTCCTGCACCGAGTAAATTCCGGGGTTCAAATCCGTCCAGGTGATTTTACCGTTCGCGTCAGTCACAAGGGTTTCAGACCACGTTTCGCCCTCGGTGCGCCACAGCTTGAAACTCGCGCCGGAAAGGGGCCTGTTGGTCAGTTCGTCGTACTTGATGAGCGTCAAGGCCGGTTTGCGCTTGTTCGTAAAAGCGACGCTGCCCGTATACTCGCCTTGGCGAGGAATGTCAAAAAACTGCAATCTCTGATTCGGTTCGCCCATGAGATAACCGTCTGGCGGGCTGATCTCCTCAATCATGTACGCACCGGGAGGGAGCTTCCCAAAGTCAATGCGCCCGTTCGCGCCGGAAGAAGCCGTCACCGCGCCCTCGACGCTGTGTATCTCACGCCATTCTTCCTCTTGAATGAAGCTCTCGGAGTCGGATTTTGAGGAACTGTCGGCTTCCGCGCTTCCGCCTCCGCCGCCTTCACCGCCATCGCCGCCGCTGCCGCCCTCTCCGCCTTCACCGCCGTTTTCACCGCCGCCATCTCCTCCGTCGCCGCCGTCGCCCCCTGCACCGCCGGTTCCGCCCGTGCCGCCCTCGGCTTCGCCGTGTCCGCTGCCGTCCGCATGTGCCGTAGCCTGCAAGGTTATGAGTTCGCCCTCCCAATGGGATAGCTGCGTCAGTTTGAACACGCCGCCCTGCAAGCCTTTTGTCGTGCCATGTTCATACTTGAACATATTGACGGTCACACTTGGAGGAGGCGGAAGCGGTTCGCGCTTTATCTCCGTGTAGGTGTCGGTATTGGCGTCGCTGTCAGCGTTCGCGTTTCCTCCGTCGCCGCCGTCACCGCCGCCGGTGCCGCCCCCGCCCCCGCCGCCTCCGCCGCTGGGGTCGGGGTCTGAATCGGGGACAAACGGGTCGCGCCCAAACGAAAAAGCCGCGCTCGCCGACACTTCGGGGATGTAGAAAACGATGTCCTGCCATCCGTCCGGGTTGTTCGGGTTTTGGAGCAGCCATATCTTATCCGCGAACTGGTTGTGGATACCCACAAGGTTCACAGCGGCTGTTTTCCCCTCGTTTTCCTCGGTATTCTCCATTTCAATTTGAAATGACGTGGTGTCCTCGCCGAATACCGTATCCACATTGTTCGGCGCGGTGGCGACAACAGCGCCGTCAACAATCAGCTTCGCACCGTCCGGCGTCCCAGCCGCCCACTCAAAACGGAAGGGGTTCGTAGGGGAGTTCGTCTTGCGGTTATGGGTGATTTCAAATGGTATCGACTCAGCCTTTTCGCCTGTTCCGGTACTCCCCGTATCCTGCGCGTCCTTCACGCCATTCACCATGATGGGATAAAGGCTGGAGTTCGCTGTTACACCGCCGCTTTCAAGCTGCCGCGCCTGGTCCAGCACATCCTGATCGCCCGCAAACGTGTTGCCGGGGTTATTCGCCATCGCGACGGCCACTCGTGTGATATAGGCCAGCCACATCCGTTCTTCCTGGTCAAGGTCTAAGTTCGACCAATCCGAGTTGATGGGATACCCGTTTTTCAGGACGTTCTTGAAATGCGCGGCGGCCTCTCCGGTCATCGTGTAGAACGCTTCCGCGTTTTCCGGCCCCCTCAGCTTCGGATCGCCACAAAACGCCTCGTAACCAACGCCGTCTACCATCGCGATATATCTTTGGGCGCTGACGCGCTTCCCGTCCATCGTAACGTCGGGGTTACGCTCAAACTCGCCCGATAGACCGGCGATATAGCCCAAGTTCGGTTTCGCGCCGCCTGCGGCTCTGGTCAGCCTTGCCCTCGGCGCTTGCGCGGCAACCGTGTTTTCTATCCGCTCATCGTCCAGCGGAACGCGCTCGCAGTCCACATAGATGAACGGCGTATCCGGCTGGCTTTCGGCGGCATATACCGGCGCAAGAAGATGAAAAGGCGCTGCCCCGATAACCGAAGCAAGCGCCAGAGCGAAAGCCAGTACAGGCTTCAATATCTTTTTACCTTTCATGGAAACCTCCGTTTCTTTGAGTGTTTGCTCTCTTGTTTCGCGCCGCAGGAAAAAATCCGC
>JAISVY010000037.1 GCA_031271325.1 Oscillospiraceae bacterium
CAACCACATATCCATGCCGCTGACCGCCATTGCCGACTTCGCGGCGCTGGGGGAGGACGACCCGCTCTTTGCCGGGCTGGCGCGTCTCACGGCGCAAAACAACGGTCTGTGGAACGCCGACTGCGAACGCTTCCTGCTCGAAAACGGGAGGCCGTTATGCGGCTGAGGGATAAAGTAGCCGTGATCACCGGCGGGGCGTAGGGTTTTGGCGCGGGTATCGCTGCCCGTGAAGACGACCGCTGGGGCTGGTCATAGGATCGCGCGCCAGTCCCGATGAGCGTAAAGAATGCGGTCAACCTTATAAACGTCCATCCATGATCTCCTGCTCAATGTCATTAAAGACATCCTCATAAGGACGTGTCCGCCCTGCTTTCGCTGCCGCCCTGCCTTCGTCCAGCAAGCGATACAGTTCCAGCTTGCCATTGAGCATTTCGTACATCTCGATGCTCATCACGGCGAGGTCGCCCTGACCGTTTCGTGTGATAAACACTGGTTCCCGGTTCTCATGGCAAAAGGTTGAGATGTCGTTGTAGTTATTCCTGAGACTTGTGCTGGATTGAATATTTGGCATTTCTTTTACCTCCCTTATTCTAAAGATATTATACTATTATTTCTTTAGGATAGCAAGGGACACTTTCAATAAAGAAGTTACGGCGGCGTGCCGGGGTCGTCACGCCCTACATGTCTTCATTGTTATCTGTTTGTTGTTAACTGCCGTGACACATCAACTGGCGGCATTCGCCGCCGCCCCCTTCCGCCGGAAGGGGGCAACGAAGCGCGAACCCGCCGAGCAGGGAGGCTTGGAACCCGCAGGCATAGCGAGCCTGCGATCCGCAAACCGGCGCGCGCAGCCGGAGGGTGAAAGACGACCGGCCGCGAGGCGAGGCGAGCGTGACAATTTTCGGGAGGCAAAACGCCTCCCCTACAGAGGGCGTTTTGATTTGAAAAAAGCGTACAAGTGTTCATTGCAGTTCCCGATTGTCCGTGGTAAACTGGTAACGTGGAAAACTTGACGGTCGCCTGAGGGCGGCCGTTTCAATTTGGAAAGAAGGTGAGGCGGTGGCGGAAAGAAAGACACGCACAACGGCGGCACGGCAGAAGGGCATTGATGTGGCGGGGTTGAATGCGCTGGCGGCGCAAAGGGCAAAAAAATGGCTGGAGGACGACGAGCTGATCCCGCGCGACCTCAAGAGCCTGACCGGCGCGCTGAAAGACATCAGCGATATTGCACGCACAGGCAGCGAGGGCGGAGCGCCGCCCGTGATCGTGATTGCAGGGCTGAACGATGACGATCAACATCGATGACTTGCTGATCAAGCCGCACCGGACGGTGCTGCTCGACGCGCTGAGGCATGGGCATGTGCATTACTCGTTTTGCGGAGGGCGCGGCTCCGCGAAGTCCAGCGCCATATCGGTCATCCTCACGCTGCTGCTGACACTCCACAGTGACGTTCACGCCATTGTGTTCCGAAAGACCGGGAACACCCTGCGCGACAGCGTGTACGCGCAGATCAGCTTTGCTCTTGGGCTGTTGGGTCTGGATGAATATTTCAAGAAGACGGTGTCGCCGACGGAGATGACGTATCTCCCCACCGGACAGAAGATTTTGTTTCGCGGGATTGACGAGCCGGAGAAGATTAAATCGATCAAAGCGCCGTTTGGATATTTCGGAATTACATGGTTTGAAGAGCTAGACCAATACAACGGGCGCGAAGAGATCCGCAGCGTGCTGCAATCGACGATGCGCGGCAGGGGCGGGCGTTTCTGGAACTTTGAGAGCTTTAACCCGCCCGCGAACCGCAACAACTGGGTAAACATCGACCTGCTGACCGAGCGCTGCGACAGGTTGATATCACGGACGAGCTATCTCGATGTGCCGCCGGAGTGGCTCTCGGAGCAATTTATCAGCGAAGCGGAAGCGCTGCGGGAGAGCAACCCGCGCTCGTATGACCATGAGTATCTCGGAATCGCGACCGGCACCGGCGCGAACGTGTTTGAGAATATCAAGGAAGAACCGATTCCGCAGAGCGTAATCCATGGCTTTGATCACGTGCTGAACGGGGTGGACTGGGGGTATTACCCTGACCCGTGGACATTCAACCGGGCGGCTTTTGACCGCGCCGGGCGTGTGCTGTATATTTTTTACGAGGATTCGGCACTGAAAAAGTCACCGCGCGAGACGGCGGAGCGGGTGAGGGCGCATGTAAGGAACGGGGAACCTGTGACTTGCGATAACCGGGAGGAAAACTGCGCGGACTACCGGGCGTTCGGCATATCGGCGCGCGCCGCCGTAAAGGGACCGGACAGCCGGAAATATTCCTACGAGTGGCTGCAAAGCCTCAACGCGATTTGGATTGACCCGGAGCGATGCCCGCGGACACTGCGGGAATTTATGCAATATGAATATGAACGGGACAGGAATGGCGAGATCATACCCGGTTACCCGGACGGGGGCGACCATCACATAGACGCGGTGCGTTACGCGACAGAGAGAATATGGAGGAGGCGCGGGCAATGAGCATATTCCGGCGGTTACGGTCTGTTTTTAGAAACGGCATGGAGGGATTCGGCGAAGCGGACATTACATCCGAAGCGATGCGGAGGGCGGTGCGGCTTTGGTACGGTCTGTATTACGATTTTGACGGGGACGGGAAAACCGACCCGGCACAGCGTGTGCCGTTCGTTATCGTGGACGGGGTGTATAAAGCCGTATTCGGGGAATACAGTCTCTCCGCTGCGGACGGGACTGTTCTGGGCGGCGTTGGGGAGCAAGTGTTTTCGGCGGCGCTGGACAGTTTTGACAAGATTCGCGCAGAGGTGTTTTTACAGGCATGTATTGGCGGCGAGGCATTGATCAAGCCGCTTCCGGGACACGGCGGATTTTTGTTCGGCGTGATCGGGCGCGGAAATATGCTGGTACTGGAACGCGGAGCGGACGGCGGTATCACGGATCTCGTGACCGGCGCGATGACAGTGCGCGGGACGCCGGCGGCTCCGGTGTATTATCGGCTGACCGAACGCCGCACGCTGGGTGCCGACGGGCTTTGCACGGTACAAAACAAGCTGTATAAGTCTGACAACGCCGACAGTCCGGGACGGCCCGTGCCGCTGAGCGCCCTGCCGGAGTATGCCGGCTTGCAGCCGGTGTTCACGTTCCCAGACCCGTTGGGCGGATTGGGGTTGATTCCGGTGCGGATGCCGGGGGTAAACTGCGTGGACGGTTCACCGGACGCCGTTTCGCTGTATGCCGCCGCCGCGCGGGAGATTCTCAAACTGTATGCCCACGAGGCGCGTACGCAGGACGAGTACGACCTGACCGCACCGCACTTGATCGCGAGCGCCGATTTGTTACGGCGTGACAGGGAGGAGATCCCCCGGTACATCACATCGCTGCTGGACGACGACCCAAGCGCCGCCGGGCTGACCGTTTGGAATCCTAAGCCGAACCAAACCGAGTTGGAGGCGCGGGACGATCAGATCAAACGCTCGATCGAGAATATCGTCGGTCTGCGGCGCGGTTTTTTGTCGAAAACGGACACGCAGGAGCGAACGGCGACCGAAATTTTGTCTACCTCGGTAAAGATGGCGCATCTGGTAAAAGATTTGCAGCGGATGTGGGACGGCGTAGTGCGCGAGACGCTGCGTGTGTGTTCCCTGCTTGCGCCGATGTACGCGATTCCATGGGCGGGGCGCGAAGTCGCCGCCGTATGGGGGAACGGGGTTTTGTACGATGAGGAGAAGGAGTTTGACCGCCTGAGCCGCCTGGTGGAGCAGGGGCACCTGACGCCGGAATACCTGATCGACCGGATGGGCATCAAGGCGCTCTCCCCGGAACGCTTGGCGGAGATCCGGGCGATGTTTATTAGGACAGAGTACGGACATCCCCCGGCGGCGCTGCCGCCACCCCCTTCCGGCGGAAGGGGGCTGTGAGGGGGGCGAAGCGTGAACCCGCCTCGCAGAGAGACTTGGAACCCGCAGGCATAGCGAGCCAGCGATCCGCAAACCGGCGAGCGTAGCCGGAGGGTGAAAGACAACCGCCCGCGAGGCGAGGTGAACGTGACAACGGCGGCGTGCCGGGGTCGTCACGCCCTACACGTCTTAATTGTCCAGTGTCCATTGTCAATTGTCTTACATCCCCCGGCGGCGCTGCCGCCACCCCCTTCCGGCGGAAGGGGGCTGTGAGGGGGCGAAAGAAGGGCGGACGAGCGGAGGAGGTTGTCCCGGGTAATATTCAGCGCCTAATAAAAAGGGCGCTTTTCTTATGCTCATTTATCCGTATTGAGAGAAAACAAACGGAATGATTACCTGAAAAGGAGAATTCCTATGCAAGAAACAGCGGCGGCGACCACTGCCGGAAGTGTGGAGAACCAAACCGAACAGCAGAACGAACGGGAAAACGAACAAAACAGCGGGAGACAGACCGAGCAGCAGGCAGGGCGGCAGAGCGAACAGCCGCCCGGCGCGACAGCCCAGGAAAATATCGGCAACATCGTTGCCAAAGAGAGCCGTAAAGCGGTGGAGAAACTCTTGCGAGACGCCGGGATACTGCCGGGGGACAACCCGGAAATGCGGCTGACAGAGTATAAAAAATGGTTGGACGCGCAGAAGGGCGAGCTGGAGGCGGCACGGTGCGCCGCCTCCGACGCGGAACACGAGAGGGACGACGCCCGCACAGAACTGGAAACGCTGAAGCGAAAGTTTGCGGCGATGGCGCTGGGCGTACCCGCCGAAAAGACCGGCGACTACCTCGCGCTCGCGAACGCGCGGATGACCGGCGGCGCGACCTTTGAACAGGCGCTGGACGCGGCAGTCGCCGATTACCCGCCGGGGCGGGGGCAAACGCTTCCGCTGACCGCCGCGACCGGTTCCCTCCCGCTGATGGGCGGCGTTCCGGGCGGCGAACCCATTCAAAACAGGCACAGAATCACAAAATAAACGAGGAGGAACGACAATATGGCAACCCCGACTTTTGACCCCGCGAATATCACCATGATGGACGCACGAAGCGGCGTTATCCCGTTTGCCGAGGCGGACGGTATTCTGTCCGACGTGACGCGCGGATCGGCCTATATGCAGCTCGCGAAGGCGGTGCCGATGACCAAGCCGATCGAAAAATTCACCCACATCAGCGGTGTGGGCGCTTACTGGGTGAGCGAAGCGGAACGGATCCAGACCAGCAAGCCGACTTGGCTCCACCCGGAAATGCGCGCCTATAAGCTGGGCGTGATTATTCCGACCACCAAAGAAAACCTCCGTTACAGCGTGACCGACTTCTTCGAGCGCCTGCGCCCCGAAATTGCCGAAGCGTTTGCAAAGAAGTTCGACGCGGCGGCGTTCGCAGGCGTCGATTCGCCGTACGCGCAGAATATCGCGGCGTCGGCCGCCGCCGCCGGGAACGTCTTCACCGAGACGGACAGCAAATACGAGGATATGAATACCGCGATGGCCGCAATCGAAGCCGAAGACCTCGACCCGAACGGCATCGCCTCGACCAACCGCCAGAAAAAGAAATACCGCGGTACGCTGGACGCGGTGGGGTTACCGATCTTTACCCCGCCAACAGAAGGCACACCCGCGACTGTGCTCGGTCTGCCCGCCGCGTTTATGAGCAACGCCGCGTTCGGCGTGAACACGATCGCCGAAATCGTGGGCGACTGGAACAACGCGTACTACGGCATTTTGCAGGGGATTGAGTACGAGATTCTGACCGAGGCAACGCTGACGACCGTCACCGACAGCGGCGGGGAGCCGATCTCGCTCGCGGAGCGCGATATGGCCGCGCTGAAAGCCACGATGATGATCGGAATGATGGTGGTCAAAGACGCCGCCTTTGCGGTGGTAAACTTAGAAGCGTAGGGAGAGAGACGTTATGGCGATCCCGGCTTATGAATTTTACACAGGCGTTTTTCACGGGGAGGGGATCCCCAAGGGGGATTGGGACAGGCTCGCGACCCGCGCGGACGAAGAAATCATGCGTCTCGAGCGGGCGTACACGGTGGCCGACCCCACCGGCGACGGGCGCGACAAAGCCGTTTGCGCGATTGCCGATCGGCTGAACGACGCCGAACGGCGCGAAGACATGACCGTTTCAATCGGCAGCGTGTCTACCTCCCGCAAGTCCGGCGGCGGCGCGGACGTGTCCGGCACGGGGCTTTTCCGGCTGGCACAGGTGTATTTGGACATCTATAGGGGGGTGCGGTATGCGCACTGACAAAACCCTTCCAAACTATGCGGCGGTATGCCGCCAGACTGTGACGCTGTATAATAAAACGCCGGGCAGAGATGAGTTCCATAAGACTGTTTTCAACGCTTCGGCGTTTTTGGAGAGCCGGAAGGTGTTCCAAGAGGGACGCACCGGCGTTACGGCGGCAAACCCTGCCCTGCTGGTGATCCCGCAGGGCGCGGACGGACAGTTATACGCCGATCCCGGCTTGTTTGACGCGATGGGCGACAAAACAGGGTTCTTTACTCTGCGCCACGGCGATAAAGCCGTCCCCGGCATCGGGCGCGACGTCGCGACGCTCACAGACTGGACGGCGCTGAACAAACTGCCGGGCACGGTGACCGTGACCGCCGCGGACGTGAAGCGCGGACTCGACGGCGAGGTCGCGCACATCGAGGGAGGCGGGAACTGATGACCCCTCTGGAACAGATGCGGGTATGGCTGAAAACCTTTCCCGGCGGGATCCCCGGCAATTTTCAGGTGGATTACACCGGCGAGATTCCGCAAAACGCCGGGCTGTTTCCCGCCGGGACGACCGAAGTTTCCCGCGAGCGCAGTGTGAGCGGGCGGGTGACGGTGACCAACCGGCTTGAGTTCGCTCTGTACGCCGTCTTTGAGAAGCCGGTGGACGCGCCCGCCATCTCCGCTGAAAACGCCGAATGGGTGATGGAACTTCAGCGCTGGGTGCAGGAGCAGTCGGCGCTGGGGCTTGCGCCGGTCTTCGGAAACGTGAACACGCGGGCGGAGACAATCACCGCCCAAAACGGCGCGTTCCACAGCAAGAAAGACAACGGCGCGGGAGTATACGCGGTGACCGTCACAGCGCAGTTTCAATTAGCGATGGGCGCTGCAGGGCGTGACGTTCCCGGCATACCGTAAGAGTGAACAACTGGTGGCGCTGCCGCCGCCCCTCCCGGCGAAAGGGGGTTAACGCGGGTTGCGGGGGCGCGTATCGCGCGCCTGCGGGTGATTGCGATTCGCTCCTGCAACGCGTTTTTATCAGGTCGCAAAAACAAAAAATATAAAAATCAGGAGGAAAACACAAATGCCTATCACAATGCCCGGAGCAAGCAAAACGCTTGCGCAAAAAGAAGCCCGCGAGCTGCGTTATCACGCGCTTGACGCGCGGCTGGAACTGTCCGCCGACGCGCTGATCACACAGATCGGCCACGACAACACCGGACTGACCCGCGACACTTCCTGGAACACGACCTCAGAAAAGGTGGTCACCGGAGCGCAGACCGAATACACCACCCGCGGCGAGGAGACGATGTCGGTCGATCCGTTTTACTGCCGTAAGGGCGACCCGGTATCGCTGCTGCTCCAGCATATCGACATGGCGGAACTGGAGGGCGACGCGATCAAGCGCTTCTACTACGAGGCGAAGGTGGATGAAACCGGCGAGACGATCTACGCCTTCAAGAAGCTCGCGAGTGTCAAGCCTACCAGTTTTGGCGGCGAGGCCGCCGAAGCCGACTCGATTCCGTTCGAGCTGGCGCTCAGCGGGAAGAAGATTCCGCAGGACTTCGATTTCGCGACCGGTGAGTTCACCGACGTGACGGTCACGCCGTAGAGGGGTGCGGGACTATGGCTACGGTAAAAGAGTACATTAAACGTTTGAACGGCGGCGCTTCCAAAAAAGCGCCGCCGAAAGTCAAGACGGCGGCGCAGAAGCCGCCCAGACAGGAGGAGCAGAAAGATGAGCAGCATCCGCAGGGGCAGTAAACGCTCCGAAATCCCGGTGTACCTCAACGACGACGAGGATCCGGCGTTTATCGTGAGGTTTACGCCCGGGGACATGAAAAATGTGGTGTATATCGACCAGATCAATACCGCGTATGCCGCGCTCAAAAGCGCGGCAGAAATACAAGATATGGCGGTTTTGATTTCGCGGATAGAACAGAACTTTGACGCGATGACCGACCCCGGCACCTACGCGCTGATCTCACGCAATGACACCGGCGGAGATTACGGTCTGCTGCAGGACGTTTTAGGCGAGATCGCCCGGATTACCACGGCGGAACGCGATCAGGTGCTGGAGAAGTACAGAGCGGGTTGACAGGTTATGGCTTGCTGCCAGAACATCCCCCGGTGTGCGCGGTGCGCACACCACCCCCTTCGGTGCGAAGGGGGCTACGGGGTCAATGTACAATTGACAATTAACAATGGGGGACATAGGGCGCGGCGTGACGGAAATTGTCAGTTGTTCGTTGTTAACTGTTAACTGTTCACTGCCGAGACATCCCCCGGCGGCGGGCGATCGGGGACGATCGCCCCTACATGGAGATGTGTAATTGTTATGCGTATATTGTCGCGGCGCGCCGGGGTCGTCGCGCCCTACGCGTCCTAATTGTCCATTGCCGCGAGGCGGGGGGACGTGACAAATGCTGCTGTGTAGGGGCGGGGCTCATCCCGCCCGCAGGTATCGCGGGAGGCAAAACGCCTCCCCTACACAGGACGTTGAAATCGGCGGCGCGGCGTGACAGTGAACAACGAACAGATAACAATTAAGATGTGTAGGGCGCGACGACCCCGGCACGCCGCCGTAACCCCAGCCCCCTTCGGTGCGAAAGGGGCTATGTGGTCAATGTACAATGTACAATTGACAATTAACATTGGGGGACGTAGGGCGCGGCGTGACGGAAATTGTCAGTTGTTCGTTGTTAACTGTTCACGGTTCACTGCCGAGACATCCCCCGGCACGCCGCCGTAACCCCACCCCTCTTCGGTGCGAAGGGGGCTACGGGGGAGCGGGAAAGTGAAAAATGTTGATGTTTTTTAATTTAGCATTGACATTATTAATTAAAAAGAATAAACTATATGAAAGGTTGATATTAATGGGTACATGCACATTTACCGAGACGGCACCTCCTATAAACGGTAGAACCGTTTTTATGAAAACCATACTGGGCAGGTGCGATCAGATCTCCGTA
>JAISVY010000047.1 GCA_031271325.1 Oscillospiraceae bacterium
CGAGGCTGACGTCATTGAATGTGCGCAGCACGTCCCCCTCCGTTAGCCACGCGTTCAGCGCGGGGAAGGCGGGAAGCGTCCGCGTGACGGCGTACAGGATCATGTCGGTCAGGGTGACGCCGGCGTATCCGGGGGTGTTCTTCAGCAGTTTGCGGTATTCCAGGATGTTGGCGGCGTCAAAGCTCGCCGTATGCGTCAGCTGCGCCGCGCTGCGCAGCGAGGCGGTCATCGTCTTCGCGATCGTCTTGCGGATGGTGGGCAAGACGTTGTCTTGGTAGGCGGCTGTCGGCGGCGCTGCCGCCTTTTCAATGACCGGCGGTGCCGGCGTGTTCGCTGTTAACGGTTCGCTGTTCTCGATGAGCTGTCTCACGTCGCGCTCGATGATACGTCCGTGCGGACCGGTGGGGACTGCCAGCGACGGGTCTGTGTCGTTCTTCTCCGCAAGTTTCTTCGCGCGCGGCGACGGCGGCGGCGGCGGACAGTTAACAGTTGACAACGAACAGTTAACAATTTGAAGCGGCGGTTCCTTTTCCGGGATAAGCGCTCTGTCCTCTGCCGTCTGCTCACTGTTATCTGTTATCTGTTCGTTGTTCATTGTTCGTTGTTCGTTGTTATCTGTTATCTCCCCGACGATACACACCGGCGTTTTCACCGGAACCTCGTCCCCTTCGCTCACAAGCAGCGCGAGTACCGTGCCTTCCGCTTCGCTCTCCACGTCGAAGGTCGATTTGCCCGTCTCCAGCGAAAACAGCTTCTGCCCGCGCTTCACAGCGTCCCCCTGCTTCACCAGCCAGACCGTCAGTACCGCGCTCTCCTCCGATATCCCAAGCTGCGGCAGTAAAATTTTATGCGGCATGCCGCCGGTCTCCCCTCTCTGTAACGATTATACTACCTCTGCAGGCGTGCTCTTCCTCAGTTCAAGCGCGGCTCTGCGAAGCCGCGCGGGGGTCGTACCGCTCCTCAAGTGTTCATAAAACCGCAGTACGAGTTCCGTGATGCCGTCCGGCGCTTTGGAAATGTCACGCAGAACAGCGCGGGCGTTGTCCCTTGTCTGCGGCAATTCATGATCGAGCAGGTGCCTATGAACCGCGGCGGCGGCGCCAATGGCGATGTGCGTTGGTGGAACGCCTTGTTCCGCGCATAGTTTCGCGGCTCCGATCAGGCGATCGGACGGGCTTAGCTTGCGTTCGGTATCTCTCCCCACACGCTCGCAGGTGTCGCCGAGCGCACGGTTTGTGAAGCGTGTCAACAGATCGTCTATATGGCGCAAAACGTCGCCTCCGGGAAAACCGTATGCCTTGCACAGGGCTTCCGCGCTCTCCAGCATCGCGTTTTTGGCGGCCATGAGAATATCCGCGTCGTCCGCCGCCTCGTAGATATAGGTATTTCCGGTATACAAGCCCAAATACGCGCAGACGGCATGACCCATATTGTGGATATACAGTTTACGCTTCAGGTAAAACCCGAACGGCGAGAAGGGAACCAGCTTTTGAATCGCGGGGATTTCGCCTTTGAACGCGTTTTTATCCACCGGCAGAAACCCATACCGCTCCACACAAACCCGCAGCGGGTCGCCGCCGCTCATCTCCGGGGTCTGCACCGGAACCATCCGCCCGACCGAGGCTTCCACCAACCCCGCGCGCCGATGAAACAGAAGGCGTTCTTCCTGTGTCAGATGTTCTTGTATCAAGCCGCCTAAAACGGTATCGGCATCCGCCAGATTTTCGCAGATCAGGATGTTCAGCGGCGCTTCGGTTTCCTGAAACCGCCGCCGCAGCCCTTCCGAAATATTCGGCGCGATATACTTCAACGCGTTCGCGCCGACCGCCGTCGCCATGATGTCCGCGCCCGCGATCACACTCGCCGCGGCATCCGGGTCGTTGCCGCTGACCGCGCTGACCGGCGCGATCTCGGTATCCTCGTAATCCCCGTCGGTCACAATGCGTACAGAGTAGCGCCCTTCCGCGTTCAGCCGCCCTATCAGTTCCTCCGCCACGTCGATGAACGTCACATGATAGCCCGATTGACTGAGCAGCGCGCCGATAAAACCCCTGCCGATATTCCCCGCGCCGTACATGACAGCCCTCAGCATGGCGCGTCCCTCTCAAAACTCAGTTCCAGCCGCGTCCGCACCGTTTCAAATCCGCCGATGGTCTTCAGCGTGCCGTTTTCCCGCTCGGCGGCGCGTCCCATCACATAGCAGTTTGTGGGTTCCAGCCCCAGCACATAATCACCGCTGAGCATGCTCTTCCATTGCGTCAGCACCGGCAGGCTGTCCCCGCTCCAGCGCAGCGCGGCGGCAATGCCGAGCGCCGGATTCACCAGCTTCACCCACGTCTCCGGCGCTTCATAGAAAAACACCTGTTCCTCCGCGTTGTCCGCCGGGCGCGTAAATATCCGCGCGGACGCCAACCCGGCGGCGGCGGCTGTGTCGCGCGGCGTGGCATTTGTGCCTTCGGGCAGAATCAACTTGGCGTGTTCCGACAAGAGCGGATAACCAAAGTTGAAGTGATAGAGCAGCATAAACTCTTCCGGCTTTGCCGTCAGGTTTTCAAGCGTGTCCGTGATGACGACGGTGCTTCCCTCAACGGGGATCGTGATCACCCGCCGCAGTTCCAGCGAATGCCCGAACAATGCCGTTTCCCGCAGTATGCCGGAAATCGTCAGAACGCCGCCGCGCACTTCGGCGCATACTTCGCTTGCCTGCAACCCGTGAAAGCGTCCGTGAAGCGGATGCCATTCGCCTCCGTCTCGCCCCGCTTTGCCGACCGAACGCAGACCGCAGGTATACATCATCCCGCCGGGAAAAGTGTTGTTAAAGTTGTCCTCATACGGGATAAACGCCGCGGGTGAGTCGTATCCGTTTTTGCTGATGAAACTCATATTCACGCCATGATAACGCAAAACCCCCAAATCCAGCCCGGTATCCGGCAGTATGTCGGCTTGCAAGCCTCCCTCCGTCCACGCTTCAATGACGTTAACCCCGGCCGGCCTCCCCTCCTGCAATGTCACACGGCGCACGCCGTAACGCTGCGCGGGGTTTCCCGTATACGCGTAAAGCTCCCGTTTATCCATTCCTTTTCACCCATCCTGTGTTCTTTTCCGGGTAAGCTGTTTCTCACGTTCCAAACTGTTATCTGTTCACTGTTCATACGGGGATACAGTGACACAACCCGCGCCTTCGGTGCTTCGGGCCGAAAAAGAGTTGTTCAGCAATCCCTAAGTATACCACATCTCAAAATATTCGCCAACAATGGATTTCATTTTCTCAAAGACAATCCCCTGGCGGTACAGCGTCGTAAAATACGCGAGGTCTGCCTTCCCGCCGGAAACCGTGCCGCTTTGCAAAAAGCCTTCGGAAACCAAGCGTTGCAGGGTCGCGGCGTCGGCCAGCTTTCCGGCGTTCCGCGCCATGCTCTCAAACAGCGCCGGCGAGGAATCGCGCTCCAGCGCCGTCCAGATGTTCACCTTGCACACCCCGTCCGAAAATAGGTTTTTCACCTGATCGTTCGGTACGGATGACGTGCCGTGGAGCACAATGCGTTTCCCGGTTACCGCCTGTATGCCCCTGCTCGCCTCACCGCTGTATTTCAGTTCTTTGCCCGAGGCGCGGTGTTCGGTTCCCAGATTGCAGACGATCAGGTCGGTTCCCGTCTCTTCCGTATACCGCTTGGCCTGCGCCGGTGTCGTCAGCTCGTTATGCGCCTCGCCGCCCGCATCTTGAATCTCGTCGCAGGCGCCCTCAATTAACACATCGCGCTTGTGCCGCGCGACATACGCCGCTGTCTTTTGTATGTTCTCTTCAAACGGCAGCGCCGAGGCGTCGTACATCACCGAAGCGTAGTCTGTCAGGGGGCTGTCGAGCAGCTCTTGATCTAAGTCGTGCTGCAGATGGTCGAGGTGAATCATCACGTCTAAGTTTTCGAAAGGACCGCCGTCCTCGCACAGGGCTTTCAGGTCGTTTGTAAACAGCTTCAACCCCGTATCCCAGCGGCGCGTATGCGTATAGAACGACGCTTGGCTCCGGTGCTCATACCGGCAGGTAATCGCGACGGTCACCGGCAGTGACCCGCAGGCGTGAGAACGCCGGAATGTTTCTGCGGCGGAGAGAATGGCTTCCGTAGTCGTCAGGTTCTCAGAACAAAAGCAGGGAAGCACCCATCCCTTTTCCCCCGCCGAGGCATACAGTTCCCTCGCGTGAGACGCGCTTCTTACAATGCTCAATCTTTAGCCCTCCCCATAAACGCTTTTTAGCGCTTTATACAGACGTCTGTATTGTTCATAGACACCGTCGTACCGCGCCCGGTCGTCACGGGGCAGAAAATGCCCGCGCGTCTTGACGATGCTCATCCCTTCGTCCAGCGACATATATTCCCTGACGGCCAAACCCGACAGAATCGACGAACCCACCGCCCCGGCCTCGCTGGATGCCAACGCCTCGATCGGGCGGTTCAGAATGTCGGCTTTGATCTGTGTCCAAACGCGCGATCTCGCGCCGCCGCCGGTGACGCGCAGACTGTCGATGTGAATCCCGGCGCTTTCCAAGCGCTCCATATTGATCCGGCTTTCGTATGCCACGCCCTCCAGCAGGGCGCGGTACACATCCGTCTCGTCGTGCTCCAGCGTCAGCCCAACGATCGCGCCTTTAGAGGCAGTGTCCATATACGGGGTCGCCGCTCCGGCAAAATGCGGCAGAACCAGCAGCCCGCTCGGGTCGGGGCGCACCCTGTCGTTGAGATAATCATACGCGCTCCGTCCGTTTTGCGCTGCCCGCAGGACTGCCTCGCCCGCAAAGCGGTCGCGGAACCATTGCAGCAGCGCCCCTCCGGTGAAGATAAACGCGTAGGTAACATACAGCCCGTTGATCGCGGGCACAACGGCGTAACCGCTGGGCGCCATTTTTTCCAACCCGTCCGGCAGCCCGTCGAATACGGGAGTCAGGCACTCCACCGTCCCGCTCCCGTTCACGGCGGAACCGGGGCGCAGCGCTCCCGCGCCGGCGGCGGCGGCAATCTGATCCTGACAGCCTGTGGCAATCGTCAGAGAACGCGATACCCCCAGTTCATCCGCAATGCCGGAAAGGATACGCCCCGCCGCGCTGCCGGGCGTGGTGACGCGGGGCAGCAGCGCTTTGTCAATGCCCCCCGCGTCCAGCAGTTCGCAACACCAGTCCAGCTTGGTTATGTCCAGCAGCATCATCCGCGAGGCGAGAGAGTAGTCGGTCACGGCTTCGCCGCAGAGGCGATAAATGATAAACGAATGTATCGGGAGGATAAACCTGACTTTTTCCCACAGCCGCGGTTTATGTTCCTGTATGTACATCAGCTTCGGCAACGTATACATCGCGTTCGGCGGATGCCCGCAAAGGCGGAAGATACGCTCCCGCCCCAGCGCGGCGCTCAGCCGTTCGCTCTGCGCCGCTCCGCGCGGGTCGGTATACAGCATCACGGGAGCGGTAACACCGCCCTGTTCGTCCAGCAAGACACAGCTTTCCCCAAAGGAGGAGACCGCGAGCGACTTAACGCTTTCGGGGCTTTCGGAAAACGCGCTCCGTATCACGTCTTTTGCGGCTTCCCAGACCACTTCGGCATCTATCTCGTGCATTCCGGCGACCCTGCTCGCGGCATACTCCCGGTACCGGGAGGACAAAATCCGCCCGCCCGCCGTCATAACCGTACACTTACAGCCGGTCGTCCCTATGTCTAACCCTGCCAGCGCCACGATAAACAGCCTCCTTCGGCGCGTACCGTATTCACGCGTTGACTATACGGCGGCGCTAAAACTCTTTATAGTCCATGCTCAATAAGTACAGCGGGGGTTCGTCCTCTTCGATGTCGGGGAAGCGCCCTACGGGTTCATAGAAGCGGTTGTCCACGCGGTCGTCGTTGACCTTGGAAACCTCGCCCACAAGCACCGTACCTCCCTCGCCCCAAAACTTGTGATACATCCCGCAGGGGAGGGTGATGCTTTCGCCGGGGGTCAGGCGAACTACCGTTCCGGCCGGAGCCGTGTAGTTGCGCCCATCCATGCTGACCGTAAGGGGCGAATCGGAAAAGCGTTCGTTTTCGTCGGAGTTATACATCTGCACCATCAGGTTGCCGCCGCCGCGGTTGATGATGTCCTCCATCTTCTTATAGTGAAAGTGGTAGGGGGTAATCTGCCCGTTTTCCACAATCAGGAGCTTTTCGGCATACGGTTTTTCGTACTTGGAATGATCGAAGTTTCCGTTGCGGATCGTGAACATCAGAAGACCGATTTCTTGAAAGTCACCGCTTCCAAAATCGGTTATATCCCAACCCAGGAGGTTTTGACGCAGTTCATCATACTCTTCGCCTTTATCGCGCCATTCGTCTTCGCTCCAGAAGGCGAACGGCGGCAGTTGAAACCGCATCTCTCCGGCGAACCGGACCGCTTTACGCATCACCGCGTTAATTTCCGAACGTTTCATCTCGTCTATCTCCTATCGGCTTGAATCATACCCCTATGCCCGCCACAGGCGGATATAGGGCGGGTTTTTTTATCGCGTGAGCAAAAGTCTCAGCGTAACGATCTTTTTAGCGGTCATCTCAAAGCCGGCGGCGTTGCCGGATACCGCCAGCGCCTCTCCGGCGCTTTCGTCCATCTTGGTCATCTCCGCGCTGTTCAGCGTGAAGCCTTCATATGCGCGGACGGTAACCCTGCGGGTTTCGCCGGACGGGTTATAGAGGCGCAGGATCACGCCTTCTCTGTTTTCGGACGGTTTCAGGCGGCTGAACGTAACGCCGCCTTCAACGGATACAAAACCCCCGTTTACCGGCAGGTTTTCTGGCTGCGGGCGGTAATCGGGCATACATTCGGCTTCCAAAAAGTCTCTCTGCACGGCGCAGAGCGGGTTATTAAACGCTTCGACCGCGCCAAGCGCGTTCTCAACCCCGCCCGTGTGCGGGATAAAGGCATACCGGAACGTACGCGTACCCAACAGCTGCGCCGCGGGCATACGGAATTCCGAAGCGACCTTCAAAAGACCCGAAAGCAGACGGTCGGTGGCGCGGAAAAGCGTCAGGCAGACTGTATTGCGCATCGGCAGTATCTCGTATTCCATGATGCTGTCGGCGGCCAGCGCCAGCCCTCTGGTGCCGTCTGTGATGCCGCAGAACCCCTCCATCGGGTGGTATCCCACCAGCGGCTCCGTGTTGCCGTCCAGCTCGAGGGATTCCCCCGGCTGAACCGGGCGCGTTACCGCGTCAAACGGCTGCCCCGCGTACCCGCAGCCGGTGTCTGTATCGCTCGGGAAAGCGGCGCGTAGGCGGTGATCTTTCGCTTTGTTATCGATCTCCGTCTCAAACTCCAGAAAACCACTGCCCTTTTTCAAGGTCACCGTTGTGCTGATCGGTATATCCACCCGTTCCGGGGAGCGGGAGAGTCTGTCCTCCGACAGGGAGGCGGGTACGCTCAGCGTCTGATTGATTCTCAGCGCGCCCTGAAGCGGATTGTTTTCCACAATGTCCACCGTCAGTGAACTCCCCATGCTGACCGCCGAATAATTACTGTACGGCGTTTGGTGTATAAAACCGTCGCCCGCTTCGCCGTCGTCAATGAACGTATTCAAGCCGGAGTAAACCTGACCGGAGCGCTTGTCGGTAACGGTAAGCGTCCCGTCCGCCTCCACACGCGCCTCAATAAACTCGTTTTCAAGCGTTCCCGGCGCTTTGACAAGCCCCGATAACGCGCGATTGAGCGGACCGCCTCCGCGCACCTCCAGCAGTTTATATCCAAGCGGCGGCAGAGCGCCCGGATCGATTGTCATCGTGAAGACGCTGACGGTCAAATGTCCGACAAACCCGGAAAACGGCACATACCGGAGCAGCGAGTCATTGCGCACACCGAGCACATGCGCCGGAACTTCGCGCCCCTCAAAGAACAGGTGCGGCTCGGCAAAGCTGCGGTTTTCCGCGACAATCACCTCTAGGGTAACCGGCTCGCCGCGCGTCACCGGCGATGGATTGCGAATCAGCACCGCTTCGTCCGGGCAGTCTGTCAAGCGGCGGACCAGACGCTGCTCCAGCTCGTTGCAGATTTCGCGGCCAATATCGTTGATCTTGTCATACCGCGTAAGCACTTCATAATAGCTCGTTTCGCTGTTGCTGCAGCAGAGGCTGTCATGCGCGTGGTTTTGCAGAAGGATGTCCCACATTTGGTCGTAGGAAGCATACGGCAGATTCGCCTCGCCCAGCGCCGACATCAGCGCCATCAGCGGCTCAACCCGGCGCAGAATCAGACGCTCCATCGCGCGGTTATACATTTTTACGTCCATCCGCCCGGACTGCGCGCCGGTCAGCACAAGCAGCGGGCGACCGTCTTTCAGCTCCCCGCGTACGGTCGCCGGTTCTCTCTCCAGCGAAGCTTCTGTATCGTCGATATAACGCCGGAAATTGCTCTGGAACGTCTCGGCTTCGGCATACCGTTCGTTGATCTTCGCGATCGCGGCGGGCAGATACGGGTTCGGGCGCATATGGTCTACGCCGTTCATCCCAAGCAAATTCGGCGACAGCGAGCGCGGCCGTTCGGCCACCACATGGTCCATCCGCTGCGGCATCGAGGGCATCACTATCTGCTGTCCGAATACGTTGAAGGTTTGCTCCTCTTCGCGGTCGGAGATACCGCACGCGCTGATATAGTGATTGATCAGAGCGCATACGCCCACGACGGTTCCGTCCGCGCCTTCCCACCGCAGCAGGGTATCGCAGCCCTTCGGCATCCCGCGCGCGCCGATCAGGTGGGTCATGCCAAAATCCTTCATCATTTGGGGAAGCTGCGCGTGGAAGCCGAACTGATCGGGCTGATAGTTGATGTCGGTCATGCCGCCGCCCCATGACTCCATGTCCCGCCGTCCGGCGAGCAGGTTTTGCACCTGCGCCTCGCCGCAAGACATAAAGGTATTGGGTTGGGTAAACCAGGGACCGATCAGCAACCGTCCCGCGCGAACCAGAGCCTCCAGCCTCGGGCGGTTTTCCGGGCGCAGGTCAAGGTAGTCGCGCAGCAGCAGCGTATGACCGTCCGCCACAAACCATTCGATGTCGCCCTTCTCCATGCTGTCGAGCAGGCTGTCCATCAGCGGAATCAGGCGGTAACGGTATTTTTCCAGCGAGTAGTACCACTCCCGGTCCCAATGGGTGTGCGGCACGATGTGGATTCTGCTCTTTTCCATTTTTATGTTCCTTTCCGTGTATGGGCACTCTAAAAACCGGCGTTCATCCCGGTTGGAGCCCAGTCTCCCGCTTCGCCCGGCTCAATGAATACGGCGGCGGCGGTCAGCGCGAATCCGCCGATGACGCGTTCTCCGATAATCCGCCCGCTAAACCATTGCAAGTCTATGTTGTAGTCTTTGCAGAACATCGCTCCCTGACCGCGCGACACGAGCGTCAAAGCGTTGCCTTGCCGGAGATAGAACTCGGTGTCCCCGGTGACTTGGTAAACGTCGCTTCCCGCGGTCAGCGTCTTTTGCCGCGCGTTTACGCATATCCGTCTTGGGTCTTCGGGGCTTTTTACCGGCTCCGGCGGCGCGTACGGCCCGAACTTCGGAGCATAGCCCTCAATGCCGAGCTTGATCATAATCTGATCCGTCATGATCTTCCTCATCCTGAGCGCGGGGTGGATGCCGTCCGCCGCGAGAGCCTCCGGCGGCGTTCCCGCTTCGGTCTCTTGGCGGGCAATCTCCGCGAGCGGGATGATAGGGAGGCGGTATTCGGCGGCAAGGGCGCGTACGGCGTCGGTCATCTCGCGCACCGCCGGCAGGTAGCCGTTGAGGTTTTCGATCACGCAATTGCGCTGCATTTCGCTTGTCGCTTCGAGCAAAAACGGTTCCATCAGCAGCAATTCCGCGCGGGTCTTGGAGAGAATCTCGCCCAGGATACGCCGGTAGACGCGCTCGAACGCCTCGCGCCCGCGGTATCCGTTCCAAGCGTCGTTTACGCCGATCAGCATGACGATGTAGTCGGGGTTCAGATCCACGCAGTCTTCCCGCAGACGGAAGCAGAGGTTCAGCGCGGTATCGCCCGCCACGCCGGTATTGAAGATTTTGACAGGTTCGCCCGGATGCAGCGCCTTCATCGCCTCGGAAAACAGAGACACATAGCCGTCTCCGAGCGAATCCTTAACGAGGTAACTGCGTCCAGCGTCGGTAATGGAATCGCCGGTAAACAGAATCCGCGCGTTCGGAACAAGACCGGTCATGCCGTGATCCTCCTATCCCTCTATCCTTTGATCGAGCCGATCATAACGCCCTTCGCGAAATGCTTTTGGAAGAACGGGTAAATGATCGCTATCGGCAGCGTCGCGATGACCATCGCGCCCACCATAATCGACGTGGAAGTGGCGCCGTACAGTTTCATGCCGATCTCGTTGTCCGAGCTTTCCATCAGCGATTGCAGGTACTGCGTCTGGAAGATCAGTCTCGAAAACATATACGCCAGGGTATTGATCGTCTTTTTGCCGGTATACAGCATGGTGTCCATCCATGAGTTCCAGTGCCCGACGGCGGTAAACACGCTGATCGCGGCGATGGTGGGTTTGGAAATCGGCATGATGATGCGGTAGAAGATCGTGAACTGGTTCGCGCCGTCCAGAATGGCGGATTCCTCCAGCGACGGGGGCACCTCCCGGTAGGTCGCGAGAAAGATGATCGCGTAGAAGGTGGAAAACAGCGTGGGCAGAATATACACCAGAAAATTATCGTACAGCCCCAAGTTGCGGATATTCAGGAAGGAGGGGATCATACCGCCGCTGAAAAACATCGGAATCATCGCGATAACCATATACAGCGAGCGGAGCTTCAGTCCCGGTTTGCTCACGGCGTACCCGAACATCGCGCAGACCAAAATCGACAAGACCGTGCCGATGATCGTGCGCGTCACGCTCATAAACGCGGCGCTCGCCATGCCCTCAATCTGCACGGCCTTCAGGATATTCTCCATCGAGAACATCCTTGGGTAGAGGTAGATCCCCGGGTTCAGGGCGTCCTGCCCGTCGTTGAACGCCAGAATCAGGCAGTTGTAAAACGGATATACCAAAAACAGAATGATGAGGGTGAGCACAATAAACACGATGACCTCAAATACCGCTTCACCGCGCCGCTGCCTGATTCTGTTCGGGTTGCGGCGCGCCGCCGTTGTTTTCATCATATCCGCCCCTCCCCCTAAAACAATCCCGAGGTCTTTGTGAGCTTCTTAATGACCGCGTTGCCGATCAGCAGAAAGGCCAGCGCAACCACACCCAGCATCAGACCAACCATCGTCGCGTATGAGAAACGACCCTGAATGATACCCATATGATAGTTATATGTCTGCAGGATCTCCGACCGGGAGATGTTTCCGCCGTTGCCCAGCAGATAGCTAACGTCGAAGTTCCCGCCCAAAATGCCGCTGATCGAGAGGATGAACAGCAGCGACACCGTGCCGCGTATCGAGGGAATGGTGATATACCGCATTTTTTGAAATTTAGAAGCTCCGTCGATCATCGCGGCCTCGTATTGTTCCTGATCGATACCGGCGATCGCCGCCAGATAGATAATGGCCGAGAACCCGATGCTCTTCCACAGCTCTAAAATAATTGTCAGCCCGTAAAAATACCCCGGCTCGGACAGAAACGCGACAGGTTCTTTTATAATCCCGAAAAACTGCAAAAGCGAGTTGACAAAGCCCGTGTTGGGCGCGAGCCACACCGGAACCATGGCGCACACAATCGCCCATGACACAAAGTACGGCAGATAACTCATCGTTTGGTATACGCGTTTGAGCCGGGGGAACCGCATTTCATTCAGCATCAGCGCGAAAATCAGCGGCGCGGGGAACACAATCGCGAGCCGCAGCAGCGACAGCATGACCGTATTGTACAGCGCCCGGTGGACAAACGGGTCGGTGATAATGCTCTGGAAGTGTTTCAGCCCCACCCAGTCGCTTCCAAAGATGCCTTTCCTGAACGTGAAATCCTTAAACGCGATGATAATGCCGGACATGGGCAGATACGAAAACAGAATCAGCACGACGATGGCGGGCAGAACCATCAGCTGGAGATCCCACTGCCTGCGGAACGCGCGCCAGAAGCGCGTTTTCTTTCCGGGGCTAATTTTCTTCATGTCCCAACCCTCCTTTGCGGAGCGGGAGGGCGCACGCGAGTGTGCCCTCCCCGCCTCCGGCGCTGTTGATCAGCCGCCCATTCCGAGCGATTCCCACTTCTGGTAGGATTCGGTAAAGTATGCCTCGATGTCAGCCAAGCCGAGCGATTCCGCGGTGGAGACAAAGCTGTCGTACGCGGCGTTGAAGTCGCTCTCGGAACCCGCGCGGATGCAGCTGACCACGGATTCCTCAACGAGCATCATCAGCTGCTCGTATTTCATCTGGATGTCGTCGTTCTTGATGACCTTGGTGAGGTCAAAGATGCGTTCGTTTTGGCAGAAGGTCTGGTTGACCGCGTCGCTCTGGCTGAGCGCGCGCACCGGGTAATCCGCCTTGCCGGATTCCAGTTTGCAGATCGCGTTGGTGATAAACCACGAATGTGTTCCGTTGTTGCAGCCGTAAAGCTTGGACATTTCGAGCCAGCCGTCGGTCGCCACGATGTCGTTGTACGCCTGCGTCCAGACAATCTGCTTGCCGTCCGTGTCGTATTCCCATGCTTCGCCCTGTATGCCGTAGCGTTCGGCGGTCTGCGCCTCGTCGGTATAGCGGAACGCGATGTACTCAATGGCGCGCGCCGCGTTGACGGCGTCGGCGGAGATGAAGGTGGCCGTACCGCCGCCCACGCCGGAGAGAAGGCTCTTTAACTTGATGTCTTCGCGGTTGATGCTGACATCGTTAGGAGGCATGATCGGCAGGCAGGGACCGTCAAGCGTTTCGCCGCCGGGAACCTTGCCGAACCAGTTGAAGTCGGAGCCGCTGAACGCGATCAGGTTGCTGCCGGCGAGGGTGCTGTCAAACGTCTCCTGCGCCATCGCGAAGTTATCGTCTTTGATCAGCCCGTCGTTATACAGCCCGTTCAGGTATTGAAGCGCGGATTTATACCGGGGGTCGCGCAGACACAGCTCGATGCTGCCCGCGGCGTTGGGGTACAGCCAATCTTGCCCGCCGAACAGGCGGTAGATAAAGTTGACCGTGTCTTGCCCGTCGCCCCATGCGACGTTCGCCATCATCAGCGGGTAGCCGATTTCGGGGTGGGCTTCCTTCGCCGCGTTCAGGTACGCCCTGAACTCATCCAGCGTGTTGACCGAAGGGGACCCAAGTTCTTCGTAGATCGGGCGGTTCAGCAGGAATTGCTGGTTTCCGCCGTCGGTTACATAGAACCCCTCGTCACGCATCTGCATCATTTTGTCGTAGTCGGCAAACCAGTCGGCGGTTCGGTAAAGATGCCCGTCGTCTTCCTGAAACGCCTCGTACATCTTGTCGGGCAGCAGATCGGTAAAACCGGGGAAGTACTGCGCCGCAAGCTCATCCAGCGCCGCGACATACTGTTCGCGGAACAGCGTCTGGGCGGTAGCGCCGCCGCCGCCCGTCACGATAAAGTCGGGCAGTTGTTCGCCGCCCGCGAGCAGCAGGTTCAGCTCTTCGCCCGTGGTGGTGGTCGCCCATGTAATGTCAATCGTGACGCCGACGGTATCCGTAATCCAGCGGGTCACCGAGTCGTCGCCCCAGTTTCCGAACGACTGCGGCCAGTCTACAACAGCCGTCAGCGTCACCGGTTCCGTATTGAATTCATAGCCGCTCAGGGTGATTGTGCTGCCGGTTGCGGGAGCGGGGTCTTGCGTCGTGCCGCCGCCGCCGGCGGTGTTGTCCGTACCCGGATCGGCTGCCGGTACGTTTGAATCCGCGGACGGCGAGCTTTCGCCCGCGCAGCCGGCCGCGGCCATCGCGAGCAGCAGACAGGCAAGGAGTATCGCGATTTTTCTTGTGCGCGAGGTGGATGTCTTCATCATTTTTCTCTCCTTCTTTTTGAATTGGTTTTTGGTTAACAGAGCCATAACTTGTCAGAACTCTCCCGCTGATCCGCCGTGCAACGTTGCACATTGATGTAGAGCTGCATAGTCACCTCTTCCTGTTTTGCAAATCTATTCCCTTTATTCCGTCATATTTCCTATATTTATTATAGGTGCAACGTTACACTTTGTCAATATGCCCTGTAAAAATTTTTTGCAGAAATTTTTGGAAATCTGTCTTGATTTTCTCATGATTTTTTGGTAGCATTTAGTTTTAGGGACGGAGGGAGGAAAAAGCATGGTAACCGTAAAGGATGTCGCGCAGCACGCCGGGCTGTCGCCGTCTTGTGTTTCCAAGTATTTTAGAGACAAAAACAGCGTACGCAACGATTCGCGCGTACGCATTGAGGCAGCCGTAACGGCGTTGAATTATGTGCCTTCCGATATAGCCCGTTCGCTCAGGGGGAAACGGAGCAACACCATCAAAGCGCTGATGCCGCTCATTACCCGCCCGTTTTTTGCCGAAGTGTTTGAGTATCTCCATACGCCTTGCCGCACAGCCGGTTACAATCTGCTTCTGCAAACCATCAGCGCAGGCGAGACGTTTACATCCCGGGATTTTGCGTTTGCCGACGGGGTGATCATCGCGTTCCCCGATGACGAAAAAGTGATCAGGCAGATCTCCGGCATCCTCGGGGAAACAGGAAAACCCATTGTCTGTTTGCTCGGGCATGCCAACGCAAAAGACTGCACCGTTGTTTCCGTGGACATATCACAGGGCATGGCCGAAGCCGCGAAATACCTTTTGTCGTCCGGCAGAAAACGCATCGCCTATGTGGGCGGCACCGACGACAGTTCCCCTTCCAGCGAGCGTTTCCGCGGGTTTGTTTCCATTGTGGAGCCCGAAAGGCGCCATATGGTCTTTCGGCGGGATTTTTCCTTGGCGTGGGGATTCCGAGCCGCGCAGTACATGCTGGCTAATCTTCCGGACGGCGTGCTGTGCGAAAACGATTCGATCGCCGCGGGCGTAATCAGCTGTTTTTTGGCAAACGGAATAACCGTACCCGGCGATGTCTCCGTCATCGGCTTCGACAACACCATCATCGCCGAGACATACTGGCCTTCGATTACATCCGTCTCAATCCCAACAATGGAAATGGCGGAAGTGGCTGTTCGCAGTTTGCTGAACGCCGTCAGCGGCAAGCCTGTGTGCAATCAGGAATTCCAAAGCAAACTCATTGTCCGCGAATCGTCCTCCTTCCGGGGTTAGCTGCGGCGGAAGGTTAAAAAACTCTTTGAAACCGCTGAGGTTCCAAAGAGTTTTGTTGTTTTGCGGGGCGCGCTCATCGGAGCGGCACATACGGCTCGTGTCACCCGGACGGCAGTCCTTTTTCGGGAATCATCGCGTCGCCAAGCTGCGAAAAGTCAAAATGGAGCTTTCCTTCGGCTTCCAGCAGTTCAATCGTCGCCGCTTCGGAGTGTTCATCCACCATACGGAATTGACCGTTGATCCGCGCGCCCTCGTCCGTCTTGAGGGTCTGCGCCGCGATGCCTCCCTCCACATAAGCGCTGGAGGTAAGGTGAACCAAACCGTCGCAAACGACGATGCCCTTCACCTTCCCGCAGACCTCAATCCGCTTCGCCTTAATATTCCCGATCACGCTTCCGGTTTCACCAACCTTGAGGAAACCGCTCAAATCAACATCGCCTAAGTATGTCCCGTCAATCACAACCGTCTCCGTGCCGGATAGCTTGGCGGACTCCAATTTGATCCCCTTCCCGATAACGGTCGGGGACGAGCTTGGCTCCACCGTTTGGCTCGGGCTCTTTTTTACTTTCATGGTTTTTGAGAAGCCTCCCTGTTCAATCGGTACTTACAACTGAATTATAGCGCAGTTTACCTCTGTATGCAAGTAAATTCATAACAAAATACTTGATGTCGTCAGCCCCGGCATAGAGCCAGGCATGGG
>JAISVY010000066.1 GCA_031271325.1 Oscillospiraceae bacterium
TATGTATTTGCTGACGGCAGCACAGTACAGGTGTATGACATCTTTAACCCGTTGCCGGAGTTTATGCGGGCGGCAGACGCAATTTTCGTCGACCCGCCGTGGAACAAAATCAATCTGAATACGTTTTACACAAAAGCAGAGACGCCGCCGGTCGCGGATTACGACGCGTTTTATCATCGGCTGTTTGAATGCATCGGCGAAATAAAGCCGGCAGTGACCTACGTTGAGGTTGGGAAACAGTATCTCGCGGAATTCATCCTTGCGCTGAAAAAACTGTATAAACACGTGACATTCTACAACAGCAGTTATTACCACAAACGAGACAACCTCTGTTATGTGATACGCGGCTCCGGAAAAGCCAAAAAGCCAAACCTCGACTGCATGGACGAGGAGGACATCATCAAATGGATATGCGCCAACGAGGATTATACCTGCATCGGTGATCTGTGCATGGGGCGCGGTCTGGTCGGTCTTCACGCGCACATCAACGGGCGTCGGTTCGTAGGGACGGAACTGAACCACAAGCGCCTGTCCGTGCTGCTGGAGCGAATAAACGAGTATGAACATATGAAAGGGGAAGAAAATCATGGAAATGAGAGCGTTTGCCGTCGGTGACGTCGTTATGCAGCCATCCGGCGAGGATGTCGTTGTTTTTGACATCGACAACGCGGGCGCGCTGCTGCTGATCAAGTACAACAGACCAAGAGCGAAGGAAAAATCCGACGTCAAATCCGGCGTGGCGCAGTTTAAGATCGCGAAACTCGACGGCATACTGTTTTTCCTATGCCGGTTCGGAACGGGAAATTGGATGGACGCTCCGTATCACCCGGATTTTTCGCGCTACACGCTGCCGGTGCCGGGCGAAGGGGAAGGTCTGCTGCTCCATGTTATGCTGATCGACAGCTCGACCGGCGTACTGGCCGCGCAGAGAGCCATCGGGTTATCGACAGAGTTTTCCGCCGCGCTGCTGCAAACGGCGGCCGGCCTGCCGCCGAGCGGGGATGATTACATGCTGCGTATCAAGCGCATATATGCCGAGCGGAAGACAAATGATTTGCTGGTATTGGCGACAACGGGGTGTGTCAATGGGTAATACGTCCAGCAAAGTAAAAAATCGCTACAATAGTAAGGTTTACGACAAGATAACAGTGCAACTGAAAAAAGACCTTGTCTGCCGGTTTGAGGAAAAGCTTGCGCAGGAGGGCGAAACCAAGGCGGGGTTTTTTCGGAAGGCGATACAGGCGTATTTGGGCGACCCGCCGGATTGACCAGGGGGGGTTGTTTGCCCAAAGATCGCCGTTGAGATGAACTTAATTTATATCCAAAAATAACGAGATTCGTGATTATTTCACAAAATGCCCCTTTATCGTAAAATGTATGATACATTTTATTGAAAAGGAGCATCAGCATGGCGATTCAGGTTTTACTCTCCTCGCGTCTTGGCGAAAAGCGCTGGACGCAAGCAGACCTCTCCCGCGCGACCGGCATCCGCCCCTCAACCATCGGCGACCTCTTCAACGAACTGACAGAAAGGGTCAGTCTTGATCACCTCGACCTTATCTGCGAGGCGCTGGACTGTGAGGTCAGCGACATCCTGAAGCGGTCAAAAAACATACTCCCGCGCACGGGATTAAAGAGCGGGCTGCCGCGTACATAAGCGCCCACGGGGTAACGGGGGAAGCTACGGTTTTTGACCGCTGCTTCCCCCTCTGTTTTTGCCCGGATGAATAGGTCGTACATCCCGCGTACATCCCGAAGAAAAAAATATAAAAGAAAATAAATGGTTTTACGAAAGAAACAGAAAGCCGAATTTCCCATAGTTTTGAGACATTGTTGCGCTGAGTTGGTTTCTTATAAGTACACGCAACAATCTCATAGAGATTTACTCGTTCCTTCAGAATTGGGCAATCCGCTGAAAACTTTAGATTTTTCAATAGGTTCAGCAACAGGTTCATTTGACGTGAGAACCTATCCTTGACAATGAGAGGAATCAATGGTATAATGTATCCAGCGAGTTACCCGGAGGCATAGCTCAGCTGGTAGAGCACATGCTCCACACGCATGGGGTCACAGGTTCGAGCCCTGTTGTCTCCACCACGGGACGAATCCCTAGAACTGTAATGGTTCTAGGGATTCCTGCTTATTACGCCTTTGGAGAAAAATCACCGCGCCGGAATCACCCCGGTATCCGGCAGACCACCGTTGTGCCGACGCCTAAGGCGCTCTCCAGCTCCACCCGGCCGCCGTGGTACTCGGCGATATGCTTCACGATCGACAGCCCGAGCCCCGTGCCCCCGGTTTTCTTCGAGCGGGACGGGTCTACCCGGTAAAACCGCTCGAACACACGGCTTCGGTCTTCGGCGGGGATCCCGATCCCCGTGTCGGACACCGCGATTTTGCAAAGCCCGTTTTCGCGCGACAGCGTGACCGAGACACCGCCGCCCTCTTTGTTGTACTTCACGCCGTTGCCGATCAGGTTGGTCAGCAGCTCGCCGATCATCCGCCTGTTCGCCGACATGGCAAAGCGCTCCCCCGAGAGGGTTACCGTAACGCCCTTGGCGTTGTCCCGCAGCACGTCCGCCACCGATTCGGCCAGCCCGTACAGGTCAAAAGTTTCCCTCTCCGCAACGCCGCGCCCTTCGTCCAGCTCGGAGAGCTTGATGATGTCGTCGATCATATTGATCAGCCGGCTTGCCTGATCGGAGATCCTCGCGGCGAACGCCCGGATGTCCGCGTCTTTCGCGATGCCCGTCTCAATCATCTCGGAGAGCGCGGAGATGCTGGTCAGCGGTGTTTTCAGCTCATGCGAAACGTTCGCGGAAAACTCGCGCCGCTGTCTCTCGGCTTCATACCGCTCGGTCATGTCGATGAACAGGATGACCGCTCCCAGTTCGCCGCCGCTGACCGGGCTGAACACCACGCCGTAGGTCTTGCCGCCGCGTTCAAAGAGGATTTCCGCGTTCTCGCCGGAGAGGCAGCGTTTCACGCCCTGCTGGAACTCGATGTCGCGGCAGATGTGCAGGATCTTCTCCGCGTCTCCGAAGAGATCGGAAACCGTCTTGTTGGCGGTCAGCACAGTCCCGCTTTTATCGAGCAGGATCAGCCCTTCCCGCATATTTTCGGTGATCGTCTCAATGGTATCGGCGCGGTCTTTCAGCGCGGCGATCGTCCCGGCGATCTCCCGGCGCTGCTCTTTGATTTTTCCCGTATACGGCAGAAGCTCTTCGTATATCTCCGCGCTCTCCGCCTCAAAACCGATCTCGCTGAGCGGCTTGACGATGTTGCGCGTCAGTCTGCGGGCGAGAATATACGCCAGAAACAGCACCAAAAAGGTAACGAGCAGCACGGTGGGCAGCGAGGCGGTAAACACCCCCGCCATGCTCCGTATCGGCTTGGACAGGCGCAGAGCCGTCCCGTTGTCCAGCAGTACGGCGCGGTAAAACATCTCGTCGGAAAGCGTACCGGAGCGGCGGATCGCTTCGCCTTCCCCGGTTCGGAAGGCGTCGATAACCTCCGCCCTGTCTCCGTGGTTTTCCATGCTGTCCGCGTCCACCCGGTTGTCCAGCAGCACCGTGCCGTCCGCGCCGACGATCGTGACGCGGAGGGCGCCGGAAACGGTATAGTCGGTGACCTCTCCCTCGACGCCGCGGTTCAAGAGTTCCGCGATCAGGCTTGCGCCCTCCCGGACGGAGTCCATTTCACGGTTTTTTGAAACGGTATAAAAAAACCAGCTCAACAGCGCCGACAGCAGCAGGACGGCGGGCAGAAGGAGGCAGAGAAAGTTGATATATATCCGTTTTTGTAAGCTATTCCTCAAATTTATACCCCACATTGCGCACCGTTTGGATATGTGTCCCGGCTGTGCGGAGCTTGACGCGCAGGGAACGGATATGCATATCCAGCGTACGGCTTTCCCCCTCGAAGTCGTAGCCCCAGACGACTTCCATCAGTCTGTCGCGGCTCAGCACAAGCCCCGCGTTCAGCAGCAGGTAATGCAACAGCTCATACTCTTTGAAGGTCAGCGCTATCTTTTCGCCGTTCACGCGCACCTCGCGCCGGGCAGTGTCCAGCGTCAAGCCGTCTGCCTTGAGCCGGCTTTTGCGGTCTGTGCCGCTCCTGCGCAGCAGGGCGTTGACGCGCGAAATCAGCTCCATCACGCCGAAGGGCTTTGCCACATAGTCGTCCGCGCCCATGTCAAGCCCTTTTACCTTGTCGTATTCGCCGTCCTTCGCCGTCAGCATGATCACGGGCAGCGGCTTCGTCTCCGGCGAGGCGCGGAGGCGTTTCAGGATCGAGAACCCGTCCTCCCCCGGCAGCATGATGTCGAGCAGGAGAATGTCCGCCCTGTCCTCCGCCGCCCAATACTCCGCGCCGCATTCAAACCCCCGCGCCTCAAATCCGGCCGATTGCAGCGCATAGATGACAATCTGACGGATGTTTTCGTCGTCTTCCACAATGAAAACCTTCGGCACATTGGTCACTCCCCGTCGTGTTTTCCGGTGATGGAGAACACCACCCATTCCGCGATGTTGACCGCGTGGTCTCCGATGCGCTCAAAGTATTTCGCGATCATCATCAGGTCTACGGCCTGTTCCCCGTCGGTGCTGCCGTCCCGGATATGCTGTATCCAGCCGTTCCGTTCGGCGTCGAACAGTTCGTCAACCTTGTCGTCCGAATCAATGACCTTCCGCGCGAGCGCCAAATCCTTCTTGACAAAGGCGTCGATGCTGTCGGTCACCATCTTCGCCGTCGCTTCCGCCATCTGCGGGATATACTCCAGCTTCATGGCGTACGGCGTTCCGGCCAGAAACATCGTGATCTCCGAAATATCGGCCGCCTGATCTCCGATACGCTCCATATCGGTAATCATCTTCAACGCCGCCGAAATCAGGCGCAGGTCGCGCGCCACCGGCTGCTGCCGGAGCAGCAGTTTGAGGCAGAGCGTCTCGATATCCTGCTCCTTTTGGTCAACCTCGCCGTCGAACGCCACGGCCTTTTGCGCGAGTTCGGTATCCTGCCGCACCAGCGCTTCGACCGCCAGCCTGATCGCCTTTTCGATCATCGCGCCCATTTCGATCAGCATGTCGTTCAGGCGCGCCAGCTGCTGGTCAAACCTATTCCGCATTGTATCCAATCCTTTCCGTTCTGTCAAGAGGGTTACCCGAACCGCCCGGTGATGTAGTCCTCTGTGCGCTTATCTTTCGGGAGCGAGAAGACCTTTTCGGTTTCGCCGCATTCCACCAGTTCCCCCAGCAGGAAAAACGCCGTCTTATCCGATATGCGCGTCGCCTGCTGCATGTTGTGCGTCACGATCACGACCGTGTAGTCCCGTTTCAGCTCGGTGACCAGATCCTCTATCTTCGAGGTGGAGATCGGGTCGAGGGCGCTGGTCGGTTCGTCCATCAGCAGCACCTCCGGCGACACCGCCAGCGCGCGGGCGATGCACAGGCGTTGCTGCTGACCGCCGGACAGACCGAGCGCGTTTTTCGCGATCCGGTCTTTGACCTCATCCCAGATCGCGGCGTCCCGCAGGGCTTTTTCCACGATCCCGTCCAGCTCGCCCTTGCGCTTGACCCCGTGCGTACGCGGTCCGAACGCCACGTTGTCGTAGACGCTCATCGGAAAAGGGTTGGGTTTTTGAAACACCATTCCCACACGCTTGCGCAGCAGATTTACGTTGATGTTACCGTAAATATCCTCCCCGTCGAGCAGAATATCCCCCGTAAGCCTGCACCCTTCAATCAGGTCGTTCATACGGTTCAGCGACTTGATCAGGGTGGACTTGCCGCAGCCGGACGGTCCGATAAACGCGGTGATCTCGTTCGCCTCAATATCCAGGTTCACCGACTTCAACGCCTGAAAATCACGGTACCACAGATCGACGCTGCGAATGACATATTTTTTCATGACTCACCTCGGTTATGTACTGCTTGACGGGTATAACGCCTACATCAGTTTTTTCAGGAACCGCCGCTCTACCCGCGAGGACAGCGCGTTGATGCCGATGACCAGCGCCAGCAGCACCACCGCCGTAGCGTACGCCTCGTTCCGGTTGAACCCCTGCCCCGACAGCTTCAACACGTGCATCGCGAGCGTCCGCCCGGCGGAAAACAGACCGTCCGGCAGCTTGAACACGTCGCCGATCGTGAAGATCAGCGCCGCCGTCTCCCCGACAATCCGCCCGACGGCGAGGATGACGCCGGCAAAGATGCCCGGCGTCGCCGAGGGGAGGATGACGCGGAACACCGTGCGCATCCGCCCCGCCCCAAGCCCGAACGAACCCTCGCGGAAGGCGTCGGGTATGGCCTTGAGGCTTTCCTCGGTGGTGCGCATGATCAGCGGCAGACTCATAATCGCAAGCGTGAAGCACCCGGTCATGACCGACTTGCCCCAGCCCATAACCCCGGCGAAGAAGATGTAGCCGAACAGCCCGAAGACAATCGACGGGATGCCGGACAGCGTCTCGGCTGTCATGCGCACAGCCCGCGCCGGTTTGCCGCCCCTCGGCGCGTACTCCGCCATGTATATCGCGGTGAAGACCCCGAACGGCACGGCGATCAGCAAGGTCAGCCCCACCATCACGACGGTGGTGACCAGCGGGGGGAAGAGGGAGATTTTATCCGGGTCTGTCACCGCAAACAGAGAGGGTTTGATGTGCGGGATCCCTTTGATCAGGATAAACACAATCAGGTAGAGCAAAACAGCGGCGGTAATCAGCCCGGCGCCCCAAACGAGCGCGAACCGAACCCAGTCCGCCGGCTTTTTGCGGGAGAGGAAACCCGTTTCAAACCGAAGACAACGCCGTGCCGCAACGCACCGTTCTGCTCCCGTTTTACTCCCTTGGCAACTCGCTTCGCCCGGAGCAAAACGGCTTTGTCTGCAACCAGAACTCTTTTTTGGTTCCTGCATTATACAACCGCCCCTTCCGCCGCGGGCTTTTTGCGCCCGCGCCGCTCTTTGCCGCTGTTTAAGACGGAAAAGAGCGAGTTGATCAGCAGGATAAACACAAACAGCACGACGCCGGTGGCGATCAGCGCGCCGTTGTGCAGGCTGCCCTGCTCAACATAGCCCATCTCGATGACGATGTTGGTCGTCATCGTGCGCGCGCCCCGCAAAAACTCGTACGGCGCGCGCAGCACCGTTTGGTTGCCCGCGACCATCTTCACCGCCATCGTCTCGCCGATTGCCCGCCCGATGCCGAGCACCACCGCCGCCATAACCCCCGAACGCGCCGCCGGCAGAACGACTTTGAAGACAGCCCGCTCATGGCTCGCGCCCAGAGCCACCGCCCCTTCATACAGCTCCTGCGGCACAGACCGGAGATTGGTTTCGGCGATGCTGATCACGGTGGGCAGGATCATGATGGCGAGCAGCGCCGAGGCGGCCAGCATACTGTCGCCGCCCGGCAGCCGGAACGTCTTGCCGAATGTGTCGTAAATCAGAGGAACCAGCACCATCATCCCGAAGAACCCGTAGATGACCGACGGAATACCCGCCATCAGATTCACGGCGGGTTTTAAGAAACGGTACAGCGGCTTGGGGCACATCCTCGCCATGAAAACCGCGGTCAGTATCCCGATCGGAACCCCAAGCAGCACCGCGCCCGCCGTGATGTACAAACTGCCGAGGATCATCGGCAGAATGCCGAACGACGGCTCGGCGTCCGCGGGCGACCAGTCGGTACCCAAGAGGAAATCGAGGAACCCGATCTCCGCCATTGCCGGTACGCCGCTCGCGAATAAAAAAACGCAAATCAGCGCGACCGCCAAAACGGAGGTCAGCGCCGCCGTGAAAAAAACAAACCGCATGGCTCTTTCCCGCCCGATACGCATTGACAAACCTCCCGGCTTCCCCGCGGGGATGCGCCGGACGACCGCTCCCGGCCGTCCGGTCCCGCAATACGAGCCTCTTTCTTACCCGATTTCGTTCCAAGCGGTGACTTCACCGGTAAAGATGCTCTTCACTTGCGCCATCGTGAGGTTTGTGATCGGGTTTTCTTTGTTGACGATGACGGCGACGCCGTCCTGCGCGATGGTGGTTGCGGTCAGAGACGCCAGTTCGTCCGCCGTCAGGTCACGGCTGGACATACCGATGTCCAGGATGCCGCCGGTGGCTTCGCTGATGCCGGTACCCGAACCGCCGCCGGTGATTTCGATGTTCACATCGGGGTTGAAGGTGTTGTAGACCTTGACCATTTCGACCATGCAGGGATCGACCGAGGTGGAGCCGCCGATGGTAAGGGAGCCGCTCAAACCGCTTGCGGTGTAGGCGGGCGCGTCTTCCACGGCTTTGATCCATTTGGAGGCGGAGACTTCCTGACCCTCGGCGGAGAGCATAAAACTGATAAAGTCTTTTACCAGCTCGTTTTCCGCCTTTTCGGCGTTAACGCACACGATAAACGGACGCTGGATCTTGAAGGTTCCGTCTTTGATCGTCGCGGTAGAGGGAGCCACGCCGTCAACCGAGACGGCCTTCACGCCCTCCGTCAGGGAACCGAGCGATACATAGCTGATACCGTATAGGTTTTCCTCAACGGAGGTCAGGATTTCGTTGGTTTCGCTTTTGACGGCGGCTTCGGGCGACATGTCTTCGCCCACGCCGGTCAGTTCCTCAAACGCGCCGCGCGTGCCGCTGCCTTCTTCGCGCGTGAACAGGCCAATGACGCTGGTGCTGTCAAACGCGCTCTCCTGATTGTTTCCTTCCGGAGATGCCGTTTCCGGAGATGCCGTTTCCGGGGATGTCCCTCCCGGGGATGCTCCTCCCGGAGACGCTTCTCCAGGAGACGGGGCGCATCCGGCGGCGGCGGTCAGTAGCAGCAGGGTCGCGAGCAGCAGTGTAAGTACCTTTTTCATCATTTTTCCTCCTGTGTTGTTTCAGACTTGGGTTAAGCATACAGGCGGTTTGTAAATTGTAAGAGCGGGGTTGGGTAAAATTTATGTAAAACGGGTCGCGTCCCAACTGCCGCAGGGATTTTGAAGCCCGCTTCCGCAAGCAAAATATAAAAAAACCGGAGAAAATTCGATATATCAAAAAAACTTTTGCACACCTCTTGACACCGGGGTATTCTATGCTATAATGAAGCCATAGGGATCAACCGAAAGGGCAAACTTGCCGGAAGGCAAGGACGCAAAACTACAGGGCCTGAACCGTCTTTAGGGGCGGGTGGCAGCCAGTTGCCGAAGGTACGGGTGTTTACGCGCCGTTCTTCTGGTACGCTGGAAGGACGTTATTTTTTTAGGCTTTCGCTCTCCGGCGGCTCTGACGTGAACCCTATATCCATTCTTCTTTACCCATCTAACTCGCCTGCTGTTGGTTTCAACTGCGGGCATCTTTTTTTGCGCGTACCGTGTGCGCTCAAGAGCGGCCGTCCCCAACCGCCCGCGGCATCCGCGCGGAACGGATTTGTCTGCAACCCGCGGAACGGATAAATCCTACGACAAACGCATGAATGTCTATGTTGCACAGATGAAGTGTAGGGGCGGTCGTCCCCGACCGCCCGTAACCCCGGAAAATCCCGCAGCCACGGGCGACCGAGGACGGTCGCCCCTACATGAGG
>JAISVY010000005.1 GCA_031271325.1 Oscillospiraceae bacterium
GGAATCGCCCTCATCGACGACAGCGGGAGCTACCCGAAGCTGAAATACATCTTCGACGTGGGCGACACCGAGCCGTCCCTCTACAAAGCCCGCCCGGTAAAGCTGTGGGAAATGCGGCATGAGCATAAGGCGACGGTTCTCGCCGAACTCGCGAAGAATTATGAGGACGTTTCGGAGGACGGTTCCCTCGCGGACACCTTCCGCGGCATTGCAAGGCAGCTTGCTTCGGAGTATTATGGGGACAACCGCCGCGAAATCCTCTACCGTTCGGAAAACAGCCCGCTGGAGCCGCCCGCCGCGTATGACTTCGCCGGGACGCTGATTGAGGAAGCGGACGATACCGCGCTCCGTGCGGCGTTTGAGGAAACCCTCGCCAGTAGCGTAGCGTATACCGTGATGGCGCGGTGCGGCATCGACCCCGCAGAAGTTTTGGACGAGGAAGATTTTCAGGGCGTTACCGACTTCAATACGGCGGATATGGCCAACGCCCTCGGCGTCGCGTCCAGCAATCTGTCCGAACAGGTTTTGCGGGACATCGAAATCACCATCCGAAAAGTTGAGCGTGTACATCACGCCGAAAGGAGCGAAAACAGCCATGACCGAAGCAATACCGCTGACCTACACGCAGGCCGGGGATTATCTGCTCCCCAACATACGGCTGAACGAACCGCCGAGGGAACTGACAGAGCCGCTGGGCAGGTACGGGAGGATGAGGAAAGCGTTTCTGAAGGAACACCGCCCGATAACCTACAGTCGCCTGCTGCTGACCGAGAAGCTGTTCCCGCACCTGCGGGAGGTGGAAGCGTCGTCGGCGGCGAGGATGGAGCAGGTGATGACCGCCCTGACGGAGAGGAACACCCTGCCAGACAAAGCGACAGACCCGATGGGCTGGACGGCGGCGATGAACGCGCTGAAAGCCCAAGCGGAGGAGATGGTTCTGAACGAACTGATATACAGCGATTAGACGGAGATGAGCCGCCGCCCGGACAGGGCGGCGGCTCCGCTTTACCCGCAGAACCGCCCGCGCCCTTTTCCCAACTTGGGAAAAGCTCCATCGCCGCGCTGCTGTCAGCCTCGACCATAACAATGGACGAGGTTGACGCTATTTTACGGGACGGCGGCAACTTGGACGACCATTACCTGACCGTCCTCCCCTCCGAATCCCGGAGCGCCCTGCGGATCGCGGCGCGGTTCGCGAAGGGGCTGGAGGGGAACGCCGACTTCCTCCGGGACGAATACCTGTTGGGGCGGCACGGGCACAGCTTTGCCGAGAGCGGAAAAGGCTTCAGCTTCGGAAACCGCAATGTCTGCGCGTGGTACACCGCCGAGGGCGTCGAGCTTGCCATAGGAACCACCGCGCATAACAACCTCCACCGGGTACTGATACCGTGGGAGGACGCCGCCGCCCGGATAGACGAACTGATGCGCGAGGGGCGGTATGTCTCCAACGCCGCCTATGAACTCGCCCTCGAATATGAGCGAATCGGGCTTGCCGACGAGCTGTGGACTTTCTACCGCGACGATATGCACGATATGCCGAAGGAATGGAAATCGGAACACGGCGGACACCCGGAGGATATTGAGCTTATCAAGTCCTTGCTGGCGGACGCGGACAAAAGGCAGGCTATTCACGACCGATTGGAAGCCGACGTAACCGAATGGCGCAACGACCCGGAGCGGCGGTCTTACCACAACCCCGCGCGCACCCTCGCCAACATGAAAGCGGCGATGCGCCCGCCCGTTATCCCTCCCGGCGGCGGTTCCGTCCCCGAAAAGAAGTTTTCCTACTTCTTCACGCAGGACGAAATAGACGCGCTGCTGACACGCGGCGGCAGCTATCACGAGGGTAAGCTGCGCTTCCTCTCGTTTCTGCTCGGCGACCATGACGAAAAGGAAAAGCTAGACTTTTTCAAATGGGAATACGGTCACGGCGGCGGCACATGGGGGTATACCAACGGTTGGTACAACGCGGAGCCGGGCAAGGGCGTCACCCTCCAACGGGGCAATTTGAGTAAGCCCGACGTTGAAATCACCATGAAATGGCCTGCGGTCGTAAGGCGCACCGAACAGCTTGTCCGGGAGGGGCGCTACGCGACCCGCGCCGAGCTTGACTATATCCCAAGATATGAAAAGCTGATGCTCATTCGGTCTGTCAACAATTTCTACGCCAACCTGCCCGATGATTACGAGCGCCCGTTTCCGGGAACGACAGACTACTCCCATAACGCCTTCCGCGACGAAGACGGCAACAGGACGCTGGACTTCACCTATCCCCACGAAGCCGAGTGGCAGGCCATAGACGATTTCCTCGGCGACGCCGGGCGCGTTGACAGGGTTCTCGCGCAGATGGAGAAGGTTTTCGTAAACACGCCGGAGGAAGACCGGTTCTATGACGCTCGCCGCGCCGGGTTTACGAACCTTGACGCCTACCGGCAGGGGACGTTTTCCCTGTTTCCCGGACTGGAGAACCTGCCCGACCCCGAAACGGCAAGGGCGCGGAGAATCGCGCCACCGGCGTCGCCCCGCCGCGAACTGGTAGAGGATTTGCGGGATTCGCCCTTCGGCGCTTTCCCGGACGAAATACCGCAGAAGGTGGAGCAGATTTCCCTCTTTGACCTCGGCGCATTCCCAAAACTGCCAGGGGTTGAGGAACAGCGGGCGAGAATCGGCCAAACCCTCCGGCAGGAAGCCGCCGAATCAGAGTCCCCACATGACCTGTCGCGCGGGGTGAGCATTCAGGCGGCTTCCGCTTTGGAGCGGGACGGCGTTGACGCGGTTTTGCTTGACATTACCATTTCCGAAAAAAGCGCCATCGCGGAACAGTTCGCCGACAATCCGCGCTCCCGCGACGCTGTGAATCTGGTCAAAGAGATTTACGGCGACGCGCTGACCATTCCTGTGTCGCAGGCGGTTAAGCGCATCACGGAGCTTCTCGCGGAGGGCGCGTTTGCTACCGCCGACCCATATACCCTATTTGAACAGGTGCGGGATGAGATGTCCGAGCGCGGGTATTCTCTCTCCGGCGAAGTAATTGAGGACGCCATCAACACCTACAACAGCAGAAACGGCAAAGGCGGCGTTCTGGATGTCGCGGATTTTATCGAGGACATCATGGAAAACCCCGGATTTGTGGAAGAAGCCACCGTATCCGAACCGCAGGCGCAAGCCGCGCTGACGCTGTACAGAGCCGGTGACTTCTATGAGTTTCGCGGTTTAGCCGCCGAAACCGTCGCCGCGTTCCTTGAAGCCGATACGGTCTGGCGCGGCGGCGAGAGCGTATACGGCTTTCCGGCGCACAGGCTGGCGGAAATCGGGCAAAGGCTCGCCGAAGCCGGTTATACGGTATCCCTGTTTGAGGAACCGAAGCGCCCTTACCAAGCCGGGGACACCGTTTGGCTGGACAACCGCGAGTTTCGGATTGAGTCCATCGGCGGCCAATACAAGGTGTCGGACGACCTTGACCGCAGATTCGGCGCATACGGGCGGAGCATAACGCTGATAGACGTTCTCTTGGCGCGAACCTACCCGATAACGCGCTCGATGTACCAAGCGGAGTTTGAAAGCGCGCTCTCCCGCGACGAACGCAACGCACACCTCGTCCCGCTGGGCGAACCCGAACCCGAAATGCCATCGCATATGGATTCGGAGGACACGCTTACCGAAACGGAAATGGAGGTTTTTTTCAACGAGCCTGCCGAGCCGGTGGAGCTTGACTTCGACGCCGTGGCGCAGACGGTCTTGGCGCGCGTCATGGCGGACGCGGACTATGCCAAAGCCCTTGCGGACGCGCCAAACCGCGCCTCCCTCCGCAACCCCTGCGGTTGGGCGCTGGAACAGTCCATCGGCGACCATGAGCGGGACGAGCCGGAGGTTTTCCGTCGTTACCTCGTCGATGAGGATTTCAACGACAGGCTGTTTACGTATGTCCATCACCAGTCTTGGGCAAACAGGCCGGTGCCGGAAGCGGTCACGGAGCAGCCCGATACGGCTATAGCGGACAAACCGCTGTACCAAGTGGGCGATACCTTTTACCGGGAGGACGGCAAGCCCTATATCGTCAAATGGATAGGCGTCAATGAAATCAGCTACTATTCCCCGGATACGCCGTATATCTCGGCGCTGATGAAAATACCAGCCTTTGAAGCCCTGCTTCGCGAAAACCATCAGCCTATACCCGTGACCCCGCTGCCGGACGGCTTCCACGAGATAACCGACCCCGCAGAGGTTGCGGAGATTGAGGAAATCTTCGGCGGTCAGGAGCAAACGAAGCCGATTGCGGTTATCGACAATGTATCCCGCAATAACTTCAACCTGTTTGCGCTGACTTTCCCCCGGCTGATAGACGGAACATACCAGTCCATGACGTTTAAGGACGCCAACAACCGCGAATTGTCTGTTTCATACGCCAACACTGACGCTGACATCATAACCCTTGACGTTTCATACACCAAGCACGACGGGCACACAGCGTTCGCGCCGATGATTCAGTTCTATGTCAATCATGAACAGCGAATGCTCACCGTCAACGGTTACGCCGACGACGACAGAAATGAGGACGCGGGATTCCTTCGGCTTGCGGACGGAGATCAGCTATCCGAGCTGAACGTCAGGGCTTTCGGCTATCTCTGCAATATCAGGAATATCGGCTTCGACCTGAAAAATCCTGCCGAGGCCGAGGTGTTCCTTGACGCGGAAGGGAATCCGCTCCCCGCCGAACCCAAAGCGGATATTGCGGCGTTCTTGAAAGAGCGGGTAGACCGTGAATCAGACGCCCACGGGCGCGTTCAGGCGTCTATGTTCGCCCCGGTTCCGGAGCCGGAGCGGAAACCCGCCGCGACGCAAAAGCCCGTAAACTTCCGCATCACGGACGACCACCTCGGCGAGGGCGGCGCGAAACTGAAATTCCGCGGCAATCTGGAGGCTATCCGCACACTGCACGATATTGAGTTTGACAAGCGGAGCGCCACGCCGCAGGAACAGGAGATACTTTCCCGCTACGTCGGATGGGGCGGTCTGCCGCAGGCGTTCGACGCGGACAACAAGCAATGGGAAAACGAGTACCTTGAACTGAGCGCCGCGCTCTCGCCGGAGGAATACGCATTGGCGCGGGCGAGTACGCTCAACGCGCACTATACCTCGCCCCTCGTCATAAAGGCCATCTATGAAACCGTGGAGCGCATGGGCTTTAAGGCCGGGAACATACTGGAGCCGTCCTGCGGCGTCGGTAATTTCTTCGGCTTGCTGCCCGACAGCATGGCAAAATCCAAGCTCTACGGTGTGGAGCTGGACAGCGTGACGGCGCGGATCGCCAAACAGCTCTACCCGCAGGCGAACATCAAGGAAATGGGCTTTGAGAAAACCGATATGCCCGATTCCTTCTTTGACCTCGCCGTGGGAAACGTCCCTTTCGGGCAGTACAACGTCCCGGATAAACGCTATGACAAGCACAAATTCAGCATCCACGATTACTTTTTCGCCAAATCCTTAGACCAAGTGCGCCCGGGCGGCGTTATCGCGTTCGTCACGTCCAAGTACACGATGGACAAGCAGAATCCCGAAGTGCGGAAGTATATCGCGCAGAGGGCGGAACTGCTGGGCGCTGTCCGTCTGCCGAACGACGCTTTTCTCAAAAACGCCGGTACGGAAACCACGATGGATATTCTGTTCCTACAGAAACGTGACCGGCCTATGGACATTGAACCCGATTGGGTGCATTTGGGGCTGACGGAGGACAATCTGCCCGTAAACCGATACTTCCTCGATAACCCGGAAATGCTTCTCGGCACGATGGCGCTGGATAAGCACATGAACGACAAGTACGGGCGAAACGATGTAACGGCCTGTCTGCCGATAGAGGG
>JAISVY010000007.1 GCA_031271325.1 Oscillospiraceae bacterium
CAGCTCCCGCATTTCGGCGAAGCGGGGGTGCAGACCAACGCGCCCAGCTCCATCAGCCCCTCGGTGACGAGGCGGGGCGGAGCGTTGTCCATCAGCGAGCGCACCCAACCCGATACATCCCCGCCGCCGCTCGCAAACAACCGGGAGTAGACGCGCCGCACATTGCCGTCCACGGCGGGCACGGGCAGGTTAAACGCAACCGAGGCAACGGCGCCCGCCGTGTACGCGCCGATCCCCGGCAGGGAGCGCAGCGCGTCCGCGTCCGCCGGGAGCGACCCGCCCCAGCCGGAAAGCACCGCCTTCGCGGTTCTGTGCAGCGCTCTCGCCCGCGCGTAATAACCCAGCCCCGCCCAGAGGGCGAGCACGTCGGCTTCGTCCGCCCCGGCAAGCGACCGGACATCGGGAAACCGCGCGATAAAACGGTTGTAATAGGGCACCAGCGCCGACATACGCGTCTGCTGCGCCATCGTCTCGCTGACAAGAATCGCGTAAGGGTCGCCGCTGCCGCGAAAGGGGAGTTCCCGCTTGTTTTCCGAAAACCAACCGACCAGCCGTTCACACAGACTCGATAACGTCACGCTAAAACTCCCGCAATCCAAATACCGCGCGGGCGGATTCATTCCGCCGCGGCAACGTCCTCATTCTATCCGAGAAAAACATCCGTTTTTCGAGGGGCATTACAGCCCGATGACCTTCACAGCACCGTCGCTCACGGTTGCTTTCATGTGGGTGACGGGGTGCTCGTAGCCATCGATCACGAGACTGGCAATCGCGTCTTCGATCTCTTTCTGGATCAGGCGGCGCAGATTGCGCGCGCCGTATTTTTGTGAAAAAGACTTCTCGGCGAGCGCCGCCGCCGCTTCCTCGTCCCACGTGAAGTGCAGGCCGCGTTCCAGTAAGCTGTCGGCCAGTTCGCGCAGCATCAGCGAAGCGATCAACGCGAAGCTGGTCTGCTCGAGCGGATTGAACGCGACCACTTCGTCCACGCGGTTGATAAATTCGGGACGCAGGAAATCGCTCAGGGCTTTCATCGCCTTTTCGCGGCTCTGCTCGGCGACGGTGCGCGAGTAGCCGATCGGCGCGTTGTTCTTGTCGCTGCCCGCGTTGGATGTCATGATGACAACGGTGTTCTCGAAATTGACCAAGCGCCCGTGCGCGTCTGTGATATGCCCGTCGTCTAAAATTTGCAGCATGATGTTCAGCACGTCGGGGTGCGCCTTCTCAATCTCGTCAAAAAGAATGACGCAATAGGGTTTACGGCGCACCTTCTCGGTCAGCTGTCCCGCTTCGTCATACCCCACGTATCCCGGCGGCGCGCCGATGATGCGCGACACCGCGTGTTTTTCCATAAACTCCGACATATCGAGCCGGATCAGCGCCTCCGGCGCGTCGAACAGATCTTCGGCGAGGCACTTGACAAGTTCCGTCTTCCCCACGCCGGTGGGTCCGGTGAAGATAAACGACACCGGCTTGCGCTTGGCCGAAACCCCGGCGCGCCCGCGCCGGATCGCGGCGGATACCGCCGCCACCGCCTCATCCTGTCCGACGATGCGCTTCTTGAGGCGCTCCTCCAAACCGGCAAGCCGGGAAAACTCCTGCTCCCGGATGCGCGAGGCGGGAATTTTCGTCCACTGCTCGATCACCGCCGCAATATTCTCCACGCTCAGTTCCGGCACCGGCACGTCTTCTCTCAGCGTTTCGTTGAGGCGGAGTTCCCGGCTGCGTAAGGCAGCGAGGCGTTCGTAGGCTTCCGGTGAGCGGTCGGACAGCAAGCCGTCGCGCTCGGTCTGGATGGCCGCCATTTCTTTTTTCGCCGCGTCGTTCTCGTGGATTGCCGGCGTTTTTAAGTTCAGGCCGCTGCAGGCTTCGTCGAGCAGGTCGATGGCTTTGTCGGGCAGGAAACGGTCGGTGATATACCGCTCGGACAGCAGCACGGCCTGCCGCGCCGTCTCGGGCGGGATGCGTACGCCGTGAAATTGCTCGTAGTAAGGCGCGATGCCCTTGATGATCTCGACCGACTCGGCAATCGACGGCTCGGCGACGGTCACCGGCTGAAAGCGCCGCTCCAGCGCCGCGTCGCGCTCAATATGTTTGCGGTATTCGTTGAACGTCGTCGCGCCGATCACCTGTATCTCGCCTCTTGAGAGAGCGGGCTTGAGGATATTCGCGGCGTTCATTGAGCCTTCGGCGTCGCCCGCGCCTACCAAATTGTGCACCTCGTCGATCACAAGGATGATGTTGCCGAGCTTGCGTATCTCCTCGATCAAGCCCTTCATCCGGCTCTCGAACTGACCGCGAAACTGCGTCCCTGCCACCAGCGCCGTCAGGTCGAGCAGGTACACCTCTTTGTCCCGCAGCTTGAACGGTACCTGACCGTTCGTGATGCTCTGCGCCAGCCCTTCGGCGATGGCCGTCTTGCCCACGCCCGGTTCGCCAATCAGGCAGGGGTTGTTTTTTTGGCGGCGGTTGAGGATCTGAATCACGCGCGCGATTTCGGGATTCCTCCCCACCACGCGGTCAAGCTTCCCTTCCTTCGCGCGCTGGGTGAGGCAGATGCAGTAATTTTCCAAAAACTTTTTCTTCGGCGCGTTGTTCTCCCGCCCTTCGCGCTGCTGCCGCTGCCCCTGCTGCGCTTCGTTGTGGGGCGGCGGTTCCTGCGGCGTGCCGAAAAAACGGTTGAGGAAGGGGAAAGTCGCCGTTTTGCCCTCGTCGTCAAGGGTGTCGTCGCTTTCGAATTCCAGCATCCCTTTAAGGTCTTCGGGCGAATTGATCACTTCCATCATCTCGCCCGCCATCGTATCCACGTCTTCCTCGGTAATCCCCAAACGCTTCATGATGTCGTTCATCGGCTGGATGCCCATCTCGCGGGCACACTTCAGGCACAAGCCCTCGTTGGTGGTGACGCCGTTTTCAATCTTGGTAACGAAAACCATCGCCATATTTTTCTTACATTTGCTACAGAGCATCGGTTGCATACAATTACTCCCTATTTTCGCGTTTGGGGCTGCTTGTTCTCCGCATAAACAAATATCCCATATATATGCACAACGCCGCGATGTTAAGAGCGAGAGCCGCCGATATGGCGGCGATATTCAAAGTGTTTGAAAAAATGTCCTGGAAAACCATGATGAGGAAACACACCGAGAAAAAAACCGTGGTCGAGAGCTTCCCCAAAATATTGGAAGGGGGCACGTCGCTGATTTTTTTGTACACCACCAGCGCTCCCAGCCCCATGCATATCTCTTTGAAAAACACCACGATGCCCGCCCATACCGGCAGATGTTTATCGACGATCAGGCACACCAACACGCAAAAGGCCATCAGTTTATCGGCGAGCGGGTCAAGAATCCGCCCGAGGCGTGTAATCAGGTTGTATTTCCGCGCGATATAGCCGTCCAGTATGTCGGTCGCGGATGCCGCCAGATAGATCAGAGCCGCCCAGCGGTTGGCGCCGGGAAGTGAAGAGAAATACACCACCGGTACCAGAGGAACGGCGCACAGACGCAGCAATGACAAGGCATTCGGCGTATTCATACGGATAAGCTCTCCTTAAATGACAGCATCCCCGCCAGTATATTATGATTGACGAAGAGCTTGAGAATCGCGGTGTTTTCTACCAGTTCGGGTTCCGCCAGAATCCCGAGATACCGTACAGCCCACCCGATCGCGCACAGGATTAAAATCCCGTACAGCGCTCCGGCGGCGCTGCCTCCGATTTTATCGACCAGATTCAGAATCGGCAGCTTGAAGATCGCCGCGATAAAGTGAATCAGCAGTGTCAGCGCCACCATACTCATGACAAACCCCAGCAGGCAGAGCAGCGCGTACGCGACCATATAGAGCGCCGTCTTCCCGATTGTCTCTTGGAGCTGCTGACCTTCTATGGCGAGATTCTTCAGCACCCTGTCGATCATTTTTTCTATTTCAAGCCCCGAAACCCCTAAATTTTCAAACGTACCCTTCGCTACTTCGGTAATTGTCGCAATGTCGGTCTTTTCGATCTCGTTGACTCTGCCTTTGCCTTCCATCGCCTCGTCAATCGCGTCGTCGGCAAGCCAGCTCATGATGGGGTAGAGTTTCTCGCTCACCGGTTCGGCGTAAGCTCCGGCGATCTTGCCCGCGAGAAACGCCGATACAAAGATGATGAGCACTCCCGCCACCGTCAGGATCAGCCCTTTGCGGAACCCCTGCCACACGCAAAACGCCAGTATCCCCACCAGCAGCAAGTCGATCATAAAACTCGTCACGCAACCACCCCGTCATTCATCTAAGAAGCTCTAAAAACTTCATGTCCGCCGCCAGGCGAACGAGCGCAGCGCTTGCGGGCAGCCGCCTTCGGCGTGGTGCCGCAAGCCGGAGCGGGGAGTTTTTAGAGTGACGCATCCGCGTCTCCCGCAATACAACGCCGCAGTCTGAGTAACATCCTCTTTCTCTTCCGGTCCGAAGCGCCTAACCATTATACCATTCCGCATACCCGGAATACAAGAGCAGGATTCGTCCGTCTTCGGAAACCAGCACATCCCGCGCGGCGCACGGACCCAAGTCTTCCGTTAAAAGAGCCGTCCCGTCCAGCGTGAAGCGGGTCAGAACGCCCGCCTCCAGCACGGCGCAAACCCCTCCCGCCGCGGCAAATCCGGTCGGTCCCTCGGTAAACGAAACCCGGTCGTTCTCCGTGCCGGTATAGCTTAGGCAAACCAGCTGGGAATACTGCCCGCCCGCGTTGCGCCCGAGGTTTAGAAACACCGCCTCGGACGTGGCGTAGGGCGTGGATAACAGTGTCTGCCCGCCAAAAGGGTATTCCCCCAGCGGCAGCCCGTCGTCTGTATAAAAGTATACGCCCGATTCGGTAATAATGCAAACATGATTATTATCCGGCGAAGCCACCGCGAGCGCCACCTCGTCGGCAATCTCCGCCACGCCCAGGGGAGCGCCGGCATCGGCGCGCGTATCGTGAAAGGTGACGCGCAGACCCACCGTCTGCCCCGACTGCCCCATCGCGGCCACCGCCATCCGGTCGCCGGACGGCGAGAGCGACGCCGCCCAGATATAGCGCTCGCCCGAAAGCACCTGATACCGGGGATTGTTCTTGCTGTCGTACAACCGCGCTACGCCTCGGTAACCGTCCTCTTCGGTCACCAGCACATACTCCCCCCGCGCGTTTCCGCCCGCGGTGAGCACAGGGAAATCAAACTCCTCCAAAATCCCGCCGGTGTTGGCCGCCAGCAGTCCGCCGCCGACGCGGTCATAGGCGAGCACCTTGCTCCCCGCGACGGTCAGCGCGGGGCTGTCGAACGCGACGGGGCGCGACACCCGCTCCGCGCCGCTCCGGTCGTAGAGTACCAGACGGTCGCCGGAAAGAGCCGCCAGTTTCCCGTCGCAAAGGGCGAAGATGTTGCCTTCGTCGTAGTATACCCGCCCGTCTTCTTCTCCTTCCTCCTCACGCCCGAAAAGGTTTGAGAAAAACCCCAGCGTATCCTCGCTGATGTCGTCGCGGAACGCGACAAACGCGATAACGAGCGCCATCACCGCGGCAAAAACCAGCAGGTATGTCACGAGCTTACGCATGCCGCTCACCCGTTTGACCGTACCATACCCCTGTCATATACAATCCGTGCGGCGGCAGCACCGGACCGGCGGCGCTTCTGTCGCCGGAACGTATCAGCGCGGGGACGTCGGTGACCTTGCCCTCGCTGACCCACAGCAGCGTCCCCGCCAGCGCCCGCGCCATGTTGTATAAGAAACCGTTGGCGCTCATCACAAACTCAACCAGCCCGTCCCGCTCGCCGACCTCGAAGGCGAACAGCGTACGCACCGTGCTCTTGACCGGCGTGCCCAGCGTCCGCACGCAGGCGAAGTCGTGCGTGCCCACAAACTCCCGCGCGGCGCGGCGCATCGCGTCTAAATCCAGCGCCCGCGCGTGGTGCAGCGCCCGCCCCTCCCAAAAGGGGTCGCGCGTTTGCCCCGTATAGATTCGGTAGGTATATTGCTTTTCGAGGCACGAGTTCAGCGCGTGAAAGGCATCCGGTACGGTCTTTGCCGACAGCACGGCGATGTCGCGCGGCAGGCGGCCGTTGAGCGCGTACGGCAGACGCTCGGGCGGGATCGGGCATTCGCCCCGGAAGTTCGTGACATAGGTTTCCGCGTGGACGCCCGCGTCGGTGCGCCCGCAGCCGTGCAGGGTCACAATACGCCCCAGCGTCTTCTCCAGCGCCGCTTTCAGCGTCCCGCAAACGCTCACGGCGTTCTTCTGTATCTGCCAGCCGTGGTATGCCCTTCCGTCAAAGCGGAGCGTCAGCGCCGTGTTCATGGCAGAAACCAGCCGAGCCGCCCAAGCACGGTAACCCCGGCGAACAGCGCGACGCTCGTCGTCAGCGCCCAAACGTCCCGCGCCGCCATATGCGGCTGGTTCATCCGGGTGCGCCCTTTGCCGCCGTGATAACAGCGGCACTCCATCGCGACGGCCAGCTCGTCCGCGCGGCGGAACGCGCTGACGAACAGCGGCACCAGCAGCGGAATCAACGCTTTCGCGCGGCGGAAGAGATTGCCTGTCTCAAAGTCCGCGCCGCGAGCCTTCTGCGCGTTCATGATCTTGTCGGTCTCCTCGATGATGGTGGGGATAAACCGCATCGCGATGGTCATCATCATCGCGAACTCATGCACCGGAACCCGGATCTTGCCGAGCGGGCTGAGCAGCCGCGCCAGCGCGTCCGACAGGGCGAGCGGGCTTGTGGTGTAGGTCAGCAGGAAAGTCGCCGAGATCAGCATGATCAGGCGCAGCGCCATAAACGCCGCCCGCTCGATACCCTCAGCGGTAATTTTGAATACCCAGAAGGTAACCAGCGGCTCCCCCGGCGTGTAAAAGATGTTCAGAACCGCCGTAAAGACGATGATAAACAGCATCGGCCGCAGCCCCCGGAACAGGGAAGACAGCTTAATGCGGGATACCGAAACCGTCACCGTCAGGTACAGCAGCACAAACCCGTAAGTCAGCGGGTGGTTCGCCATCAGCAGCGCCGTGATAAACGCGAACAGCAGCACCATCTTCGCCCTCGGGTCAAGCCGGTGGATAAGCGTCGTGCCGGGGAAGTACTGCCCCAGCGTAATATCCTTCAGCACGCTCTCACCGCCTTCACCGCGCGCACCGCGTCCTCCAGCGTATACGCGCCCGCGTCCACGTCCAGCCCCAGCGCGCGCAGGCGCAGCAGCACCCGCGTCACCGCCGGCACGTCCAGCCCGATCCCCGTGAGAACCTCGCGCCGGGAGAATACTTCATCAAGCGTCCCCCGCAATATCGGCTTCGCGCGCGACAGCACCGTGACGGTGTCGGCGACCCTCGCGATGTCCTCCATCGAGTGCGTCACCAGCACGACCGCCGCGCCGGTCTGGGCGCGGTAATCTTGGATATGCGTTAAAATCTCCCGCCGGCCGGAGGGGTCAAGCCCCGCCGTCGGTTCATCAAGGACCAGCACCTTCGGGCGCATTGCGATCACGCCGGCAATCGCGACGCGGCGCTTCTGCCCCCCCGACAGATCGAACGGCGACTTTTCCGCGAGGTCTGCGCCCAGCCCGGTAAACTCCATCGCTTCGCGCACCCGCTCGTCCGTCTCGGCTTCGGAAAGCCCCATCGCTTTGGGACCGAACGCGATGTCTTTGCCCACCGTCTCCTCAAAAAGCTGGTACTCCGGGTACTGGAACACCAGCCCCACCGCGAAGCGCACGCCGCGCATCTTCGCGCCCTTCTCCCAGATGTCGCGACCCTCCAAAAGAATCCGTCCCGAATGGGGTTTTAGCAAACCGTTCAGGTGCTGTATCAGCGTGGATTTCCCCGATCCGGTATGCCCGATCAGCCCGGCAAACTCACCCGCCGACACGGAAAAATCCGCCCCGTCGAGCGCTTTTGTCTCAAAAGGCGTGTTCTGTCCGTAAATATAGGTGAGATTTTCGGCTTTTAACAATGAGGTTCTCCTTTATACGCGTGGTAGATCGCGTCCGCGCATTCCTCTTCGGTCAGCGGGGCGGCGTCCAGCCCCAGCGCCTGCGCCAGCGCGACCGTCTGCGGCACGGTCAGCCCAAGCGCCTGCAGCTCTTCGGCACGGCGGAAAACCTCCCGCGGCGATCCGTCGAGCGCGACCGCGCCCTTATCCATCACCACGACCCGGTCAAACAGCGCCGCTTCATTCATATGGTGGGTCACCATCACGACGGTCACACCCTTCTCGGCGTTGAGACGGCGCACCGTTTCCATCACTTCCACGCGCCCCTTCGGGTCGAGCATGGCGGTCGGCTCGTCCAGCGCCAGCACGGTCGGATTCATCGCGAGCACCCCGGCAATCGCGACGCGCTGCTTCTGCCCGCCGGAAAGCCTGTGCGGCGCGTGGCTCTTATATTCACTCATCCCCACATCGCGCAGGGCGGCATCCACCCGCTCCCGGATCTCGGCCGGCGGTACGCCGAGGTTTTCGAGCGCGAACGCCACATCTTCGTCCACCACGGTCGCGACGATCTGGTTGTCCGGGTTTTGGAACACCAGCCCCACCTGCTGCCGTATCTTCAGCGGGTCGCCGCCCGTGTCCATCCCGCAGACCGTCACCGTGCCGGTATCGGGCGTGAGCATCCCGTTCAGCATCTTCACAAGCGTAGATTTGCCCGAACCGTTGTGCCCCAGCAGCGCCACCGTTTCTCCCCGCCGGACGGCGAGGCTGACCCCGTTCAGCGCCGGAGCCGGGGTCACAGACCTGTCTTCGGAACTGCCTGAAGCCGCGCCGTCTTTGTCAGCCGCCGCAACTTCCGTGGGGTAGCTGTATGACACGTGTTCAAAACGAATTATCTCATCCATCGTCCAACCGCTCCGCTCGGTAACATCAGCCCTGTCGCAGCCACACGCAGACCCAGTTCCTCCGCTTCCACGCGCCCGCCGAAACGGGGAACCAGCACAGCCTCCAGCAGATACCGCAGCACCGAGGGGGCAAGCCCCGCCGTGTACGCGTTCAGGAAGAAAAAGCGGGGGTTGCCGCTTAAGAGTTCCGCCGCCTTTTTCAAAAAGGGGTAGAGGTCGTCTTCCAGCTTCCACGCCTTGCCGCCGGGTGCGCGCCCGTAGGAGGGCGGATCCATGAGTATGCCGTCGTACCGGTTCCCGCGCCGCGCCTCCCGTTCCACAAACGCGCTGCAGTCATCGACGATCCAGCGCCCTTCCGCGCCGTTCAGCGCGGCGTTTTCCCGCGCCCACGCCACCATCCCTTTGGCGGCGTCCACATGCGTCACCTTCGCGCCCGCTTTGGCGCATACCGCCGTCGCCGCGCCGGTGTAGGCAAACAGGTTCAAGACGGTAAGCGGTCTGTCCGCCGAACGGATCAGGCTCGAAAGCGCCGTCCAGTTGGCGGCCTGCTCGGGAAACAGCCCGGTATGCTTAAACCCCGTGGGTTTCACCTTGAACGTAAAGTTGTTCCATGCGATATTCCAGGAAGCGGGCAGCGAATGGCGCGACCACGAACCGCCGCCCGACGCGCTGCGCGTGTATACCGCGTCCGCCGAGCGCCAGCCCGCGTGGCGGCGCGGCTCCTGCCAGATCACCTGCGGGTCGGGGCGTATCAAGGTGTACCGCCCCCAGCGCTCCAGGCGTTCACCGCCCGTAGCGTCCAGGAGCGTGTATTCTTCCCAGCCTTCATCTTTCCACATAATGAGGATTATACCATTCCGCGCGGCGGAAAACAACCCCCAATCTCCCACCCATTATGATGCAAACGCACGCAAACGCATGAACAGACAAACTGCGCAAAAAACGGCACCCACTTGTAGGGGCGACCGTCCCCGGTCGCCCGCGGCTGTGGGATTTTCCAGGGTTACGGGCGGTCGGGGACGACCGCCCCTACAGCTTTTTCACAAAATGAATGTTACGGCTTGCTTCTTCAAAGCCCACTTTCAAATGAAAAAGCAGACTTTCCGCATTGCTCAACGCGCAATCACTGGCAAACTCAGAACAGCCTCTTTCCCGCGACCAATTTTCCCCTTGTGCAATCAGCTTTTTTGCGATTTGCTGACCGCGATATTCCGGCACAACGAAAACGCCCTCGATATACCCGACCGTTCCGCCTTCCGTGCCCTCTACATCATCGCTGCGAAGCGAGATTTCGCAAAATCCAACCGGGGCGTCTCCGTCAAGCGCTAGAAAAATCGCCCACTTGCTGCTCCGTAAATGTTCATCGGCTTCTTCGCGGAGTTTTTCAAAAGAGTTATCGGGTGAATAGAGCGCTTGCCCGAAACGTGCGATTGTGTCAATATCCGTTTCGTCCGCTTTTCTGTATGTAATCACTTCGCCGCCTCCCACTCCGCTATAAGCTGTTTTATCGACTGCTGACGTTTTCCGCGCTCATCGCTGACAGCTCGCCGAACCACATCGTATAGTGCCTGCGATAAAGGCCAAGCCTTCGCTGTGCGTTCACCGAAAGAAAACAGCGAAAACGCCGTCGCGCCCATCGTGTAGACGTTGGTTATCTCATCTATGATCTCATCATCCGCGCACTCCTCCGGCGACACATACCTCGCCGAGCCGATTATACCGAATTTGCCGACGTTTATGAACGGTGATTTTTGGTACATATCTATGTCGCAAATTGTGATTTTCTCCCTGTCGTAATCATATAAAATGCTGCCGTCATAGAAATCAATGGCGACATAACCTTTCGCGGAGACAAACGCGTGAAACGCCATAATATCTTCAAAAGCACGCAGCTTCTTTACTATGGGCAGTTCCATGAACTTCATGTGCTTAGGGGAAGTTCGCGGCTCTATCCCGGTAGCGTCCGTCCAGTCAAATATCGCCGCATACCCACCGCCTATTTCCTCCGCCGCGACAAAGTTTATTAAAGATGGATGAGCCAGTTCTTTATAAAGAGGCACCGCCGCCTTCAAAGCCTTAATTGCGCTTTCGGCATCAACCTCTCCACTGTCACGGTGCGCTATGTAATTCTCTCGAGGCGCCCCCGCGAATTTTACGAAGTATTTCTTATCGCCGTCCTGTACGCCAAAGCTTATATTGCCCGAACCCTGCTCGTCAAACACCTTGAACACCCTGCCGTATTTGCTTAGAAACGAGAAGTCAAACGGCGCTTTGAGCTTATAAGGAACGCCGTCGGTATATTGGATGTAGAAGTCTTTGAGATACCATTTCATCAGAGGAGAGCAG
>JAISVY010000040.1 GCA_031271325.1 Oscillospiraceae bacterium
CAAACGCATGAATGTCTATGTTGCACAGATGAAGTGTAGGGGCGGTCGTCCCCGACCGCCCGTAACCCCGGAAAATCCCGCAGCCACGGGCGACCGAGGACGGTCGCCCCTACATGAGGATGCCGCTTTTTGTGCGTTTTGTCCGTTCATGCGTTTGTCGTGAGAATAGGGGAGATGATGATTGACTTTTTCCCGATATATGGTACAATGATGGGGTGGATTATGTTTATTTTTGACGCGCATTGCGATACGCTGTCAACCGGGCGTTCGCTGTGGCGCAACAACGGGCATGTGGACATCGCGCGCCTGCGCGCCCGCGGTCCCGGCATACAGGTCATGGCGGCTTACGGTCAAGATCAGCTCCTGCAGCTCGACCGCCTCGCGGCGGTGACCGGAGCCTCAAACTGCGCCCTGCTCCCGGCGGTCGAAGGCGGCGACACGGTGGAAACGCCGGACGGCTTAACGCCGTTTTTAATGCGAAAGCCGGTTTTCTTCGGGCTTACATGGAACCACGACAACCGCCTCGCAGGCGGCTGCAGGGGTTCGGGCGGCGGACTCACGCCTCTTGGTCGCGAAGCCGTACACATTTTGGAAAGCGCCGGGGTGCTGATCGACCTCTCCCACGCGTCGGAACGCACCTTTTGGGATGTTTTAGAGCTGGCGCAAGCCCCCCCGGTGGTATCCCACGCCTGCTGCGCCGCCCTGTGCCCCCATCCGCGCAACCTCAGCGACGGGCAAATGACGGCGCTGGCGCAGGCCGGGGGGGTGCTCGGCATCACCTTCTACCCGCCGTTTTTAACCGGGCGGGACGACGCTTCGCTCGCCGACGTCGCGCGGCACACCGAGCACGCCGTGTCGGTGATGGGAGCGGAGCACGTGGGGATCGGCAGCGATTTCGACGGCTGCGAGCTGTTGCCCGGCGGAATCTCCGGGGCGCAGGACGTTCCCGCGCTGATCGCGGCTCTGCCGTTCGGCGAAGACGTGCGCAGCCTGATCGCGGGCGGAAATTTTTTGCGGGTACTGCCCCGCGCGGGGGACGGGGTCATCCCGCCCGTATGAATAACCGGCGGTTCCCGCCAGTCAACGTAAGGATGTGACGCGCCATTTTACCGGACAAGACCCCGAAACGCGCCGGAAAGCGGCGGCGGCGCTTGATTTTACTCTTCACGCTGGGTGCCCTGCTGGGCGTGGCGGCCTCCGTCATCCTGTGGCAGCGCGAGACGATCTATTTCATCATGAACCCCGACCGCATTCAGGTGAAAAGCGCCGGCGAAATTCAGGAAGCCTTATATTCCGGCGAAGCCGGCGGCATTCGCAGGCTGCCGGACGGCGGACTGGAATACAGCCTTTTGGGCGGCACCGTCGCGCTCAGCGTGAGTTTCGAGGGGGACAGCCTCTCCCGGATGAACGCCGCGTTTAATATTTACTCGATCCCGGTCAAAACCGTCTCCGGCGCGCTGAAACAAGCGCATTCCGTCCTCTCCCCCTACCTCGGCGCACCGGAAATCAACGCGCTGTGCGCCGTCATCGCGTGGGAAATGCCCGGCGCGACGACATCCAATTCGATGGACTACCGGCGGCAGTTCGGCGCTTACACGGTCTCCGTCGGCGGCAGTCTCGTCAGCGGCGACGCCCGCGTCACCGTCGAACGGTCATCCCCGTAGAGCGTGACGCCCCGGCACGCCGCGTTCCCTGCCCCCGGTACGCCGTCCGCAGGGTTTTACCTTTCGTGTGTTCATGCGTTTACCGTAACCACCCCCACCGAGAGGAGCTGTTGTCTTTGCAGGAAGAAAAGAAATCCGCCGTCCCGTTTATACTGGCGTCGCTGCTGTCGGTAGCGGTTCTGTCCGCCGTGCTTGCCGTGGCGGGCTTTTTGGCGATGATTCCGTACGCCGTCTTCGCCTCCGCCATTCTCGCAACGCCGTTTGTGAGTGTGCTGCTGTTCGCTCTGTTCCTGAATAACGCGGGGATGAGCGTACCCGTCTGCCGCGCCGTCACCGGGTTCGTGTCGGCGCTCGGCGCGTATCTCTTCCTATGCTTCATGATGGGCGCGGTGTCGGGCGTATACGGAGCGTACCCGCTTGAAATGGATGAGATGCGGGAGGTTGAGTTCTCGGTGTATATCGAGAACCTGCCGGTGATCTTCGCCAACGCGCTGCTGTATTTCATCAAGCCGGGGCAGCTATGGCAGGACATTATGGCGCGGGGAGACGCGGTTTGGGGGCTGGCCGCCGCGGGTGCGCTGTTCGCGCAGATCGGGCTGCCGCAGGTGTTTATCCGGGCGCGGGTGACAGAGCCGGAGCCGGCCGAGCAAAAACCAAAACCGGCGCAAACGCCGGCACAAAAGAGAAAGTAGGGGTCGTCCATGCAGCGCAGAGACAAAGCAAACTATTACTTAGACATCGCCGAAACGGTGCTGGAGCGCGGTACATGCCTCCGCCGCAACTACGGCGCGATTATCGTAAAGAACGACGAAATCGTCTCGACCGGCTACGCGGGCGCGCCGCGCGGGCGGCAGAACTGCAGCGACATCGGCGACTGCGCGCGGCAAAAGCACAACGTGGCGCACGGGGAACGCTACGAGCTGTGCCGCAGCGTCCACGCCGAGGCCAACGCCATCATCGCGGCCGGACGCGACCAGATGCTCGGCGCGACGCTGTATCTCGCCTGCCACGACGAAAACGGGAATCTGGAGCGGGACGGAACCCCTTGCCCCATGTGCCGCCGCCTGATCATCAACGCGGGCATTTCGCGGGTCATCATCCGCAACACCCGCGACGCGTTCACCGTAGTCAACGTCAAAGACTGGGTGGAAAAGGACGATACGTTGTAAGACTCGATTGGCAGATT
>JAISVY010000062.1 GCA_031271325.1 Oscillospiraceae bacterium
AAAAAAGCTGCCGAGCCTACAGTCGTTTGTCAGGCTCGGCGGCATGATTTCTTTGGCGTTGTCTTCGGCTATATGGCGGGAATGCTGTGTTTCGGTTGCACCGAACCCTGCTGAGAAAACAGAAAGATAACCGTTACCCCGAAATCGAGATGTTCTCCACCCTTGCCCACGGGCGCTTGTTGATCCCGGTGGAGAGCGTCTCGCCGGATATGCCAGAAATGTTGTTGAAAAAATCCAAGAGGTTGCCCGAAATCATCGTCTCCTGCACCGGGCGGGAGATTTTTCCGTTTTCGATGTAGAAACTGTTTTTCGCGACCCCGGAAAAATCGCCTTTGTCATTGGGCATTCCCCCGGAGAAACGGCCTACCATCAGCCCTCGCTTTACGCCGCAAATCAGCTCGTTCAGGCTCGTTTCGCCCGGCTGAAGCGTGAGATGCTCGCCGTAGTTGGCGCTGCGCGGACGACCCAGCTTACGGGCGCTGTATTGATTCAGAAGGAAGCATTTTAATATCCCGTTTTTGATCACGGTCATATCGTGCGTTCGGAACCCGTCCGGCGTGAGACGCACGCCGCTGAGTTCCGGGTCGGACGGATTGGATACAAAGGTGACGTTCTTCCCCGCGACGCACTGCGAAAATTTGTCTTTGAGCAGGCTGGTTCCGGCGATCAACGCACTCCCGGACAGATATACGTTTGCGTAGTATCCGATCATACTCCCCAGCGGTTCCGGAGCGAAGATCACACTGCCGGTAAACTTATCGCCCAGCGCTTTCGCGCCCAGCTCGCGGACGCTCTGCTCCATGATCATTCCGGTTCCGCCGCGTTCTGTAAAGGGAACGCCGAGGTCGCGAAAGGTAGCGTAGGCATAGTTCATCGATCCGGTAACGTCCTGATTGCCGGCGCTGAAGGTAAACCCGCAGCCGTAGTCGCCGCTCCGCGCGGTGATAAACACGCCGTTTGTGTTACCGACCGCTTGGGTTTTCGAAACGAATTCACAGCCGCCCTCCGCGATGCGGATTTCGGGCAGGCGTTCTTTTACGTCGTCTAAAAACTCATTCAAACGGTGAACCATCGCTTCGCGGTCGCAGACGGACGGACCGTCGTCGTAGGACGGAGCGCCGCTCTCCTGCTCCGCGATGCCGTTGGCTTCGTCCTCCTGCGCTCCCCTCGCCTGCTCCACCGCTTCGGCGGCGGCTTTTTCCAAATCCTGTAGCTGATTGACTGTCTGTGTTCCCTTACGCTTCCCCACCAACGCCGTTAAACTAAGGCTTGTGTTGAACGCGGTGAACATCCCTTCGATCGGTCCCGCCTCCAGCGTAAGCTCGGTTTTTTCGGAGCGCGTCGCCCAACACTGCGCGCGGTCAGCACCCGCCGCGCTCAGCGCGTCTAAACATTGCTGCACAATCTCACGCATGTTTATTATTCGCCTCCCACGTTGATCCGGCACAGTACGGCCGGACCGCCCATACCGACGACCATCATTTGTTTCTTGCCGCACGTACCGGATGCTATCCATTGTAAATCGTCACTGACTCCGGTGACGGTTTTCAACATCTCAAACGCAACCCCCGATACCGTCGTATCGGTCAGGGCGCGTCCCAGTTTCCCGTTTTTAATCTCAAACCCTAATCCCACGCCGAACATGAATTCCCCTGTCATGTCCGCCTGCCCGTTGGTCGGGTGGGACAGATAGTATCCGTCTTCAACCGAGGCGATCAAATCGGCGAGCTTGTCGCTTCCCGGCAGGATACAGGTATTGCGCATACGGATCAGCGGCTCGTCGGAGAAGGCAAACGCGCGGGCGTTGCCCGCCGGTTCCGCTCCGTACTCGTACGCCGTCCGGCGGTTATGCATATACCCTTTCAATACGCCCTTGTCAATCAATACGGCGTCTCGCGCCTCTACGCCTTCGTCGTCGGCGTAGACCGGGATGGGGCACGCCTGCCCGAACGCCGTGTGCGCGAAGTCGGTGATTGAGACCTTTTCGCTCGCCACCGTTTGGTTCAGCAGTTTACCGGCGACCGAACCGCCCCGCACGAGGTCGCACTCCACGGTATGCCCCACCGCTTCATGCGCCAGAATGCCGGCGAGGTCCGGCGCGAGGACGCAGGTCTTCACGCCGCCTTCGGGACGCACCCCTTCCCGCTTCTTCATCAGAGATTCGTAGCATTCGTCTATCGAACCGTACAGCGCGGCGGGATCGCCGAAGAGGTCTTCATACTCCCCGCCGCCGCCCGCCGGCTCCATCATCAGGTCAACCGGCGCGCCCTCTTTCCCTTCGGCGGAGAACTGGACATAGACGGTGGTGCGCGGCAGGAAGGTGTGCGCTTCCGCGCCGCCCGATACTGCGACGGTCTTTTCCATTGTGATGCCGCTCAGGACCACATGGCGGCTGACCAGCGCGGGATACTTTTTTTGTATGTAGCTGTCCAACGCACGGATAAAACCGAGTTTATCCGCCGCGCTTGCGTGGGGTTTTTCCTTGCGGGGCACCGAGATCCCTTTTGCATGAAAGCCTGTGTGCAGTTCCGGACCTTTGCGCCCCGTCTTGCCGCTCAGGAAGAGCGCGTTGCGCCGCGCCGCGTCCAGAACGGTTTTGACGGATTCGGCTGTCTGCTCCGGTGCGGAGGCAAACCCCCACATCCCGGCGTTGACGCGGGCGGATACTCCCCCGGTGGTGTTGACCGTATTGACGGTCAGGTTTCCGTTCAGCATCTGGATGGCGGTGCTTGTGTTGGTCTGTGCGCGCACCTCCGCGTAATCGGCAATCCCGCCGAGCGCTGCGGTTAATTCCTTGGGTGTCATAAAAACTCCCCTGTCATATGTAATAGTCTTCGATTATATCGTCCGCCGTGACCGGCGTGACGCAGCCGCGTACCAGCTTATCGAGCAGCAGCCCGACGGACGCGCGGCTTGCCGAAAGGTTGGGTCTTGTCACCGTCTCTTCCCCCATCCGCACCTCTACGCCGTAGAGTTCGCAACCAATCCGCCCCGACGTTTCCGCGGTCAGCAATGAGTATGTAATCTCCGCCCCGTCCGGCAAATTCGCGCTGGCATAGATCTCTGTTTTCATCGAACAACCCTCCCATTTTAGAGAGAGTATACATCAGCGGAGCGGTCAAATTCTGTCGGATGGTGGTTTACATAACAATTTTCATCATCTCTTTGCACAGTTCCGACAAACGCACCGTCTCCGCGCGGGTGTTTTCCTGCGGGAAGACCGGCGGCAGAACGGTCAGCGTCATCGGCGGCTGGCGTTTATAAAAAACCTTCTTTCTGTATGTAATCATCATCGGCACAATCGGGACGCCAAATTTGCAGGCGTAGACAAACGCCCCCCGGGTAAACGGACGAAGCTCCTGACAATACGGTTCCAGATGCCCCTCCGGGAAGAAATGCACCGCCCACCCCCGATTCAGCAACGTTTCTATACGTTTCTCGAAAACGAGAAACTCATTCGGCAGCTTGGGGACCGGGAAACATCCCAAGTGGCGGGTAAAGAAACCGATGACTTTGTCTTCCAGGTTTTGCGGAATCGAGGCGAAAACCATACGGCGGCTGCGCATCTGCGCCGATACCATCCCGCAGTCAAGGTGATGGACATGGTTGCTGACCGTGATGATTCCTCCGGTCAGCCCTTTGAGGTTTTCCCGCCCCCTGACGCGAACCCTGAAAACAAAAAACAGAACTATGCGCAAAACGGATACTACGAAGTGATAGAAGCAGGTATCGAACAAGCGGCGCGGAAGAGAAGGGTTCAGGTAGGGGTCGGTCTGCGCTTGCCTATTCCTGCGTTCGGTAGTCATAGACCCATGCTTCCTGACGGTTGTCGGCGATCGCTTCGCGGAACATACGCTCTATCTTTTCGACGCATTCACCGATGGCATATTCTTTCCCGGTTTCGGCGTAAATGCGCTCCATTCCCTTTCGCTCTTCCTCGTGCTCAATCCAGTAGTCGATTTTCCCCGCCAAGTCCGCGCTGTCGCCCTGCCGGAACAGGCTCCGGTGATCCAGCGCGAACTGCGGCGTCGCCGATTTGGCGCTGTTGGCGATTACGGGCACAAGCCCGCTGGCAAACGCCTCAATACAGGAAATCGCCTCAATTTCAATGTCGGAAGCGTGGACATATAAATCGGTCATCGCAAGCAGGTCTTTCAGCGGCGCTTCCTCGTAAAACCCAATCGACACAGGGTTCGGCAGCGTCTTCCCCTCACGTGCGTAAAACTCGTGCCGCGGACCCTTCCCCGCCAGCATCAGCTGGATTCTATCCGCGTATTTCGAACGGCGTATCGCGTCGATCAGTACGTCCTGGCGCTTTTCCCGGGAGAGCCGGCCGATCATCAGCACGACGAACTTCCCTGCAAGCTCCGGGGTCTTGGGCAGTTTTCGGTAGGCAAACCCCTCCCCTACCCCGTTGGAGATCACATGAAGCTTCGCTTCGTAACCGTGGCGTTTTAACTCGTTCGCGATAAAGCGGCTCGGGCAGTGGATATGCGTAAAACCGGCGTAGAAATTGTGCAAAACATCATAGAGCAGCCGGCTGGGCATGTCGAAACGGCTCAATCCGATGTTGTATGTAATGTTCTCCGGCTGCACATGAAACGCGGCGGTACTGGGCACCCCCATCTCGTCGGCCAGTTCTTTGCCCCGCGCCGACAACCAGAACGGGAAGAGAAAGTGCGCGACATCCGCCCAATCCAGCGCTCTGGTCAGTACCGAGTCGTCCGGTCTCGCGAGCACCATCCCCTGCTTGCGGATAATGCGGTTGAATCCGGGAATCCGCAGCGCGCGCACACAGTAGCGCGTTTCGTCGGAAGAGTCCCCCGCGCAGACGACGCGCACCTCGTGACCGCGCCGCATCAGTTCTTCGGCAAAACGCCGCGCCGAGATGGTCGTGCCGTTGTTAGCGCTGTCATATTGATCAATGAACAGCAAAATTTTCATGTGTCGCCTCCTTGGCTGCGGATGCTGTTACTCGTCTTTGACCGGGTTTGCGTCGAGCCACGCCACCGCCGACGACGCGACCGTGCCGAGGCACCCTTCGGCAAACGGACTGGGCAGTTCCGCGCTTTCGATCAGCTCTGTAAACGTCTTCGTCCCCGCGAATCCGACGAAACGCAGATATTTCTCCCACGCCGCTTTGAAGTCTTTCTGCGATTCCGCCCAAAAGGTCAGCGCCATCGTCTGCGCCAGACAGTAATCGATGTAGTAAAACGGGCGTTCATAGATATGCGCTTGAAGCTGCCAGCGCCGCCCCTCGCGGTAAAAGTCGAAGTCGTTGTCGAGGTAAGGGCGGTACTTCGCTTCCAGAGCAAGCCAGCAGGCGTTGCGTTCCTCCGGCGTCCAGCCGGGGTTTGCGTAGATGTTGTGTTGGAACTCATCCACCATCGCGCCGTACGGCAGGAAGGTCAGTGCGCCGGACAGATGGGCGTAGCGGTATTTCTCGGTCTGCCCTCCGAAGAAGCCTTCCATCCACGGCCATGTGAAAAATTCCATGCTCATGGAGTGAACCTCGGCGGTTTCGAAGGTATAATCCTGCAGCGCGGTGGGGTAAATGTCGCGGGTGCGGTACGCGGCGAAAGCGTGTCCGGCTTCATGCGTCAAAACATCCACGTCGCCGGAAGTACCGTTGAAGTTGGCGAAAATAAACGGCGACTTGAACAATGGAAACGTAATGCAGTATCCGCCGACCGATTTTCCCTTGCGGGTCAGCACGTCAAACAGCTCGTTAGCCAGCATGAAGCTAAAAAATTCCTCCGTCTCCGGCGACAGCTCGCGGTACATGGTTTTCCCGTGCGCAAAGATATCGTCCGGCGACCCCTGCGGTTTGGCGTTGCCGGAGAGGAAATTCAGCGCGTCGTCGTAGACGGTGACCCGTTCGACGCCGATGCGTTCGGCCTTCTCCGCTTTCAGGCGTTCGGAAACAGGAACGACGTATTTTTGAATCTGCTCGCGGAAGGCGCTCACCATGTCCGCATCGTAGCAGTTCCGCGTCATCCGGTAGTAGCCAAGCTCGGTGAAACTCCCGTATCCCATCTTCTGCGCCATACGGACGCGCGTTTTAACCAATTCGTCAAAGAGACGGTCGAACTCGCCTTTTCGCTCCCCGCACCAAGCGGCGACAGCGGCGCGGGCTTCTCTGCGCGTTTGCCTGTCGGGGTTCTCGTGGAACGGACCCATTTGCGCGAGCGTATACGTTTCGCCGCGGAACGCGATCTGCGCGGAGGCGAGCAGTTTGCCGTACTCGGTGGACAGTTTGTTCTCTTCTTGCAGGTCGGCTATGATTTCCGGCGAAAAAGTCTTGAGCGAGATTTCTATATTCTGAAACAGCAGCGATCCGAATGTCTCTTCCATCGCCGCGCGGTGGGGCGAGGCGACCAGCGCTTTTTGAAAGTCCTGCGTGTACTCCTCGATCTCGGGGCTGGCTTGGTCGAAGTAACTTTTTTCCGCATCGTAAAACCCGTCGGCGGTGTCGAGCGTATGACGGGTATAGGCCAGCGCGCCCATCGTTGCGAAGCGGCCGGTCAACTCGTCATATTTGCGGTAGGCTTCAAACGCGTCCTGCGGTGTTTGCGCCGTTTTAACGGCTTCGGTCAGTGAGACCAGTGCGGCTTTGACAGCCTCCGGTTCGGGGCGCTCATACGGCATCTCGGAAAATTTCATTTGGTTTCCTCTCTTCTTTCGTAGTTAGGGGCTGCTAATCAATACGGCTGTCACGCTTCACTACTCTTTTCGACCGGCAAATTCAGAATTTTTCGTTCAGCAGCTCTTAGTTAGTCTTTTCCCTTTAGCTCGGCGTTTGCCAGGATGTTCGTTTCGTAGGTGAAGGTGAGCTGTGTGCGGCGGCGCTGGCGGGCGAACGCCAGCTCGATCATTTCATCAAGCTGCGCCCGGAAAGGCAATCCGTCCGCTTCCCACAGGTAGAACGCCATCGAACCGGGGATGGTGTTCAGTTCGTTGACATACAGAACGTCGCGCATTGTGTCCCATAGGAAGTCCACCCGCACCACGCCGGAGCATCCGAGCAGCTGAAAGGCTTGCACGGCCAAACTCTTCGCCTCGCCGGACTTATCCGCCGGGATGTCGGCCGGGATTACGCGCTTCTGCCCCGACATGCCGCTCTGCTTGTCGCCGCTCTTGCCGCCGGACTGATATTTATCCTGATAGGTTAAAAACTGCTCGGTCATCACCGGTTCTTCGCAGACCGAGGCGCGGGCTTGTTCGCTGTCGCCGAGCACGGCGCAGTTGACCTCCCGCATATGAATCAGAGCCGGTTCGATCAGCACACGCGGCGAGAACGTATACGCAAATTCCAGCGCGGCCTGCAGTTTTTCCCGGTTGTCGGCGCGGGATATACCGACACTGGAACCCAGATTCACCGGCTTGACCATCACGGGGTACGGGAAATGCGTTTCCAGCGCGTTCAGCGCTTTTTCGGGCGCGCGGTTATACTTCGCGGCTTCCAGCACCAAGTCGTCCAAGACCGGCAAGCCCGCCGCGCGGAGCAGCGCCTTCGACACCGGTTTGTCCATACTGAGCGCGCCGGACAGCACGTCGCACCCGGTATACGGCACCCCGGTCATCTCAAACAGCCCCTGCAAACTGCCGTCCTCGCCGAACGTGCCGTGGACGGCGGGCAGGGCGACATCGATTGTGAGCGGCTTTTCGGCGCCGAACAGCTTCTTGGCGATGCTGTGCAGCGCAACCCGCCCGCCGGAGCGGATTAAGCACACCTGCCGCCCGTTTTCGAGCAGTGCCGGGATATTTTTATAGCACTCCAGCTTATCGAACCCCGAACCGGTGTACATGCCGCCGTCTTTGGCGATATAAACCGGCACGGCTTCATATTTTTCTTTATCCAGCGCGGCAAGAACCTGCATACCGGTGATGACCGATACCTCGTGCTCCACACTCTTTCCGCCAAAAAACACGGCAACCTGCATCGACACGCCTCCTTTAATGGGTATGTTGAAAATTGTCCGCTCCGGCTTTACCGGGCTGTTAAGCGGGCAAGCCCGCTCTTCGCCGCAGGCGCTTTTGCGATACCGCGCTAAAACACCTGTTCGCAAGCACTGCGCCCGTTCGCCTTTCAGGCGAACACGCAATTTTCAACACTTTTTTAATAATTATCCGGCAGATCGTTTTCTATCAGAATTACTTTTTCTTCCGCTTCCAGCGATACAGCCCATTGATACGCCTCTTGAAACGTTGTGAAGGTTTTTACGTTGTCCTCTGTATAACCCGCTTCCCGCAACCCGTTCCGTATCGGTCCGGTCTGCGCGCCGACCAGCGCCGTATAATCGCAGACGGCGGCGATTGCCCGCCCGAACGCGGTGTTCTCCGCTTCTTCCGAACCGCCCAGCTCGACCATGCCGGGCGTGACGATGACCTTCATGCAACGGAACAGCGACAGCGCTTCGAGCGCGGCGGCGGCTCCGGCGGGGTTTGCGTTATACGCGTCGTCGATCACGGTCAGCCCGCCGCCTTTCGGCAGCATCTCCAAACGGTGCTTCGCGGGTTTCAGACTCCGTACGGCGGGGGGCAGCTCGTGCAGCGGGATGCCGAGTTTCAGCGCCACTGCAATCGCGGCAGTGATATTCCCGATGTTGTGCGCGCCCAGCAGAGACGTGGTGAAACTCTCCCTCTCCCCTTCCCGCGTCACGATGTCGAACCGCACACCGCGGGCGTCGGCATGAAGGTTTTCCGCGCGGACATCCAGCGTTTGATCGCCGGAAACGGCGTAACGTACGGCGTTTGGGGTTTTCTCTCCGTATCGTCGGATCGCCTCGTTGCCCCAGGCGAGGAAAGCCAGCCCGTCCGGCGGCAGAGCGCCGATCAGCTCGAACTTGGTCTTCGCGATGTTTTCGGGGGTTTTGAACGTCTCTAAGTGCTGGGTGCCGATTGCGGTCAAAACGCCGTGCTTCGGGTGTACGATATCACAGATTTCGCGTATGTCGCCCACATGCCGCGCGCCCATTTCGCAGACAAACACATTGTGGGAAGCCTCCAGCCGCTCCCGGATCGTACGTACCACGCCCATCGGGGTGTTGTAGCTCTCCGGGGTCGCCAGCACGTTGTAACGCAGTGACAGCAGATGGGCGATATAGGTTTTTACCGAGGTTTTCCCGTAGCTTCCGGTCACGCCGATCACCGGCAGACCGGGGCGGAGTTTTTTTTGCGCGTCGCGGATGTAGCGGTTGTTGATTGCTTTTTGCAGCGGCGACAGCAGCAGGTTCGCGAGCGCCACCAGAAGCAGCACCCCGACATAACCGACAACAAGGATAATAAGCCGGAAACGCCCCCCGGCGAAATGCGCCGCCGCCGGGAAGAGCGCGAGCAGCAGCGCGGTGACAATCAGGATGCGCAGAGCGCGGGCGGTCAGCTTAAACGGCTTCTTCGCGCCTTTTCTCGGGAACACAACCCATATCCATAGCAGAAACAGCCCCGCGGCGATATAATTGACAAAAAACGCTTCCCAAAGCGAAAGCAATGCTACGAACGCCGCCGGAGCGAACTTGGCGAGCGCCTGCGCGTCGCTCTTCAGCCAGCGTAGGTATCCCGGCCATTGGTAAGAAGCAAGCTGGAGCATATGCGCCGGGCGCAGCGAGGCGGCGATGGCGGAAACCAAAAAGGCGGCGTAAAGGATAATTTCTTCCACTCCGACCTCCCATTTCCCGAAAACCGATGATTTTCTTGGTTGTTTCACGTGAAACATCACATTTATCAATATACAATATCTAGATGATTCCCCTCGGACCAATGTCCAAGATGATGATAATCCGCCATGTTATGGTAACAACTTTTCCGGCAAAAACGCGTCTAAAATCCGCATGGTGTGCGGCAGTCTCTCAAGAAACGACCAATGCCCGCCCGGGATGACGGCCAGCCCCGCTCCGGGGATACCGCGCTCCATCGCCCTGCCGTCGGCGAGCGGCGAAGCCGTATCGTTCTCACCCCAAACCAACAGCACGGGAGCCTTGACGCGCCCCAGCGCGGGGGCGAGGTCGGACGCGAGCAGCTTGGACATGACGGCTCTCATCAGCGGGGATGCGGCGCGGTAATCGGCGGATCCCTTTTTTTCCTGATACCGCCGCAGCGCTTTCGGGAAGGGTTTTAAGAACAGTTTCCCTAATTTGTAAGTGTAGACTTTTATGTTATTTTTCAAACCGCGCTTTCTCCTCAACCCCGCCGCGCCGAACAGCACGACGCGGGGCGGCGCGAACCCGGGGTTTTTTCGCGTAAGTAACGTTAACAACACGCGACCGCCGTTGGAATGAGCCATGCATACAGGATTCGCGATCTTGCGCTCGCCGCAATACGCGAGTACGAAGTCGGCGTAGCGCTCCGCGTCCCACGCCTCGGGCGGTTCGGGCGTTTTGCCGAATCCGGGCAGGTCGGGCGCGTAGACGGTGTAGGTTGCTGCAAGGCGTTCCAGCAGGGGTTTGTACGAATCGTGCCCGACGCCCCAGCCGTGCAGAAACAGGAGCGGCGGTCCGTTTCCCGCGATATATTCGTGAACGCCATCCATGGTTACGCCATCATCCTTTTGATAACAGTATACTATACAAGTATATGATTGGCAAGTTTTTTTAACCCTGATTCACCGACAGGCGTTTATACAGCCCGTCTTGCGCCATCAGTTCTTCGTGCGTACCGCGCTGCGCGATTCTGCCCTCTTCCAGCACCAAGATCATGTCGGCGCGGCGGACGGTGGAGAGGCGGTGAGCGATGGCGATCACGGTGTGCTTGTTTTGCAGCCCCGCGATTGCGATCTGTATCTCGCGCTCCGTTTCGGTATCGACCGAGGCGGTGGCTTCGTCGAGGATGATCACCGGAGCGCGGCGCAGGATGGCGCGGGCGATCGCGACCCGCTGTTTCTGCCCGCCCGAAAGGCGCAGTCCCCGCTCCCCAACCTGCGTTGCGTAGCCGTCCGGCATGGCGAGGATACTGTGATGGATGTTCGCGGCTTTCGCGGCTTGCTCAATCTCTTCTTGCGACGCGCCCGGCTTGGAGTAGGCGATGTTTTCGGCCAGCGTTCCGTTGAAGAGATATGTATCCTGCAGCACCGGCGCGATATATTGGCGCAGTGAGGCGACGGTAACGGAGCGGATGTCATGCCCGTCGATCAGCACCGAGCCTTCGTCCGGGTCGTAGTACCGCCCGACCAGCTGCGTCAGCGTCGTCTTGCCGACCCCGGTCGGTCCTACCAGCGCCACCATGCCCCCCGCTTCGCAGGAAAAGGAAACGTCTTGCAGCACAGGGCTTTCCGCTTCGTACCGGAACGAAACATTTCGGAATTCGATCACTCCCTTGACCGGCGGAATCGGCTTCGCGCCCGGCGCGTCTTGGATGTCCCGTTCTGCGTCGAACACCGCAACCACGCGTTCCGCCCCGGCGTAGGCGGACTGCATCCCCTCCAGCAACTGCGCAAGCCCGGAAATGGGCGCGTAAAACAGCCCCAAATAGAGCAGGAACGCCACAATATCGGCAACATCCAGCCCTCTCTGGGCGGCGAGCCAGCCGCCAAAACCCACGACGATGACCGTACCCGCCGAGGAAAAGAATTCCACCGCGGGGTGGAAGAAGTTCGCCATTTTCAACGCTTTGAGGATCGCTTTTGTGTACACGTTCGCCGTCCGGCGCACCGACGCGGCTTCGTCGGTTTCGCGCCCGAAGGCTTGAATCTCGGCGATACCGGAGAAATTGTCCTGTATCTTGGCGTTGACGAGAGCGACGGCTTTCTGCGCGTCTCGGAAATGCGGGCGGATTTTTGTCGCGAACAGCCAGCCGCCGAGCAGGATAAACGGCACCGGAATGCAGGTCAAAAGCGCGAGTTTTGTGTTGATAATCAGCAAAACGGTGACGACACCGGCTACCGTGATGACATTTGTGATCATTTCCGGCAGGATATGCGCATACAGCTGCTCAAAATTCGCGGTGTCGTTCACGACGCGGCTCATCAGGTCGCCGGTTTGCTTGTCGTGAAAGTATTTCATAGAGAGAGACTGGAGTTTCTCATAAACGCGAACCCGCATATCCTCCACCAGATGCCACGCCGCCAAATGCGAGAGGAACTGGGAGAGGAAGCGAAACAGCACCCGCAGCAGATACAGTCCGGCGAGCAGAAGGGTGAGGAACCCGACCCGTTTCAGGTCGGGAGAGCCGCCCTGCACCAGCGCCGTCATTTCGCGCAGAATCATGGGCGCCGCGAGGTTGACGGCGGTCAGCAGCAGGGTCGCGCAGATCGAGATTGCGTAAATCTTCTTAAACCGGACGGCTTCCTTACTCAGCCGCCATAATAATTTCATTTGATCAATCCTCTTGTATATTTTTGATTGACATGTTAGAATAACAACAGTATACATCAAACTACGCAAAAAAACAAGACGAAATGGGTGAGGGTATGCCAAAACCTGCTTATCTCGATACCGCAAAACCTTTGGATGAGCGTGTGCGCGACTTGGTTTCGCGTCTGACGACGGAAGAAAAAATCGGGCTTTTACCGACCCGGCAGGAAGCCGTACCCCGTCTCGGAATCCCCGCTTACTCGGTCGGCGGGGAGGGCGCGCACGGTCTTCTTGTGCGGCGGACGAACGATCAAACGCCGAGCGCCGCGACCACCGTCTTTCCGCAGCCGATCGGGCTTGCGTGTACATGGGACGCGGAACTGATGGAGCGCGTCGGCGACGTGATCGGCGAGGAAGCGCGGGCTTATTACGAACAAGACGGGCGTTCCCGCTGGCTCACGCTCTGGTTCCCGACCATCGACATGGAGCGCGATCCGCGTTGGGGGCGCACCGAGGAAGCATACGGCGAAGACCCGTTTCTCGCCGGGAAGCTCGCGGCGGCGCTGATCCGGGGCGCGCAGCAAGTGAAGGGGGACGCCGCGCGGATGGCGTGCGCGCCCAAGCATTTTTACGGAAACAATGTGGAGCGCAACCGTGTCTCCGTTTCCACCGAGCTTAGCGAGCGCGCGAAGCGGGAGTATTATCTGCGTGTCTTTCAAACCGCGTATACCGAAGGCGGAGCGCTCTCGATGATGACGGCTTACAACGAAATCAACGGCGTGCCCTGCATCGTGAACCCCGAAATCAACGGAATCGTGCGCGGCGAATGGGGTTTTGAGGGTTTTGTCGCGTGCGACGGGGGCGATTTTGCCCAGACTGTTACGCATCACCGCTATTGTGAAACCCACGCGGAGTCTATCGCGCTGTCGCTGAAAGCGGGGATGGACAGCTTTACCGACAAAGCCGAGCTGGTGATGTCCGCGGCAAAAGAGGCGCTGATTCAAAAACTGATTAGCGAAGAAGATCTCGACCGCGCGGTATTCCGCAGCCTGCGGGTGCGCTTCCGGCTGGGGCAGTTTGACCCGGACGAAGGCTCCCCTTACTTTGGCGGTGTTTTATGCGGTCCGGAGCATTCCGCGACGGCGCTGGAAGCCGCGCAAAAGAGCGTCGTTCTGCTGCAAAATGACGGAGCTTTGCCGCTTGACCCGGCGGCCTGCGGCAAGGTGCTGGTGCTGGGCGACCTCGCGGAGACCAATATGCCCGACTGGTATTCGGGCAAGCCGCCGCACGCCGTTACGCCGCTGGAAGCGATTCGGGCATTCGTGCCGGATGCGCAGTTCATGACGGTGCGCGACCTATGCACGATCACGCGCGAGGAAGCGGACGGCAGCGTAAGCAGCCTATGCGTGGACGATGACGGAAACGTGACGTTCGGGTGCGAAACAGGCACCGTGTTTGAAGAGTGCGACTGGGGATTTACCACCGTGACCTTCCAGAACATCAAGACCGGGAAATACCTCGCGCTGCGGCAGGACGGAACGCTTTCGTGCGTTTCGGAGAAGGTCTGGGGCTGGTTTACCTTTGAACGCTTTCACCGCGACGAAGAAACCGGGCGGTTTATTCCCCACGCCGACACGTTCAACGACGGTATGACCGACGAGAACAAAGCGGCCGCCAACCGGCTGCTCTCCGCCCTGCGGTGCGAAGTGCTGGACGGCGTTTCCCCCGCCGTGGACACGGCGTCGCGATGCGACACGGTGATCGTCGTGCTGGGCAACCATCCGCTGCTGAACGGGCGTGAGTGCTTTGACCGCCCCGACATCGCCTTCCCGAAACGTTGGCGGACGCTGCTGCGGCGTTTGAGCGAGGTCAGCGGAAACGTCATCCTGACGCTGATTGCCGGATACCCCTACGCGTTTCCCGAAGATGCGAAACTCGTTCGGGCAGTACTATATACGGCGCACGATGAACAGGACTTGGGCACGGCGGTCGCCGAGAGCCTGTTTGGAAAAAACAACCCCGCCGGTCGTCTCCCTATGACATGGTATCTCTCACAGGACGACCTACCCGATATGGACGACTATGACCTGATCAACCACCCGCGTACATACCAGTATTTCGATAAACCGGTGCAATATCCGTTCGGGTACGGGCTGAGCTATACGACGTTTACCTACACCGGGTTTTCCGCTGACCCGGACGGAGACGGGTTCTCGCTCTTCTGCGCCGTGCGGAACGCCGGGACGCGGGCGGGCGATGAAGTCGTGCAGTTCTATGTAACCTGTAAGGGCGAGATGACGGTGCGCGGAAAGCGGGAGACGCTCCCCCGCCGCCGCCTCTGCGGGTTTGAAAGGGTTTCTCTCAAGCCGGGCGAGCTGAAGCATGTGTCGTTGCGTGTGCCGCGGGACGAGTTGGCGTTTTACAACGAAGAAACCGGGCGTATGCAGGTGGTGCCGGGGTTATATTTGTTTTCCGTTGGGGCGTCCAGCGAGGATATCCGTGCTGAAACAGAAATAAAAATATAAGGGGTGCAACACAAATGAAATTCACCGACGGGTATTGGCTCGCGAAACCGGGGGTCACGGTGAACGGCTGTGCCGAGGTACGCGGCATTCGCGCCGAGGAGGGCAAGGTAACGGCATTTATCAGCCCTTTCCCGGTATATCACCGGGGGCAGACGCTGGGCGGACCGCTGATCACGCTGGAACTGACATCTCCCCGCCCCGATATTTTAGGCGTAAAATTCTACCACTACAAAGACGCGGCGCCCAAAGCGCCCGCGTTTGCGTTGGATTGCGAGGCGCAGGATTTGTCGTACGAAGAGACGGAAGAGGCGTATGTCATCCGCGCCGGAAAGATGAAGGCGGTCTTGCGCAAAGGGCAGTTCGCGCTGACTTTTTCATACGGCGGAAAGTATCTGACGCATTCTGACTTTAAGCAGGCGGCGACCCTCTCCGCCCCGGACGGCGCGTATATGCGCGAGCGGCTCGACCTTGATGTGGACGAGTTTATATACGGTCTGGGGGAACGGTTCACACCGTTTGTCAAAAACGGGCAAAGCGTTGACATCTGGAACGAGGACGGCGGCACGGCTTCCGACATCGCGTATAAAAATATCCCCTTCCATGTCTCCAGCAAGGGATATGGCATATTCGTCAACAACCCGGGACGGGTGAGCTATGAAATCGCGACCGAATCGGCGTCGCGGGTGCAGTTTTCCGTCGCCGGGGAAGAACTGCAATACTTCGTAATCGGCGGAAGCGGCGTGAAAGCCGCCGTCGCGAACTACTGCGCGCTGACCGGCAAGCCGCCGCTCCCGCCCGCGTGGTCGTTCGGGCTGTGGCTCTCCACCTCGTTCACCACCAGTTATGACGAGCAGACGGTCAACAGCTTCATCGACGGCATGACCGAACGCGGCATTCCCCTCTCGGTGTTCCACTATGATTGCTTCTGGATGAAAGAGTATGAGTGGTGCAGCTTCCAATGGGACGAAGCGATGTTCCCCGAACCGGCCGCGATGCTGAAACGCCTGCACAAGAAAGGGTTGCGCGTCTGCGTTTGGATTAACTCCTACATTGGTCAAAAATCTCCGCTTTTTGACGAGGCGGCGGAGCTTGGGTATCTGCTCCGCAAAACCGACGGCACCGTCTGGCAATGGGATCGATGGCAGCCCGCCATGGCAATCGTTGACTTTACCAACCCCGGCGCCGCAAAGTGGTTCGCCGGAAAGCTCGAAGCACTGATAGACATGGGTGTGGACTGCTTCAAAACCGACTTCGGCGAACGCATCCCGGAAGAGGGCGTGCGCTGGTTCGACGGGAGCGACCCGCACCGGATGCATAATTACTATACATATCTGTACAATCAAACGGTGTTTACCCTGCTGGAGCGTAAACGCGGAAAAGGAGACGCCGCCGTATTCGCCCGAAGCGCGACGGCGGGCGGTCAGAAATTCCCGGTACATTGGGGCGGCGACTGCGAGGCGACTTACGCCGCGATGGCCGAGACACTGCGCGGCGGTTTGTCGCTCGCGGCTTGCGGATTTGCCTTCTGGAGCCATGACATCAGCGGGTTTGAATCGACAGCAACCCCTGACCTTTACAAACGTTGGGTGGCGTTCGGGCTGTTTTCCACCCATTCGCGCCTGCACGGCAGCTCTTCCTATCGCGTACCGTGGCTGTTTGACGATGAATCGGTGGACGTACTGCGCCACTTCACGAAGGTGAAGCACTCACTGATGCCGTACCTGTTCGCGGAAGCTGTTAAAGCCAGTCAAACCGGCGTGCCGGTCATGCGCCCGATGGTTATGGAATTCCCGGACGACCCGCTCTGCCGGACGCTCGACAAACAGTATATGCTGGGCGGCAGTTTGCTGGTCGCGCCCGTGTTTTACGAGGACGGTCACTGCGACGTCTACCTGCCCGAAGGGATGTTCACCAACTTCTTTACCGGCGAGGTCGTACAGGGCGGACGGCTGGTCAAGGGGAAATACAACTACATGACGCTGCCGGTTTTCATTCCTGAGAACACCCTTCTCGCGATAGGGCGGGACGACTGCGCGGAATACGACTACCATGAAAATGTCACCGTACACGCCTACCGACTGACCGAGCAGACGATTGAGCTGTATGACAAAACAGGAAAACTCCGTGCCACAGTCACCGGACGCGCCGCCGGGGACGACGTGAGCTTCACCGTGGACGGCGACGCGCCGGGGATACAGTTTGAAGTGCATAAGTAAGAGCTGCTGAACAAC
>JAISVY010000104.1 GCA_031271325.1 Oscillospiraceae bacterium
CTTAGGGTGTGGCGCTTACTTCTTTTTTCGAAAGAAGCTAGCCACTAACTGGATAACGTTCGAGAGTAACATAAGTAGTGCTATCGTTTCCAATAACGACATATTCGCCCCTTTCCAGAAGAGCAACCCATGCCGTCCAACCGAATGCCTTATTATAGTAGCATAAGCTGTGAAATTTGTCGAGAGGCATTGAATCATCGGTAAAGCCGGAGCGGGCATTTTTCAACATGCCCTAATTGACATCCCCCGTATCTGTTTGATATAATGTCGGCAAGTGCGAAACAAAACACATCTGCCCGGCGAACCGGGCGGCGGGAGGACACATCAATGGACTATAACCAAACGCTCAATTTGCCCAAGACCGATTTCCCGATGCGGGCGTCGCTCGCGAAGCGGGAACCGGAGGCGCTGCCGCATCTGAAAGATGTTTACGCCGGGCTGATGGAGCGCAACAAAGACAAACCGGCGTTCATCCTGCACGACGGACCGCCGTTCTCCAACGGCAGTATCCACGCGGGTACGGCGCTGAACAAAATATTGAAGGATTTCATCATCCGTTATAAAAATATGACCGGGCATTACGCTCCCTACGTGCCGGGCTGGGATAACCACGGGATGCCGATCGAGAGCGCGATCATCAAGAAGCAGAAGCTCGACCGCAGCAAGATGTCGATCCCGGAGTTCCGCAGCGCCTGCGCCGCGTTCGCCGCGCGGTACGTAGACGAGCAGCGGGAGCAGTTTATCCGCCTCGGCGTGCTGGGCGACTGGGAACACCCCTACCTGACGATGGATCCCGCGTTTGAGGCGCGGGAGGTGAAAATCTTCGGCGAGATGTACCAAAAAGGGCTGATTTACAAAGGGCTGAAGCCGGTGTACTGGTGCACCCACGACCGCACCGCGCTGGCCGAGGCAGAGATCGAATACCGCAACGACCCGTGCGAATCCATCTATGTAAAATTCCCCGTCAAAGACGACAGGGGTTTGCTCGCCCCGTACGGCGGCACAGACAAGACTTTTTTTGTCATCTGGACGACAACCACCTGGACATTGCCGGGCAACGTGGCAATCGCTTTGCATCCGGGGCTTGAGTACAGCCTGACCGAAGCGGGCGGCGAACGGTATATCCTCGCGGCGGATTTGCTCCCGGCGGTGGCAAAAACCGCCGGATGGGCTGAATACGCGGTTTTGGCAACGTTTAAGGGACACGAGCTGGAATATCTGACGGCGCGGCACCCGTTTTTGGAGCGCGACAGCCTGATCATCAACGGCACCCACGTCACGGCGGAGAGCGGCACCGGATGCGTACACACCGCGCCGGGACACGGCGCTGAGGACTATACCGCGGGGCTTGCCTATAAGCTCCCGATGCCCGTCCCGGTGGACGACGCGGGGTTCATGACCGAAGACGCCGGAGCCGTCTGCGCCGGAATGCGTTACGACAAAGCCAACACCGCGATTTTGGAGCACCTCAGGGAGACAGGCTTGCTGCTCGCTTCGGAACATATCGAGCACACCTATCCCCACTGCTGGCGGTGCGACAGCCCGATCCTGTTCCGCGCCACGCCGCAATGGTTCGCGTCGGTAGACAGCATCAAGGACAACGCCTGCGCCGAGGTGGAGCGGGTATCGTGGCTCCCGGCGTGGGGCAAAGAGCGGATGCTCGCGATGGTGCGGGAACGCAGCGACTGGTGCATCTCGCGCCAGCGGCACTGGGGTCTGCCGATTCCGGTCTTCTACTGCGACGCGTGCGAAAAACCGGTCTGCACGCCGGAAAGCATCGAGCGCGTATCAAGCCTATTCGCCGGACACGGCTCGAATATCTGGTATGAGAAAGATACGGCGGAACTTCTGCCGGCGGGGTTCGCCTGCCCCCACTGCGGCGGGAAGACGTTTACCAAAGAGACGGACACGCTGGACGGTTGGTTCGATTCCGGCTCGACTCACGACGCGGTGCTCCGTACGCGCGGAGAGCTGCGCTGGCCGAGCGACGTATATCTGGAGGGCAGCGACCAGTTCCGCGGCTGGTTCCAATCCAGCCTGCTGACCGCCGTCGCCACCGGCGAAGGGCGCGCGCCGTACAACACGGTGATCATGAACGGCTGGGTGGTGGACGGCGAAGGGCGGAAGATGAGCAAATCGCTCGGCAACGGCGTTGACCCGGTCGCCGTCTGCGCCGAAAACGGCGCGGACATCCTGCGCCTTTGGGTGGCGTCCAGCGACTACCACAGCGACGTGCGCGTGTCGCCGAACATCCTAAAGCAACTGGGCGACGTATATCTCAAGATCCGCAACACCTGCCGGTTTTTGATCGGCAACCTGTTTGACTACGACCCGGCGGCCGGCCGGCACGCTCCGTCCGGCGAACTGAACGCTTGGGCGCTGTCGCGTCTGGAAGAGCTGCGGGTGAAGGTGCTGGACGCGTACGAGCGGTATGAGTTCCACACGATTTTCCACGCCGTGCATAACTTCTGCGTGCTGGACATGAGCAGTTTCTACCTCGACATCGTCAAAGACGCGCTTTACTGCGAGAAAGCGGACAGTGCGGAACGCCGCGCGATTCAGTCTGTTCTGCGCACCGTCTTGGATACGCTGACCCGGCTGATTACGCCGGTTCTGGCGTTCACCAGCGAGGAGCTGTGGCCGTTCGTCCCCGGCGGCGGGGAAGGCAGCCCGCTTTACGCGGGGATGCCGGGCGCGATCCGCACGGACTACCGGCGCGGCGTGATCGACACGATCTTTGAGAGCGTCCGCCCCGCCGTCAACAAAGCGCTGGAAGAAGCCCGCGCCGCGAAAGTGATCGGCAAACCGCTGGAAGCCGCCGTTACGGTGACGCTGGACGGGGCGTTGTATGACGAGCTGCTGCCGCATACCGGGCTTTTGCAAAAGTGCTGCATCGTCTCGGCGGTGATGCTGACCCGCGGCGACGCTCTGTCAGTGGAGGTGAGCCGCGCGCCGGGCGGGAAGTGCGAACGCTGCTGGGGATATTTCACCGACCTTGGCACAGACCCCGCCCATCCGGCACTGTGCCGGCGCTGTGCCGCGGCGGTGACGGAATGATCAGCCGGCATCGTTCAGCACCGCGCGATAAACTTTGGCTGCTTGCGGCACTGCCCGCCGTGGCGCTGGATCAGCTTGTGAAGCGCTGGGTCACCGGCTTGGCGGAGGCAAGGGAATTCCTGCCGCTGAATTACCCGTTTATCCCCGGCGTGAACCTCACATACGCCGAAAATACCGGCGCGGCGTTTTCTCTGTTGCAAAACGCGCGTTGGTTTTTGGTCGCCGTTTCGGCAACCGCAGCTTGCGTGATCGTGCTGGCCGTCTGCAAGGGCTGGATTCGCGGCAAGCTGGGGCTTGCCGGTATCTCCTGCGTACTGGGCGGCGCGCTGGGCAACCTGATCGACCGCCTGCTGCACGGATATGTGGTGGATATGTTTCAGTTTACCTTTGTTTCATTCGCGGTCTTCAACGTAGCCGACATTTTTGTCACCGCCGGCGGGCTGTGCTTTTGCATATACCTGATACTGGAGATCAGAAAGAAGGAACCCGATGCCCCTGTGGACAAAGACGGTCAATGAAGACGGCGCCGGGAGCCGTATCGACGTGTTTCTCGCGCGGACAGGCCCTCTGTCCCGCAGCGCCGCGGAGCGGCTGATCGTGCAGAACCGCGTGACGGTCAACGGGGTTACCGCCCGGAAGAGCCACCGCGTCGCGCCGGGTGAGGCGATTACGGTGGACGAACCCGAGCCTCTGCCGTCCGAAGCACTGCCGGAGGAGATTCCGCTTGAGATCGTGTACGAAGACGACGACCTCCTGGTGCTCAACAAACCGCGCGGTCTCGCGGTGCATCCGTCTCCGGGGCACGAGAGCGGTACCCTGGTCAACGCCCTGCTGGCGCACTGCGGGGAGAGCCTGTCGGGCGTGGGCGGCGTAAAGCGCCCGGGGATTGTGCACCGGCTGGACAAAGACACCGCCGGGCTGATGGTCGCGGCAAAAAATGACAGCACCCATGTGGCGCTGTCGGCGGCGCTGAAAAAACATGAGGTTCTGCGTGTATACGAAGCCCTTGTTCGCGGCAGAATCAATCAGGAAGCTTTTACCATACGCGCCCCGCTCGGACGGCATCCGGCAGACCGCAAAAAACAGGCTGTGCGCCCGGACGGAAGGGACGCGGTGACCCACGCGCGGGTGCTGGAGCGGTATGACGGGTATACCCGCGTGGAGTGCCGGCTCGAAACGGGGCGTACGCACCAGATTCGTGTCCATATGGCGCATATCGGGCATCCGCTGGCGGGCGATACCCGGTACGGAGGGAAAGCCGGGGAGCTTGGTCTGGACGCGCAATGCCTTTTCGCGAAAGAATTGGCATTTTCTCACCCGCGGACGGGAAAAACCCATCAATTTTCTTTAAATCACCCATTTTTTTTTACTTCGGCTATTGCAAAGATACCGACATGACAGTATAATAAGCGGTAAGGAAGGTGTACACATCCGTGTTTAGCAGGGATATAGGGCTGGACTTGGGGACGGCGAGCATTCTGGTATACGTCAAGGGCAAAGGGATTGTCCTGCGCGAACCCAGTGTCGTCGCCATCGACAAGATGACCGGCAAGCTTCTGAAGGTCGGCACCGATGCCCAAAAGATGCTGGGACGCACCCCGGGTAACATCGTCGCGCTGCGCCCGCTGAGTGAAGGCGTTATCTCCGACTACGAAATGACCGAGCGGATGATCAAAGAGTTTCTGAAAAAGGTTTCCGGGTTCCATGTGTTTAAGCCGCGCATTGTCATCTGCGTTCCGAGCGGCATCACCGAAGTGGAAGAACGCGCCGTCATCGACGCGGGTCTTCAGGCCGGGGCGAAGCGGGTCTACCTGATCGAAGAACCGGTCGCGGCGGCGATCGGCGCGGGGCTGGACATCTCCAAACCCTGCGGGCATATGGTGGTGGACATCGGCGGCGGCACCGCCGACGTTGCGGTCATCTCGCTCAAGGGCATCGTGGAATCTACGTCGATCAAGATCGCGGGCGACCAATTCGACGAAGCCATCGTCAAGTACATCCGGCGCAAGCACAACGTTCTGGTCGGCGAACGTACCGCCGAGGAGATGAAGATCAACATCGGCTGCGTATTCCCCCGCCCCGAAGAAAAGTCGATCGAGGCCAAGGGGCGCTGCCTGTTAACCGGTTTGCCGCGCGTCTTCACCGTCACCTCAAGCGACATGATCGACGCGCTGGAAGAGGTTTCTACCCGCATCATCGAAGCGATTCATTCGGTGCTGGAACGCACCCCGCCCGAACTGGTCGCCGACATCTCGACAAACGGCATCGTGATGACCGGCGGCGGGAGCCTTGTGTGGGGATTCGACAAACTGATCGAGTCGAAGACCGGCATCGTCACCCATGTGGCCGACGAAGCGATCTCCTGCGTCGCCTACGGCACCGGCAAGAGCCTGGATATGATCGGCGAAATGCAGGACGGCACAATGAACCTCTCGCGAAGGAAACAGATGCGCCAGTAGGGCGATTCACGAATCGCCCGCAACCGTCCTATGAGCGGCGCACAATGCGCCCTTACCGTATCAGCAGTTCCGCGACTTTGTATACGTCACCGGCGCCCATCGTCAGCAGGATGTCGCCGGGTTTTAGATCATTCAAGACCGTTTGCGCCGTGGCTTCCGCCGTTCCGGTATAGACCGCGCCGGGAATGCGCGCGGCGAGCGCCTCGGAAGACACGCCGCCCGGATCGGCTTCCCTCGCGGCGTAGATGTCGCTCAGATAGCACCGGTCAAACCCGGTAAGCGCCGCGGCGAACTCCTTAAACAGCGCTTTTGTCCGGGTGTAGGTATGCGGCTGAAACACGCACAGTACGCGCCGGTAGCCCATCGCCGACGCCGCCGTGAGCGTGGCGGCGATTGCCGAGGGATGGTGCGCGTAGTCATCGTATATATCCGCGCCGTTCACGCTCCCCCGATACTCCATCCGCCGCCCGATTCCGGTAAACGAGGCAAGCCCGCGTGAGACGGCGTCTGCGGACAGACCGTTGGCGAGCGCGGCGGCGGCGGCGGCCAGCGAGTTCTGTACATTATGCATCCCCGGTACTTTTAAGCGCACCCCGGCTTCGGTCGTTCCGCGATATACAACGTTGTACGCAAACCTGCCGCGGTCGGAAACCAGTCCCTCCGCGCGGAAATCAGACCCGAGCCACAGTACATTCAGCCCGTCCAGAGCTTTCCGCACATTGATGTCGTCCCCGTTCGCGATAATGACGCCGTCCGGCGGAACCAGCCTCGCGAAATCTCGGAAGGACGCGATCAGTTCATCCAAGCCGGAAAAGAAATCCAGATGGTCGGCTTCGATGTTGAGCAGGACGGCGGCGGTGGGACGGAAGCGATGATAGGAGTTGTGATATTCACAGGCTTCGGCGATCATCAGCCCGCTCGCGCCCACACGGTGACCGGCACCCAGCAGCGGCAATTGCCCGCCCATCATCACGCTTGGGTCGGAGCCGGATTCCATGGCTATATGGGTGAGCATTCCGGTGGTGGTGGTCTTTCCGTGCGTACCCGCCACGCAGATTACCCGCTCATATCCGCGCATCAGCTCCCCCCACGCGTCAGCGCGTTCCAGCAGCGGTTTGCCCAGACTCCGCGCCAGCGCCACCTCGGGGTTGTCCTCCCGCGCGGCGGCGGTGCGGATGACGACATCGGCGTCATGTACATACAAACCGCTCTCGCCGCGCTCCACGGGGATCCCCAAACGGCGCAGCTTCAAAACCGCTTCGCTCTCCTGACGGTCGGAGCCGGTAACAGACAGCCCGCGGTTCGCCAGCACCTCGGCCAGCGCCGACATCGAAACCCCGCCCGCGCCGATCAGGTGCGCCCTGCGCCCCTTTTCCAGCAGCGCCGCTATCGTACTCAAAAGACCGCCTCCAAAAATTTCTTCTAATAGTATATGAACCTTGTGAAACAATAAAGACAAAGGAATGGTATCACCATGAATATCACACAAGTTAAGGTCAGCAAAACCCAAGACAGCGGGCGGATGAGAGCCGTCGCCTCGGTTACCTTCGACAACGAAATCGCCGTACACGACATCAAGATTATCGACGGTCCGGAACGTCTCTTCCTCGCCATGCCCTCCCGCAAAGCGTCCGACGGCACCTACCGCGACATCGTGCATCCGATCAACGCGGAAGCCCGCGCGGCGCTGGAGCAAGCCATTTTGGGCAGATACCGGGAGCTTTTGGAAGAGGAACCCGAACCGGTTTCGCAGCCCGAACCGGTTCCGCAGCCCGAACCGGTTCCGCAGCCCGAGCCGCTGCCCGACCCTTACCCGGAAGTGGAGGCTGAATAAAGCCAGAGGTTGCAGACAAAGCCGTTTTACCCCGAGCGAAGCTCCCGCAATCGTTCTGTACCGTACCCGTTGGGGTGCGGTACAGTTTTTTTTTGCCGGCATATCATGTGTTTAGAGGAAAACGCCGCCTTTGCGGCGCTGGGAGGCTGTGTGAATGCGGTTTTCCGTGATGGAAGGCGACGCGCGTAACGCGCGTTTATATGAGATTCTGCGCGACGAAGGGTTTGAAGCGCGTCTGTTCGCGTCCGCCGAAGAGGCGGCGGTGTTCGGCAGCGTGATCGTGCTGCCGCCGAAAGGGGTGTCCGCAAGTCTGTTCGACGGGCTGCTGCGGGCAGATCAAACGTTGGTTACCGGAGAAGACTTTCTCTCCCGCGAGGACTTTGCTATCTTAAACGCGATCGCCACCGCCGAAGGGGCGCTGGAACTCGCGATGCGCCAAATGCCCGTTACGCTGCACGGTTCGCAGGTTCTCGTTATCGGTTACGGACGCATCGGAAAGCTGCTGTGCGAGCGGCTCGGCGCGCTGGGTGCTTCGGTGACGGCTTCGGCGCGAAAGAACGCCGATTTCGCATGGCTCGCCGCGCGGGGCTTCCCGGCGCAGCACACCGGGCGGCTGGACGGTATGCTAAACCGTTTCGACGCGGTGTTCAACACCGTGCCCGCGCCGGTTCTGCCGGCAGAGAGACTGCGGGAGCTGAAACCCGGATGTGTGGTGATCGATTTGGCATCCGCGCCCGGCGGCACCGACTTCAAAGCAGCGGAACAGCTGGGCATAAATTACCATTGGGCGCTGTCGCTGCCGGGAAGGTGTTCGCCGGAAAGCGCCGCTCGGGTCATGCGCCTGATTTTAGACCGGATATTGGAAGAAAGAGGTGTGTCTCCATGAAAATCGGTTGGGCGTTTTGCGCATCCTTCTGTACGTTCGGGCGTGCCATGAACGTACTGCGGACGCTGGCGGCGGCCGGAGAAGATATTACTCCGATATTTTCGGAAAACGCCTATCGCAACGATACCCGTTTCGGGAAAGCCGCGGATTGGGTACGGCAAGCCGAGGAAATCACCGGCAAGACCGCTTGGCACACCTTTCAGGAGGTGGAACCGATCGGTCCCAAGCAGCTGCTCGACCTGCTGATCATCGCACCGGTCACCGGCAACACGCTCGCGAAACTCGCGCAAGGCATCACCGACACGTCGGTTACGATGGCGGCCAAGAGCCATCTGCGCAACGCCCGCCCGCTGCTGCTGAGCGTCTCGACCAACGACGGTCTGTCCGGTTCGGCGTCCAACATCGGAGCGCTGATGACGCGAAAGAACATCTTCTTTGTGCCGTACCGCCAGGACGACGCACTGGCGAAGCCGGCCAGCCTGATCGCCGAAATGGAACGAATCCCGGATTTGCTCCCCGGCGTCATGACCGGCCGTCAGCCGCAGCCGCTGCTGCTATGACAATACCAGCTCCACCAGTTCCATCGGCGGGATAAGCTTGCCGTCTTTATACACACGCATGTTGCCGGCTGAGATTTCATCGATCAGCATGACTCCGCCGTCACTGCCGCGCCCGAACTCCAGCTTGATGTCGTACAGCGTCATGCCCTTTTCGGCAAGCGTATCCCTGACGATGCCGGCGACGCGCTTTGTTAGCTTTTTCAGCTCTTTATAGTCTTCCTTCTTCAGGATCCCCAACGCCACCAGCGTGTCTTTGGAAATCGGCGGGTCGCCCCGCTGGTCGTCTTTCAGCGTGACCTCCACCAGCGCGTCCAGCGGCTGCCCCTCTTGCGCGAATTTGCCGTAGCGGCGCATAAAGCTACCGGTCGAGCGGTAGCGGCAGATAAACTCCAGCCCGTCGAACGCTTTCGCCGGGCGCACCTTCATTTCGGAACGCCCAATGTCGGCAGAGATATAGTGGGTGGGGATGCCTTCCAGTTTGCGGAAGAAATAGTCGGTCAGGCGCAGACCTCCCTGCCCCAACCCCTCGATCGACAGCCCGACGGTATTCGCGCCGGGATCGAACACGCCGTCTGTGCCGGTCGCGTCGTCCTTAAAATGCAGCAGGTAGTTTCCGTCTTCCAACTGGAAGACATCTTTTGTTTTGCCCTGATAGATTTGTTTCATGCGTACCCCTCCTTTGTGTGCCAGTATCATACCACACAAACACGCCAAATACAAGGTGCAGTTGATTTTACGGCAAAAACCGGGTATACTGTCTCTATCACATACCGGGAGGCGAGGGTTACGAAGACGCTCTACATATCCGATCTCGACGGTACGCTGCTGAACGGGAACGCCGAGCTGTCCGATACCGCGGCGCAAGCCCTGAACCGGATGATCGCCGGAGGGCTGTATTTCTCCGTCGCCACCGCGCGGACACTCGCCTCGGCTTCCAAGATTCTGGCGGGGCTTACGCTTCGCCTCCCCGCCGTGTTGATGAACGGCGTGCTGATATATGAGTCGCTGCAAAAAAAATATCTGCGCGTCCATACGCTCGCGCCCGAAACCGTGAAAACGGTGATCGCGGCGCTGAAAAGCGCCGGAGCCGCCGCGCTGATGTATGAGCTGAAGGACGGCGAGCAGATGACGTATTACGAAACGCTTACGCCGCAGGCGCTGCACAATTTTGTGGAAGCGCGGAAAGCCAAATACTATAAAGCGTTTACGCAGACCGACTTTTCCGCGCATCCGCCGCACGGCATCATTTATTTTACCCTGATTGACCGGTATGACGCGCTAAAACCCGTATACGAAGCGGTTCAAGCGCTGCCCGGCACCAGCGTAATCTTTTACAAAGACTCCTACAGCGAGGATTTATGGCTCCTTGAGATCCACAGCGATCAAGCCTCGAAGAAAAACGGCGTGAAAGCCCTCCGGGAAGCGTACGGTTTTGACCGCGTCGTCGGGTTCGGAGACAAC
>JAISVY010000130.1 GCA_031271325.1 Oscillospiraceae bacterium
CCAGTACGGCGAAAATCCTCATCCGTCACCCGCTTCCACCGTGATGAAATCCAGCACCCGTCCCTCCGCGTCAGAAAGAATCAGCGTGTCCCCGGCTCTCACGGCAAACCCCATCTGGATCTTGAGCAGCTCTCCGGCATCCCGCCCGCCTTTTCCGGCGAGAGACAGCGTTTCGCCCGGTCTGACCGAAGCCTCGGGCATCGCCCAAAGCCGCAGGTTGTTCGGATCGTTGCTTACATACAGCCCTCCGGCGCGTACCGTCGAGGCCGTCGGGTTTCTCAGCGTACAGCCGTTTCGCAAGACCGACGCGGACGCTTCGGTAAACGTCAGCGGCGGCGGAACCGTTTGGGTCACGAGTTCCAGCGGCACGACGCCGGCGCGGGCGTCCGCGTAGCTGACGGTGATCTCCGGCTCGTAAATCTCTTCTCCGTTCAGAACCCAGTGGTCAAACACCTCAAACTTGCCGGGCGCGGGTTTTACGGGTACGGTCAGCTCGGTAAAATACCGCCCGGAGGTGCCGGTCTGCGTGCCGATCACCGCCTCGCCGCCCGCGACCTCTACCCGGTACATCCCCCCGGTATAGGAAAAATACTCTTCGATAAAACCGAAGACGTACTCGCTGCGGCGCTCCGCGAAGCGCACCATGTTGTCGTGGTTGTCCGTCACCGAATTCAGGCTGACCCAGTCGGCATATTTCCGCGCGTTGATCGCGCGGGCGATCTCCGCCTCGCTCGCGCCGAACAGGCGGTTAACCACATCGCGCACCGTCTCCGCGGTGACGACGCTGTGCGCGATGTCGCAGAGGGCGGTGCTGAACCGCTCCGCCAATTCGGGGCGTTTTAACAGATTGATTAACAGCTCGGATCTCCGGATCCCCGTCAGCACGTCGTCGAAGTCCGGCTTCCGGTATGTATCGTCATACAGCCCCAAGACCCAGTCGAGGTCGTACATGATATAGCGCCAGCGGCCGTCCAGTTCCGGCGCGAGACCGGGAACCTGCTCCCCGGTGTAGCGCCAGCGCTCCATGTTGTTGCCCGGCCAGTCGTTGTTGCCCATGTAAAGCTCAAAAGCATAGTAGCGCAGCAGGTTGTCTACGTCAACGAGAGCTTCGAACTCGGCAAACACCCCGTCGTCCTGTAGATTCTTCCAAGCGTAATCGGCCATCTCCCGGATGGCTTCTTCGGCTGCCGTGTCGTCGGTGACGAACCACAGTTCCCCGTTGCCGACGATCTGGAACAGGCGCTCCGGCGCGCCGTACACGTCTTGCAGATACTGCTCGTTGATGTTCACCTGCGCCCACACGAAGCCGTAATACTCCCCGTTGAGAAATACCGCGGCAGGCCGCACCGGCGCGACGTCGCGCCAGCCATAATCCTGCGCAAGCACCGCCGCCGCTTCGTTGCGCAGCATCCCGAAGTGACGGTCGTTGGCTCCGTTGCGCAGAATGATCTCGTCATACTCGGTGATGCCGGTGCCGTAGGCGTTCTGCATGACGTCGCCGGAGAAAAAGTCATAGTGGAATTTTCCCGCGTCCGGCTCGTACTCCTTCCGGGCGATCAGACGCAGCGATTTCTGGTTCTCGGAGCGCGACCAAGCGCCGCTGACCCGTACGCCCGCCGCCTGCGACACGACCCGTTTTCCGTCCGCTTCAAAAACCTCCACATACACCGGTCTTTCGCCCTCACGCCCGCGCCAGTTAAAGTTTGCGGGGTCGGGCGGCTCGATCACGTCGCGGGGGTTTTGCTCGATATATTCATCGCGTACCCGCCCCTCGACCAGGATGCCGGTGTCGTAATCGTATAGGTGCTCCGGGTCGGTCGAGAGAGAAAACACCAGTGTATCAAAGCCCAGATCCCGATCGATAAAAAAGGTATGCGCGAGCGGGCGCGTCACTTCGCCGCCCGCCGCCGCGATCGCTTTCAGCGGCACGACGTTGCCGCCGGGCAGCGGGAGGAAGCGCAGCGCGCCGTTATATTTTTGGGAATCCCTTGTCGGAACCGATCCGTCTGTGGTATAATAGATCTCAGCCGCCGGGTTGCTCGCGAAAATTTCCACGCTAACGGCTTCGCTGAAGAAGTGCCCCGTCTCGGAAAGGGCGATGCCGAGCTTTGGCGCGGTAACCTCCGGCGCTCCTTCAGACGGCGTTTCTTCGGGCGGCAGCGGCACGGTTTCGGCGGGAAACGCGTTCAGCAGCAGCGCCGAAGCCAGCAGAACAACCGATATAAACGCCAGTGAGGCGATTTTTTTCATGTTTTTACCACCTTACATAGGAACTGCCGAACTACTCTTTTTCGACCCGAATTGCCCTAGGCACAAGTTGTCAAATTCAGAATTTTGGAGCTTTTTTCGCAGAAAACAACGCAAAAATTCTGAATTTGCCGGTCGGAAAAAGCTGTGAAGCGTGACAGCGGTGTTGTTCAGCAAGCCTTATATAAATTTTACCTGTTGCTGACAAACTCTTTACATTGGGGATATAGCGATGCGTTACCGGCACGAGCATAAGTACATACTCAGCGCGCAGACCGCCGAGCTGCTGCGGGAACGCGTACGCGCGGTGCTGCGCCCCGACCGCCACTCGGGCGGCGCGTATGAGGTCTGCAACATCTACTTCGACGACCAGACCGACAGTTTCTATCAGGAAAAGGCGCTGGGCGGCTTTCGCCGCGACAAATACCGCCTGCGCTGGTACAACGGCGACCTCTCGTTTATCCGGCTGGAGCGCAAGCATAAAGACGGCAGCCTCTCTTATAAGGATACCATTTCCCTCACCCAGACGCAAGCCCAATCTTTTCTGGCGGGCAGTTTTCCCATGCCCGGAGAGGCGCCGCTCTTACAGCGCCTCGCTCTGCTGCACCGGCTCCACAGGCTCCGCCCGGCGGCGGCGTTCGCCTACCGCAGGGAGGCGTATGTATACGCGCCCGGGGATGTCCGCCTGACGTTCGACGGGCATCCGTACCCGCTCGGCGCGACTCCGCCGGATGGGCGGTCTTCGTTTCCGGGGTTTGCCGACGCCTACGCGCGTCTGCTGGAGGTAAAATTCAGCGGGTTTATGCCCGGAGCCGTCGCGGGGTTGTTCCGCGGGCTGCCGCTGGCTCGTACCGAGATGTCTAAATACGGTCTTGTCCGTGAAAGGGGACTCACTGTCCATGAATCAGCTCCTCGATATGCTCACACCGCAGGTTGACAGCTTAAACGCCTCGCAGATTCTCTTTACCCTCACCGTTGCGTCGGTTTGCGGCTTGGTGATCTATCTTGTGTACCGTTTCTTCGGCAGGAGCGTTTTATACGACGCGGGGTTCAATCTGCTGAATGTGATGGTTTGTCTGGTGACGGCGTTTATCATCCTTACAATCGGAGCCAACCTCGTACTCTCGCTCGGTATGGTCGGCGCGCTGAGTATCGTGCGCTTCCGCGCCGCGATCAAAGATCCGTTAGACGTCGGGTTTTTATTCTGGGGCGTCGCCGCCGGTCTCACGGCGGGCGCGCGTCTCTATCTGGTCGCGCTGCTCGGCACGGCTTTCATTGCGGCTGTGTTTATCCTGTTTACGCTGCTGCGTTTCGAGCGTCGGTCTTTCCTGCTGATCGTCCGCTACGACACGGAAGCGGAAGAAGCGGTAACCGGGCAGCTCAGCGCGATCGGCTACAAACTAAAAAACAAGACCGCCGAAGCGGCCTACAGCGAAGTCACCGCCGAAGTGCGGGTACGTCGCAACGACACGTCGTTCGTCGCCGCCCTCCGCAGCACCGCCGGCGTCAGCAGCGCGGTATTGGTCGAATACACAGGGGAGTAGCGCAAAAAGCGTAAAACCCCCAAACACCCCGGAAAAGGGCATTTAGAGGTTGGTTTTGCGGGTTGTGTCACTCTAAAAATCTCCCGTTCGGCTTCGCCGAATGAAAACACGGGTTTTTAGAGCGTCTTGATTAGGTACCTCTAAAAACCCCCGCTCCGGCTTGCGATGCCGCGCCACAGGCGCCTGTTCGCAAGCGCTGCGCTCGTTTTCGTTCGGCTTCGCCGAATGAAAACATGGGTTTTTAGAGCGTCTTGATGTTATTCGCCGGAAGCTTTGGCGGTTGTTCCCCACGCGTCGAAGCGGCTCATGGTGGCTTCGTAGGTGCGTTGGGTCAGTTCCGGCGTTACGCCGTCGAACATCGCCGTGACGCTTTCGAACGCGGCGGAAACGGCGCGGCGGAACGAACTGACCATTTCCTTCGGCGGATTCGCGGCATCGGGACCCGCGATGTCCATCGCCGCGTTGATGATGCGAGCGCTGGTTTCATCCGGTCCAAAATACTCGCTGGCGCTGACCACGACATCGCGGTGCGTCTCCTGCGTTTCCAGATCCAGCTCCAGATGATGGTAATCGGGACGAAGCGACGGGTCGAGCCGAAGCGCCGCGCCGCCGTAAAAGAGCATAAAGAGATGATTGCCCTTGGTGTATTGCTCTTTGATCATCCGCTCGGCCATACGGCGCAAAACCGACGATTTCATACTAATCGTCCGTTCGCTGTCTTGATACATCGCGGATTGATGGGAGCGCCGGGGGCTGATCTCCACTGTGTCGGCCGCTTGACCGTGTTCCGGCGCGGTGACGATTTGCAGGGCGGACGGTTCCTTCGTCTGCGCTGCGTGTGTTGCTTGTGTCGCGTGGACACCCGCAATATTCATTCTGGATCCCTCCAATTTGGTACCTCTAAAAACCCGCTCCGGCTTAAAAACGAAGCGTGAACCCGCCTCGCTCCTTAACAGTGAACAACCAACAGATAACAATTTGGAACAAGAGAAACAGTCCAACCGTCTGACTGTTATCTGTACACTGGTAACTGTTCACTGCCATGAGGCGAGGGGAACGTGACACCGCGCCACAGGCGCTCACGTCTGCGACGGCTGTCCGCAAGCGCCGCGCTCGTTTTCGCCCGGCTTCGCCGAATGAAAACATGGGTTTTTAGAGCGTCTCAATTCAATAAATATATCGTCATTAAGCCACCCGGCTTTAGCTGTTTTAACTAATTCCGTCTATAAAAGCGTTTCGGGAAAAACGTGTCACGCCAAAAACCCCTCACGACGAGCTTATCGCGCAGGCGGATTCGTTCCGCCGCAACGGTTTCCGTGTTTTCAACCCGAGAAAGCCTCAGTTTTTCGAGGAACTGAATTACGGGGTTTTTTCTTCCATTTTACGGATTTCCGCCCGTTTGATTTTCCCGCTCGCGGTTTTCGGCAGTTCCGGCACGAATTCCACAATGCGCGGATATTTATACGGCGCGGTGACGCGTTTGACATGCTCCTGTAACTCTTTTGCCAGCTTGTCCGACGGAGAAAAGCCCCGCTTCAGAACAACGGTGGCTTTGACCACCTGTCCGCGCACCGGGTCGGGCGCGGCGGTCACGGCGCATTCCAGCACCGATTCGTGCTGTATCAGCGCGCTCTCGACTTCAAACGGACCGATACGGTAGCCCGAGCACTTGATCACGTCGTCGTTGCGCCCGATAAACCAATAGTATCCGCCGTCGTCGCGCCACGCCACGTCGCCGGTGTAGTAGCAGGCGTTGCGGAAGGCTTTGGCGTTGGCTTCCGCGTCGCCGAGATACTCGGTAAACAGACCGGTGGGGTTGGACAGCCCGCGGATAACGATCTCGCCCTCTTCGCCCGTCTCGCAGCTTTCGCCGTCTTCGTTGACGAGGTCGATGTCATACAGCGGCGAGGGCTTGCCCATGCTGCCCGGCTTCGGCTCAAACCACGGGAACGAGGCGATCAGCACGCTCGATTCGCTCTGCCCGAACCCTTCGGCGAGCTTTTTCCCGGTCAGCGCGGCCATCCGCTCGAAGACCTCCGGGTTCAGCGGCTCGCCCGCGTTGCAGTAACGCTCGATCGAGGAGAGGTCGTACGAAGCCATATCCTCCTGCAGCATGAAACGGTACATCGTCGGCGGCGCGCAGAAGGTCGTGAGTTTGTAGTCCTGCATTTTTTGCAGAAGATTTTTAGGCACGAACTTCTCCATGTCATAGGCGAAGATACACGCGCCGCAGATCCACTGACCGTAAATCTTCCCCCACCCGAACTTTGCCCAGCCGCTGTCGGAAACCGACATATGCAGTTTGTTTTCCCGCACTTGCTGCCAGTATTTCGCCGTGACGATCTGCCCCAGCGGATGAACGAAGTTGTGCCTGACCATCTTGGGCATTCCGGTGGTGCCGGAGGAGAAGTACATCAGCATCACATCGCTGTTTTGAATCGCTTCCGGGCGGCTGAACGCGTCCGGATAGCCCCCGATGTCAAACGATTGCCAGCCTTCGCGCGTACCGGCTACAACGGCGCGTTTCACGCCGCCGCCCGCTTCCTCCGCTTGGCGCAGCAGCCCTTCGTCGGAGACGCAGAGCAGCATTTTAATGTCCGCCGCCTGCAAACGGTAGGCGATGTCCTTCGACGTCAGCTGCAGCGACGCGGGCACGACGACCGCGCCCAGCTTATGCAGCGCGACGGCGCAAACCCAATATTCCCAGCGGCGGCGCAAAAGCAGCAGAACGGCGTCGCCCCTGCCGATCCCTTGCGCGGCAAACCAGTTGGCCGCCTTATTGCTGAGCTTTGATATGTCGGTGAAGGTAAACGTCTCCTCGCCGCCGCGGTCGTCGCACCACACCAGCGCCTTTTTGTCCGGCTCGGCGTCCGCCCACGCGTCCACCACGTCAAACCCGAAGTTGAAGCGTTCGGGGACGTTCAGCTTGTAATTTTCGATAAAGTCTTCGTAAGAATCAAACTCGGTGCGGGGTAAAAAGCGTTCCAGCAATCCCATAACCGCCCCTCCTTATAATGTAATGACGGTCAGGAACCGCGCCCGTGCGCCGACAGCCCTCTGCCCGTGCGGGTGCGCGGGATTGAAGTATACGCTGTCGCCCGCTTCCAGCCGGATGTGTTTCCCGTCAAAAATCAGCTCCATCACGCCCTCCAGGCAGAGATTGAACTCCTGCCCGCCGTGCGTCACCGGCTCCACCGCTTTCTCGTCCGGCTCCACGGTGACCAGCAGCGGCTCCATGACCCGGCGCTTGTAGGTATATGCCAGGGACTGGAACGCATAGCCCGGAAAGCGGTCTACCGATTTGCCCTTCCCGCGTTTCACGAGGCAGTAGGAGTCCAGATGCGGGGCGCGCCCGGTCAGCAGTTCGTTGAGGTCTACGCCCAATTCCGCCGCCAAGCGGAAAAGCACGTTGATCGGGATGTCCTCTCCGTCTGCTTCGTACCGAAGATACGTGTCTTCGGAGATTTGTAACTTTTGCGCGATTTCCGCCGCCGAGAGACCGCGTATCTCCCGCGCCTCGCGGATCCGCGCCGCGATTTGCCTAAATTCATCCATTCTGCATTTCTCCTTTGCCGGTCTTACCCGCTTTAGAATATTCGCCGATGCGGCGAGGGAAACGTGACAATTGCGTCGTGCAGGGGCAGGGTTCATCCCGCCCGCAGGTATCGCGGGAGGCAAAACGCCTCCCCTGCACAGGATGACCGCGCCGCGCCAACACAGTGAACAACCAACAGATAACAGTTTAGAACGCTTTCCTCTTGTCAATGAATAGCATATATGGTATCATAGAATACGGTAATTTGTAAAGGGTGTGTTTTTTCATGAGTATCGTTCGCGATGAGGCGCTCGCGGAGCCGGGGCTTCGGAAGATCGCGTGGGCGCGGGCGTATATGCCCGTTTTGTCTTCCATCGGCGCGGATTTTGCAAAGCGCAAGCCGTTTCGCGGCGTAAAAATCACCACCAGCGTACACTTGGAAGCCAAGACTGCCTGTCTCGCGCTGACGCTGGCCGAAGGCGGCGCGGAGGTGCACGCCACCGGGTGTAACCCCCTCTCCACGCAGGACGACGTGGCGGCGGGGCTGCTCTCGCTCGGCGTGAACGTCTACGCCATCCACGGCTGTTCGGCGTCTGAATATACCGAACACCTCACGGCGGCTCTCGCGTGTAAGCCGCACCTTGTGCTCGACGACGGCGGCGACCTGACCGAGCTGCTGCACGGCGCGGCGGCTGACAGCGCCCAAGACCTGATCGGCATGACCGAGGAAACCACCACCGGCGTACACCGCTTATACGCGCGGCACGCCGCCGGAGGGCTGCGTTACCCCGTCATGGCCGTCAACGACGCCGACATGAAGCATCTCTTCGACAACCGTTACGGCACCGGGCAGTCTACGTGGGAAGCGCTGATGCACACCACCAACCTGCAGGTGAGCGGCAAAACGGTCGTCGTCGCGGGATACGGCTGGTGCGGCCGCGGCGTCGCGATGCGCGCCGCCGGACTGGGCGCGCGGGTGATCGTCACCGAGATTGACCCGGTCAAAGCCATCGAGGCGGTCAACGACGGGCACGCCGTCATGACGATGGACGCCGCCGCTCCGCTGGGCGATTTCTTCGTTACCGTCACCGGATGCAAAGACGTGATCACCGAGAGGCACTTCGGGCTGATGAAAGACGGCGTGATTCTGGCGAACGCCGGGCATTTCGACGTGGAGGTGGACGTGGCGTACCTTCGCGAAACCTCAACCGAAGCGATTCCGCGCCGCGACGGCATCATGGCGTATAAGCAAAGCGACGGGCGCTTCCTCAACGTGATCGCCGAAGGGCGTCTGTGCAACCTCGCCGCCGGAAACGGGCATCCGGTCGAGATCATGGACATGAGCTTTTCGGTGCAGGCGCTGGCGCTGGAACATATGCTCAGGCACGGCAAATCGCTTGCGCCGGGCGTTTACCCGGTGCCGGGAGAGATCGACGCGCGGGTAAGCGAATTAAAGCTCCTGTCGATGGGCATGACGATCGACCGGCTGACCCCCGAACAGCGGGAATACATGAAAACATTGTAAATCTATAACATACAGAAAGGAAGAACCCCATGAAATTGTTCACCTCCGAATCGGTCACCGAAGGGCATCCCGACAAAGTCTGCGACCAAATCTCCGACGCGGTGCTCGACGCGATCATCGAGCAGGATCCGGCGGCGCGCGTCGCCTGCGAGACGATCGTCACCACCGGCATGGCGTTGGTAATGGGCGAGATCTCCACCGAAAAGGCGTATGTCGACATCCCCGGCATCGCGCGGAAAACAATCGAGGGGATTGGCTACGACGATCCCGCCCACGGGTTCGACGCGCGTTCCTGCGCCGTGCTAACCTCAATCGACGAGCAAAGCCCCGACATCGCGATGGGTGTAGACCGCTCTCTGGAATACAAGTCCGCCGCCGCCGACAATGCCGACCTGATCGGCGCGGGCGATCAGGGCATGATGTTCGGTTTCGCCTGCGACGAAACGCCGGAACTGATGCCGGCCGCCATCGTTTACGCCCACGCCCTCTGCAAAGAGCTGGCCGCGGCGCGGCGGAGCGGCGACCTTCCCTACCTGCGCCCCGACGGAAAAGCGCAAGTCACCGTGCAGTACGGCGAAAACGGCGCGGTGGAACGCATCCACACCGTCGTGGTATCCAGCCAGCACAGCGCCGAGGTGGACATCGAAACACTGCGCAAAGAGATCCGGGAACGGGTCGCCGAAACAGCCCTGCCGAAGAATCTGATCGACAACGATACCCTGTTCTACATCAACCCCACCGGGCGCTTCGTGGTGGGCGGCCCGCAGGGCGACAGCGGTCTGACCGGGCGGAAGATTATCGTGGATACATACGGCGGCTACGCGCGTCACGGCGGCGGCGCTTTTTCGGGCAAAGACCCGACGAAGGTAGACCGCAGCGCCGCCTATATGGCGCGGTACGCGGCAAAGAACCTTGTCGCGGCGGGTCTTTGCCGCCGTTGCGAAATTGAGCTTGCCTACGCCATCGGCGTGGCGCGGCCTGTCAGCGTGCTGGTCGATTCGTTCGGCACGGGAACCATCTCCGACGAGCTGCTCGGCAATGCCGTGCGCGAGGTCTTTGACCTGCGCCCCGCCGAGATCATCAAAGCGCTCGATCTGCGCCGCCCGATCTACAAAGCCATCGCTTCTTACGGTCACTTCGGACGCGGCGGTCTGCCCTGGGAAAACACCGACCGCACGGAAGCCCTGGTTAGCGTGACCCAATAAATCGTTATTTGGTTTTACGGCTTGCGAATCCGCGCTCTGTGCGCTCATTCGCAAGCCGTTTGCCGTGTTTACCCGTCTGGGCGGCGTATATCCCGCATTCGCCAAAACCGTAAACGGCGCATATGATACCTCAGAAAGATACGGGAGGGATCAGGTTGGATGCGCAATTTTACCTGGGCGCGAACACGCCGCAGGGTTATGTCTCATATTGCAACAAATGGCTCAATATAAACCGGCTTAACCGCCTTTTTATCATAAAAGGCGTGCCGGGCAACGGGAAATCCAGTTTCATGAAACGGGTCGCCGATAAGTTAAAAGAGCAGGAACGCGAAGTGATTCTCTGTTCCGGCGACATCGATTCGTGGGACGGGGTTTATTTTCCGCGGCTCGGCGTCGCGTTCGCGGACGGTACGCCGCCGCACGCGATGGAGCCGAAATATCCGCTCGCCGTGGAGATGTATCTGCCGCTGACGCAGTTTGTGGACGACGCGGCGCTCAGCCGGGAGCGGAAAACCGCCATTATTATTCAAGACGAAACGCGCGAGGAGTACGCGCGGCTGTACCGGGTGCTTGGCGCGGTGAAGAGTTTGCAGGACGAGCAGAAAAACCTGATCACCGACCTTGAGGCAATCGAAACGCTGCGCCGCCGGACACGCGGCATCATCCGGCGCGAGATTAAAAAGGGAACGGGGAAAGGCGTACTGCACAAACGCTTTCTCGATGCGCTCACGCCGGACGGCACAAAAACGCTCTGGGACACCGTCTCCCTGCTCGCGGACAAAGTCTATGAGTTGCAGGACAGCTACCGGCAAGCGCACGCGGTACTCACGCCGATCTGCGCGGCGGCGCTGGACGCGGGCGCGGACGTTATCGCCTGTTACGACCCATATTCCCCGACCGCGCGGCCTGCGCACCTCATCCTGCCGGACGCGCAGCTGGCGTTTGTCTCCGCTCCGCCGAAGTCGCCGTATCCCGGCGAGGCGTACCGCCGTATCCGGCTGGACGCCACAATCCCGCCGCCGCTGCTGAAAAGCCACCGCCTGCGCCTGCGCTTTTTGAAGAAAACAGAAAACGCGCTGCTGGAAGACGCCTGCGGCATCTTAGCCGGCATTGCCGGCAAACACCGGCAGCTGGAAGACATTTATAACCGCCATGTGGATTTCTCCGGCGTGCGCTCGCTCGCCGACGCCTACGCCGAAAAGGTCTTGACAGACTGGGATAAGTAAGGGCTGCTGAACAGCCCCTTTCGACCCGAAGCGCCCCGGGCGCGCGTTGTCAAATTCAGAATTTTGGAGCTTTGATTCGCAGAAATCAAAGCGAAAAATTCTGAATTTGCCGGTCGAAAAGAGCTGTGAAGCGTGACCGCGTCACGCACCGGCAACCCAAAAACAAAAACGGGGTTGCAGTCATGCGCCGCTTTGCCCCGCGCGAAGCGAACTTGCCGGGCAAAACGGCGCACGGCTGTACGGCTATTTCTTCAGCC
>JAISVY010000153.1 GCA_031271325.1 Oscillospiraceae bacterium
GCGGCGCAGGGACTTAAACTGCGTCATGTAGATCAGGTTGTACCAAAAGACCGTTTCGGGGTTGCTGCTGCCGCTCTCCCACCAAGTGGCGTACTGCTTCTCCATCGGGGCGTAGAGGATCTCTTCCATCTCCGCCTCGGTGTACAGCCCGCGTTTCAGCGCTTCCTGTACGATGTCGGTGCCGGGCAGGAAGTTGAGGTCGTGGAGCTGCAGCGTGAAGCGGCCGGGCAGCGCGTCGCAGAGGGCATATGTTTCCTTGAGCTGTTCGGTTGATTCAAACGGATGGCGCAGGATAAAATCGTAGATCACGCGCGGCACCTTGTTGTCGGCCAGCGCTTTGGCGGCCGACATCACCTGCTCCTGCGACTCCACGCGGTGGAATATTTTCTTTCGCACTTCCGGCGAACCGCTTTGGATCCCCATCACGGCTTGGAACAGCCCGGCTTTGCGCAGCTTTTGAATCAGCTCATGACTGGTTTTCAGCGGGTGCGCCCAAATCTCGAACGGCAGGTTGATCTCGTTTTTATAGCGGGCGGTAAACTCATTGATCCATTTCTGGTCGTCGGGGAAAATCTCATCCCAGAAATGGATAATCGAGAGGCGCTTCATCTTGTCTTTCGCGTGCAGAAGCTCGGTGATCACGTTATCAACCGAGCGGAAGCGCAGGAAATGGCGGCTGTCGCGGTAAACGCGCTTGATGCCGACCGTCGAGCAGTAGGAACAGACGAACGGGCAGCCGCGCGAACAGGTCGTCTCATAACTGACCGAGGTGAGCATCGGGTCGCCGAAACGCAGTTCCCCGCCGTCGATGAAGTATTTGTTGTCCAAACCGATTTCGGCCATCGGCAGGGTATCCAGATCGGTCACCAGCGGGCGCACCGGGTTGACGACGGCCTCGCCGGAACGCATATACGCGAGGTTTTCCATATCGTCCAAGCTCTCCCCGGATTTCAGGCGCTGCGCCAGCTCGGTGACCGCGCCCTCCCCTTCCCCGCGCAGCACGTAATCGCAATGCTTCAAGCACCGTTCGGGGAACATCGTGGCGTATACGCCGCCCCAGACGAGCGGCGCTTTGATCTGTTCGCGCACCAATCGCGCCACGTCTTCCACCGCTTCGAGGTAGAGCGAAGACATCACCGAAAACCCGACAAACAGCGGGTTATACTGCGCCAGAAAATCCAGCAGCAGCTTTTTTTCCGTTTCGGTGGGCTTTTGCGGGTGGGTGCTGTGGAAGTTTTTGAAATACAGCACGGTCACGTCGAAGCCCGCGGCGGACAGCGCGCGCTCCAGAAAACGCAGCCCCAAAGATTTGGGGCTGTAGAAATTGATCAGCAGAACACGAAGGTTTTGCACGACATCACACTTTCTTATTTCGAAGTGTTGAAAATTGCGTGTTCGCCTGAAAGGCGAACGAGCGCGGCGCTTGCGAACGGGCACCGCAGACGTGAGCGCCTGTGGCGCGGCATCGCAAAAGCGCCTGCGGCGAAGAACGGGCTTGCTCGCTTAACAGCCCGGTAAAGCCGGAGCGGATTTTCGACATGCCCTATTTCCTCAGATCCGTCCACAGCTCGGCGTAGAGGTCGTTTACCCAGCCGGGCAGATTGGTGAACGTTTCAAAACCGGTCATATCTTCGGGGTAAGATATGCCGTCGTTCTTGACTTCGTCGTCCAAGCTCTCATAGACGTCGATCAGCGGTGTGGAGTAGCCGGTGAAATCAATGTTGGCAAGCCCCGCCTCGTACGAGCACATGTAGTCGATGTATTTCTCGGCGGCTGTTTTGTTGGCCGCGCCTTTGGGGATACAGAAGGCGTCGACAAAGATATTGGTGCCTTCCTTCGGAAACACGAACGCGAGGTCTTCGTTTGTTTCCATCATCGTGATGGCGTCGCCCGCGTAGTAAGGGGCGAGGATTGCCTCCCCGTTCTCCATCTTGTCAAAGATTTGGTCCATCACGTATCCCTGAACCAACGGTTTTTGGGTCACCATCAGGTCATACGCCCCGCGCAGTTCGGCCTCGTTGGTGGTGTTGAACGAATGCCCCAGCAGCTTTAAGGCGATGCCAAACGCGTCGCGGGGGTTGTCAAACATTAAAATCTCCCCGCTGTAACGCTCGTCGAACAGCGCGCCCCAGCTGTCGACCGGTTCGGAGACGCGCGCGGTGTCATAGATGATGCCAACCGTCCCCCACGCGTACGGAACCGAATAGAGGTTCTCCGGGTCGTAGGCGGGGTTTTTCAGATCCGCGTCTATGTTCGCGAAGTTGGGAATGTTGGCGAAGTCCAGCGTCAGCAGCATATCCTCTTCAATCATCCGGCTGATCATGTAGTCGGACGGAATGATCACGTCATAGTTCGAGCCGCCGCCCATGAGGGTGGAGTAAAGCATCTCGTTGTTTTGGTAGGTGCTGTAATGAACCTGAATACCGGTGGCTTCCCCGAACGCGTTGTTCAGTTCTTCATCCATATATTCGCCCCAGTTGAAGACATACACGTCGCCGGACACCTGCGTGCCGCCGCCGGACTGCGCGTTATCGGTTTGTGTGCCCTGCGCGGGAGTGGCTGATTGGCAGCCCGCCAGCAGCAGGAGGGCGGCGATGAGGATGATTACATTCTTTTTCAACGATGATTCGCTCCTTTATTTTTTATTTTCTGTATTCGTGATGATGTTTACCACTTTATTAACTGAGACGCTCTAAAAACCCATGTTTTCATTCGGCTTCGCCGAATGAAAACGAGCGCAGCGCTTGCGAACAGGCGCCTATGGCGCGGCATCGCAAGCCGGAGCGGGGGTTTTTAGAGGTACCTGACTGAGACGCTCTAAAAGCCTCATAATCTTCGCTCTTTCTTCTTTTGGTCGCGAGCCTGAAGGATGTTGATGATGATCAGGAGCGCGAGCACCGTGACGAACATCAGCGTGGACAGCGCGTTGATTTCCGGGCTGACGCGCTTCCGCGTCATAGAGTATATCCGCATCGGCAGCGTTTGAACCGAAGTGCCGGTGGTGAAGTAGCTGATCAGGAAGTCGTCGATGCTCATCGTGAACGCGATGATCGCGCCGCTGACCACGCCGGGCATGATCTCCGGCAGAATGACGCGCATGTACGCGCGCAAAGGGTTCGCGCCGAGGTCGAGCGCCGCCTCGTAGGTGTTTTTGTTGAGCTGGCGGAGCTTTGGCAGCACCGAGAGTATCACATAGGGGATGTTGAACGTCACATGCGCGATCAGCAGGGTTGTGAACCCCAAGCCGGCGCCTACCCCGAGCGAGCGCAAAAACGTGACGAACAGCACGAAGACGAGCATCAGCGAAACACCGGTGATGATGTCGGGGTTGACGACAGGCACATTGTTCAGCGCGAGCAGGATCTTGCGCGGGCGCTTCTTCATGTTGTAGATCCCGACGGCGGAAACCGTGCCGATCACGGTGGCGATCAGCGCCGAAAGCAGCGCGAGAATCAGCGTGAGCGACAGCGCGGACAGCACCTGTTCGTTCTCGAAGAGCCGTTTGTACCAATCCAGCGTAAAGCCCTTGAAGCTCACGCGGCTCTTGTCGGAGTTGAACGAGAAAAAGATCAGCACCAGAATCGGCGCATACAGGAAGACGGCTACCAGCGCCTGCAGTACGCGCCCCGGAACGCGGGAACGCCTCACAGCACCATCACCTCTTCCTCACCCTCGCCGAAGCGGTTCATGACCGCCATGGAAATCAGCACGATCACCATCATCACCAGCGAAATCGCCGAGCCGAGATAGGGGTTGTACGTACTGCCCAAAAACTGCATCTCGATCAGGTCGCCGAGCATCATCGACTTCCCGCCGCCCAAGAGCTGGCTGATGATAAAGGTGGATACGCCGGGCACGAACACCATCGTCACGCCGCTCAGCACGCCGGGCAGCGAGAGCGGCAGGATCACCCGCTTGAACACTGTGAATTGGCTGCCGCCCAAGTCCTGCGCCGCCTCGATGACCGAGCCGTCGATTTTCTGGATGACGGTGAGGATGGGCAGCACCATGAAGGGGAGATAGTTATACACCATGCCGAGCGCCACCGCCGCAGGGGTATTGATGATGCGGACGGGGGGCAGGCGCAGAAAAGAAAGCAGCTGGTTCAGCAGACCCTTGTTCTCCAGAATCGACATCCACGCATAGGTGCGGAGCAGAATATTGATCCACATCGGCAGCATCAGCAGCAGCATCGCGGTGTTGCGCACCGCGCCGGTCTCCCGGCTCATCGCGTACGCCAGCGGGTAACCGACCGCGAGACAGACGACGGTCGCGAGCGCCGCCAGCCAAAAACTGCGCCCGAATACCGCGCCGTAGCCGAGCAGCTGCGAGAAATTGCCGAACGTGAACCGCCCGTCCTCGCCGGTGAACGCGAAATACACCACGAGCAGCATCGGGATGACGGTAAACAGCGCCATCCAAACCGTATACGGAGCCGCGAGAAGCCCCCCGCGCTTCTTCACAGCTCTGCCTCCGGAGGTTCTTCGTCCACGTATTTATCCTCAAAATCCGGTTCCGGGTCGATGTCCTCAATGGTAAGCGCTTCCGCGCCTTCGGGGAACAGGTCGGGACGGTCCATCACGTGGATGTCCTCCGGTGTGAGGCAAAGCCCCACCTCGTCGCCGACTTTGGGGGCGGCGGTGGAGTGAACCATCCATTCAAGCTCGCCGACGTCCACGTAAATCTCGTAGAACACGCCCTTGAACGTGACCGAGTTGACCGTGCCGCGAAGCTGGCCGTCCTTCGGCGCGGTCAGGCGCACATCTTCCGGGCGGATAACCACGTCCACCGGCTGATCGGGGTCGAACCCGGAATCCACGCAGAGGAAACGCTTCCCCGCGAACGAAACGTCGTTGTCTCTGTGCATCACGCCCTGGATGATGTTGCTCTCGCCGATGAAGTCGGCGACGAACGCGTTGACCGGCTCGTTATAGATGTCAACGGGGGTGCCGATCTGCTGGATATTGCCCTGATTCATCACCACGACGGTGTCGCTCATCGTGAGCGCTTCTTCCTGATCGTGCGTGACATAGACGAACGTGATGCCCACCTGCTGCTGAATCTCTTTTAACTCGTGCTGCATCTCTTTGCGCAGCTTGAGGTCGAGCGCGCCGAGCGGCTCGTCCAGCAAAAGCACCTGCGGGCGGTTGACGATGGCGCGCGCGATCGCGACCCGCTGCTGCTGCCCGCCCGAAAGCTGATGTACCCGCCGCCGGTGGTAACCCTTCAGCCCCACCAGTTCCAGCGCGTCCTGCACCCGCTGCCCGATCTCCGCTTCCTGCAATCTCACTTTTTTTTGCCTGGTCTTGCCGCCCTCCGTCACGGGGACGCTCTGCGGAATGCGCAAGCCAAACGCCACATTCTCAAACACGTTGAGATGTGGGAAGAGGGCATATTTCTGGAAAACCGTATTGACGCGCCGCTTGTGGGGCGGCACCTCGTTTATTCTCACGCCGTCGAACAGCACCGAGCCGGAGGTTGGCGTCTCAAACCCGCCGATGATACGGAGGGTTGTGGTTTTGCCGCAGCCGCTGGGACCGAGCAGCGTGAGGAATTCTTTGTTATGGATGGTCAGATTGATGGCATTAAGCACAATCTCTCCGTCAAACGCCATGGTGCAGTCCACAAGGCGTATGAGCTCTTTTTTCACCTATCTACCCCTCTACAGTAAGATCTGCTCCGTCGCTGAGCAGGGAGGATAAGACGCGGAAGCGTTTACCAAACCGAAGGAAGCGCGAAGCGCGGACTGTTTGGTATAAGCGGGAGCGGCTTATCAGACCGCCCGCGAGGCGCGCACGGAGCGTAACAGCGCTGCTCCGTCGCCAAGCAGGGAGGATAAGACGCTCCTCTCAGCAAATGCGCGGTGACCAAAATAGTATAATAAAAACCTCGGTTTGTCAATCGAATTCGGCAAATTTTTTGTCGATCTGAAAAGTCTCGCCCCCGGCGCGCAGCTCGATCCTTACCGCGCAAAGCGCCAGCGCCTCTCCGGCGCGCCCTTTGCCGTACTTCCCGTCGCCCGCGACCGGGTGTCCGCGCGAAGCGCATTGCACGCGTATCTGATGTGTCCGCCCGGTGACCAGCTCGATTTCCAGCAGGCTCTTCCCGCCTGCGGAACGCAGGGTTTTGTAGCGCGAGAGCGCGGGTTTCGCGCCCGGCGACGGGGTTTTTCGCGCATAGACGCGCTTTTGCTTCGCGTCTTTCCACAAAAAGTCATGCCACTCCCCTTCCGGCGGTTTGGGGATTCCCTCTACGACGCACCGGTAGGTTTTGACCACTTCACGGTTGCGGATCATTTCGGTCAGCGTCCGCAGCGCTTCGGCGGTCTTCGCGAACAGCAGCAGCCCCTCGGTGCCGCGGTCGAGGCGGTGGCAGAGCGAGGGGCGGAACCCGTTTTCCCTCTCCGGCGACCATTCGCCGGACTGTTCGAGATAGGTTCGCGCCATATCCTCGATCCCGGGCTCGCCGTTATCCGTCTGGCTCGGGATCCCCGGCGGTTTGCGCAGCACGATGAGCCGTGAATCCTCGTGCACGATACAACCGGGCGGCAGCGCGGGGGCGTCTCGTCTGCCGGGACCCGCAACGACAGAGGCGGGTTGGGCGTACAGCCGCACTGCGTCCCCTTCGGCGAGCCTTTCGTCGGCGCGGCAGGGTTTGCCGTTCCGCTTCACGTCTTTCTTGCGGAACGCCTTTTGTATTGCCGAAGCGGGTAGGTCAGGCGCGGCTTTAGCGAGGAAACGGTCAGCCCGCCTCCCCGCGTCGTTTTTGGTTACGGTGTATTCTCTCATCGTGTGCGTCACGCCCGCCTCCCGCCCCGGCTTTACCGCTTCGCGGCTTTCAAGCGAGCAAGCTCGCCCGTTCGCCCGCACAAGAGACACGCTGTAACCCTTTGCCGCGAAACGCGTTGATGAAAAGCATTTACATTATACCATAAGACGCATTATACATTCAAGACCGTTTTGCCCGAACCGTTGAACCGCCTTGTACCGCGTGTGCGTGGACGTTTTGTGCACGACAAACGCATGAACGGACAAAATGCACAAAAAGCGGCACCCTCATGTAGGGGCGACCGTCCTCGGTCGCCCGTGGCTGCGGGATTTTCCGGGGTTACGGGCGGTCGGGGACGACCGCCCCTACACTTCATCTGTGCAACATAGACATTCATGCGTTTG
>JAISVY010000164.1 GCA_031271325.1 Oscillospiraceae bacterium
TCGCGCAAGGCTTCACCCCGCATGGCAGCCAGCGCCTGCATGTTGTTGATTTCGATTTTGCCGCGCAAAAGCTTTACCAGCCCGTCCGTCTGAAACTGATTCAGAAGCCTGGTGACAACCTCGCGCGCGGTTCCGAGGTCTGCGGCGATGCTTTCATGCGTAACCGTAAAGATCTCCGAGCCGGCAAAACTGCTCTGCTCAATCAGCGCGTTCGCAAGCCGGCTCCCCATACTTGAGAAGGTCACAGTCTCCAAGATTCGCATTGTTTGGGAAAACTTGACCGTGATCATGTCGATAACGGAGTCTTTCACCGCGATGTTTTTTGAAAACAACTGTTTGCAAATCACACGGGGAATCAGCGCGACCTCGCACGCCGTTTCCGTCTCAAGGCTGACATTAAAAATAACATTGTCCAGCACACAGCTCACGCCGATAACAGACAGTTCGTTTTCCAGTATACGCTGAAGGGTGAGCTGTTTTCCGTCTCTCGAGTTGATAAAAACCCGAGCCCTCCCCTGCTTGACAATTTGGATGCCGGGGCTGCTCTCGTCCGTCATATTGGATAAAATGGTTTTTGCGCCGTACTTTCGCAACATTGCGCCGTCTAAGACGCCGCGTTTTTCGTTTTCCGACAGATTCCCCCAAAATGGCAGACTTGCTTTAAATACGTCTTCTAAGTTCGGTTGAGGCATCCCGGCAAAACCTCCCCAGTCGTTCATTCTTTCCCATTTATTATAAAGCGCGCAGTAACTGCTTGGTCAAGCTATTTCAATCGGGAAACTCAAAAAAACCATCTTTTCATTCGGCGAAGCCGAACAAAAACGAGCGCAGCGCTTGCGAACAGGCGCTTATGGCGCGCGATGCATACCGGAGCGCGAGGTTGCCAGAACAACACAATCGCACAAGTCAGGTGAAATTTGACCAATATCCCAATCAATAAGTACGGAGCCGTCATTTGAGAAGCTCTGAAAACCTCATGTTCGCCGCCAAGCGAACGGTTTGAGCGCTTGCAAACAGGCGTGTCGGCGCGGTATAGCATGCCGTAGCGCGAGGTTTTTTAGAGGAACATTTGGCGTTTTTCGGTCTTGTTGGCCGCGCGCAAAAGGTTAACATGCTTAAGGTTTCCAAAAACCGGCCACCAAGCCGCGGACGACTTGGTGGCCGGCCAAAATACGGATGATAATCAGTCCCTGTAAAAATGAATGGGATAGGAAAGGTACTCCGCCGGCTCAAGCTGATCGGCGGTCACATATCCGGCCGGCGCGTTCAAGACGGTGGGAATCCGGTTTACGACGGTGGCGCATGTGTGCTCCACCGTAGCCGGTTTCTGTACATAGAAAGCGGTTTCCGGCTCGCCGGAAATTTTCCAATCGCACATATCGCCGTCGCCGGGACCATAAACCTTACCGATACAGTGGGTCAGGATGACCGGTCCCTGAAAGGTTTCGGTGGTCACGTCCGCGCTCATGCCGATGCATTTCCCTTTTTCGATTGTTTTGCCGAGCGTGGCGGAATATATGTCGCCGTCATGGAAATACGGCGTACACCGCTGGGTCTGCGTTTTAATCGTCCAGCCCATTTTCGCGCACAGGGACTCGTTGGAATTCCAGACGTAGGACGGCTCCAATACCTCGGGATGCGCGATCTTCGCCTCAAATTCCTCCGGGGTTAAGCCGACGCCGTGCGCCTGAGCCAGCGCGAGACCGTAGTCCTCCACGTTATAGCTCACCGATCCCTCGATCTTCGCGATGCTATGGACGCCGCCCGCCACACAGGCGATCATGTTGATCCAGTAAATATCCTGCATGCCCGTACCGGCGACGGTGCAGCCCGTTTCCTTGGCAAGCCTGTCCAGCTTATTGGTAATCGCGGAGGCCGTTGTCCACGGATAGATCGCTTCTTCACAGGTGGTGACGACGCTGATTCCGCGGCGTACGCATTTTTCATAGTGCGGATAGACATCGCGCATAAAACTGAACAGCGTCAGGACGGCGATGTCCGCGTCGCATTCGTCCAGCACCGCGTCCGCGTCGCTGCGGATCGGGACGCCAAGCTTGAAGCCAAGCTCCGCATAGTCGCCCACGTCCATACCCACGATTTCGGGATTGATGTCGATCGCCCCTACGATTTCCGCGCCTTTTTCATACAGATACCGCAGGATAACCTTCGCCATTTTTCCGCAGCCGTATTGAACCACCCTAATTTTCCGGTTATACACGCAAAAACGCCCCTTTCAAGCGCGAGAAGCAATATTTTAGTGGGCATGTTGAAAATGCCCCTTGTACACTCCCCCCGTTGCCCCCTTCGATTCGAAAGGGGCGGCGGCGAATGCCGCCGGGGGATATGTCACGGCGCGTCAAGGATGCCGCGCCCTGCACAGGACGTTGAAACCGGCGGCGCGCCGGGGTCGTCGCGCCCTACGCGTCCTAATTGTTCTTTGTTCGTATGTAGTATGTCCTTGCCTGTTTCTAATATTCCGCAGTCCAAAGCCCGTGTTGGTTGCAGTAGGCATAAACGGTCACCGGTCCGTCTCCGACGGGAAACTCCGCGAAGGGAGCGCCGGCGGGATCCAGAGTCACGCGCTGCGTTTTTCCCTGTTCCGCGGCCAAAATCCATTCAATGCGGTGTTCCTCACTCATGGGATGAGCCGCGCTGCCTACGGTGACCTCCAGCCAGTCCCCGTTGCGCACAGCCACGGGCAGGTGCTTTTCCGCCGACGCTTCGACGGTATTCGGGCGGATCTCGTCCATCTCTTCCCCGCAGCAGGTTAAAGGCTGCCCGGCGTCTTGAATGAAGCTGACGAAATTTCCGCAATGCGGACAGTGGCAAAACTTCCGTTCGTTTTTCATGGTCTGCCTCCCAGTCAAATTTTAGTAAATTTTATACATCGTAAAAAAGCGGGCGCTTCTCTGACGCCAGTTTTACCTGTCCTTTTTGAAGCACAGGAACCAATCCAGGCAATACGCGTCCTCACCGGGATTTTCCATCCGCTTTTCCGCGCCGTCCATCGTACCCGGAATCGGTATAATCACGTCGTCCCCCGGACGCCAGTCGGCCGGCGTCGCGCAGGCGTTGGCATCGGCTTTCTGCAAGCCCAAGACAATGCGCTTAATCTCATCAAAATTGCGCCCGAGCGAACCGGGATAATATAAAACTGTCCGCACGATCCCCTTGGGATCTACCACAAACACCGCCCGCACCGCCGCCGTCGTGCTGAAATTAGGCTGCATCATGCCATATTTGTTCGCCACGTCCATGCGAATGTCCGCGATCAGCGGAAAACGCACCTTCACGTTCTTTTTGTCTTTCCACTCCAGTTTCTCAATGGTGCGCAGCCACGCGATATGGCTCGCCAAGGAGTCCACCGACAGTCCGACCAGCTCGCAATTCAGCCTCTTGAATTCGTCCGCCAGCGAGCCGAATGTCATAAACTCGGTGGTGCAGACAGGGGTAAAGTCGCTCGGGTGGGAAAAGAGAATAACCCATTTGCCCTCATAATCGGACGGGAAATTGATTTCCCCGTTCGTCGTCGCCGCCTTGAAGGCGGGTGCGGGGTCTCCGATCAGCGGGAATCTTGCGGTGCTTTCTTCCATTTTGATTCGCTCCTCTTTTTTATTTTCGTTTCAAATGACCGTCGTTAAAGCCGACGACCACATGATTCGCGTTGCAAAACGGTTTGTTTTCAGAGCTGCCGCAGCGGCAGAGCATCACCCGGTTCCGAACCTCATAGGCCGTGCCGTCCGCCGCCTCCACCGTAACAGGTCCCTTTACGTAAATCCCGGAGCTGACCCGTTTTTCGGGATCCTGCATAATGATGATCTCCGGCTCGAAGGTTTCCTCCAGAGGGTTTCCGTCCTTATCTATCATCACCAGGCGGCCGGCCGGGCACGCCTTGGCGGCGCCGATCGCCGCTTCACGGTTTTGGCGGTCGGAATCCTGTTCGGTCAGGCTCCATATGTCGCCGCGCTCGGTGTGGCAAAAGCGGGCGAACGCACAGCGGTTGTCGTCCAGCAAATCCATTGTTGACCCCGGCGTGACGTCGGCAATGCGCTCGCGGTATGGCTCGCGCGACGCGGTCTCCGTCCCGTCAAACTCCGCGCCGGTATGAGCGCCGTCGCAAAACGGCGCGTTGCGGGATTCGCCGCAGCGGCACAGCGCGTACTGCTCGGTCTGCGGAAGCGCGCGGCCCTCCTTCAGCGTGTAGTGATGTCCCTCCGGCGTAATAAACATTTCCCGGATGGGGATCCCTCCCGACACAAGATACGGTCCGTCTTTCGTAATTTTAATCAGCATGAGATTCCCCTCAATCAATAAAAAATAGGTTCTCCTAATATCCTTATTAATAGCATAAGTAACGGTCTGTTTATGTGCCAATGTCACACAAACAGACATTAATTTTGCGCCACCGCGCTAAAGCGCCTGTTCGCAGGCGCTCGAGCCGTTCGCTTGGCGGTGAATATAAGGTTTTGGTGAGCTTCTTTTTCAGGGGGCGGAGATGCCCTATACGGTTGCCGCCATGTTGGCCACCGCAACATAGATTTGGCTGAGTTTATACCAAGTCGAGCGGCCTACCATGCCGTCGCTCGGGAGATTGAAGATGCTCTGGAATTTCTCGACGGCTTTGCGCGTGTCCTGCCCGTAAACGCCGTCTACGGCGATCTTTTTGATTGCCGGAAAGTTGTTGGCGACCGCGTTTATTTGCATCTGAACCGTCCGCACGGCTTCGCCGACCGAGCCGACTTGCAGCGCGTTGCCGGAATAGGAGCTTGGTACGCCCCACACCTGTTCCGCCTGCGCCAGATACGCGTCCCAGCCGTAGTAGGTTCTTAGGATGTTAATCGCGGTGTACCCTTGGTCGCCGAGACTCTTACTGCCCCACTGCGACATCCAGCGGGGGCATTGCACCGTACGTCCGTCGCAATACTGCGTAAACAGCGGCTGCCGGATATCCGGCTTTGTGATGTAGTTTGTGAACAACTCGTCGACCACGCGGGATATTTCGGTGAAGATGCTTCTGCCGTAGGTGAACGCCTGATCATACCGTGTGCTGTTGGTGATGGTAAAACTGTAGCCTTTGCTGCGGTACCATTCGGTATAGACGCGTCGATAGGGAAGGTCGAAGGGTACATACTGATACGGTAAAACGCAGGGCTTTCAATTTCTATGATTTACAAATAGCTTATGCAATAAAACGGCAATAAAACAAAGGTAGTCCTTGTCGCAGGCGATGTGGCAAGGACTACCTTTGTTTCTCTGCCCCCAAAATAATTTTAGGAGGTCTTACCCAATGGTCAGCAGCACACGCATCTACAATCGTTTCCGATATTGGTCTGTCGCGGACTGCTCCTGTGAGTACTGCCTGTGGAAAGGGACGAAAAAGCGCCCGTGCCGGCTTGAAGCTTGCTGTTGTGACGACATACGGCAGGAGGCGCTCCGGCGTGAGCAGGCGGCGACAAATGGCGAGTATGTGCGGATAACATCCGAGGCGCTTCCATGCCGTGGTTAACGGAGGATCAGATCGCGCGGGCGCGGGAGATTGATCTGCTCACGTACCTTCAATCTAACGAACCGAACGAGCTTCTCCCTCCCCGAAGCGGCGAGTACCGCACTGTCAGTCACGAAAGCCTCGTCATCTCAAACGGACTTTGGAACTGGAATCGCGGCGGGATCGGCGGACGCTCCGCGCTGGACTACCTCGTCAGGGTGCGTGGGATGAAGTTTCACGAAGCCGTTGAGAGGGTCTTAGGTTCCTCATCGCTTCCCCTGCCCGGTGTACCCCATAATCCACCACCGCCGAAAAAGTACATATTCCACCCGCCCGCGCCGGTACGCTACCCCACCCGCGTCATATCCTACCTCCAGCGGCGCGGGATCTGCCCGGAGATACTCCGGCGCGCGATGGAACTCGGTATCCTTTACGAAAGCCGCTACTATAACCCGAACAGCGATTACCACAACGCCGCCGTTTGCGTTTTTGCCGGCAAGGATGAATCCGGCAAGGTCGTATTCGCCGCCCTGTGCGGTATCGATACGAACTTAAAGATCGATAAGGCGGGCAGCGATAAACGCTTCAGCTTCCACATCCCTGCGAAGAACCCGGATAGCCGCCACCTCGCTGTGTTCGAATCTCCGATAGACGCACTCTCCCACGCTACGCTTCAGTATAGGAACGGCTGGCAGTGGAACGGATACCGTCTCTCACTGGGCGGTACGTCGCCCGTGGCTCTTACCGCGTTCCTCGAACGGAACCCGCAGATAACACGAGTCGTCCTTCACCTAGATAATGACACTGCCGGGCTGACCGCCGCCCGAAAGATCAAAGCGCAGCTTACAGAGAAAAACCGTCGCCTCCGCGTTTCCGTAAACCCTCCGAGATGCGGTAAGGACTATAACGATGTCCTGCTGCGCGTCGTTAATATGGAGCGCAAGCAGAAGCCGCCTATCTCCCGTCCATCGAGCAGAGCATATCTCGAATAAGCCCTAACTGATTGTATTTCAAAGACCGCAGCGCGGCGTTAATCTCGGCGATGATTTGCTCCTTGGCTTCCGAATCGTCCTGCAGATTTACCGGAAGCAAGTCGGCCATCGTTACGCCGAGGACTTTGCAGATTTCCACGTGAGTATCCAAACCCGGTCCCCGAAGCCCCTGTTCGATTTGACTGATGTATTTAGGAGCGACGCCAAGCTTCTCCGCCATCGCTCTCTGCGTCAGCCCTTTCAGTTTCCGGTAATGCCTGATCCGCTCGCTCAGTATCTCATGATTACTCATATGACCATTCCTTTCTGTCACCAACGAGGGATGAAACGCGGTTGGTGCCACTAATCAAGTTTGTATGGTATATTGGTGCGTGGAGGCGCGGATATACTGCACAGCACGCGGAG
>JAISVY010000119.1 GCA_031271325.1 Oscillospiraceae bacterium
ATCAGGGTTTCCGTGCCGCTCGCGATCGCGACAATCTCGTCGGGACCGGCGTCTGTTTCTTCCGGTTCCTTTACGTTCAGAGCGCGGACGGAAAGGGAGATCTTCTTGCGGCTTTGGTCAATATCGGTGATCATGACATCCAGCGTATCCCCTTCGCTGACCACATCGGAGGGTTTTGTCACGCGGTGGTCGGCGAGCTGCGAGATATGAATCAAACCGTCTACGCCGGGCATCACTTCGGCGAACGCGCCGAACTGCATCAGCTTATTCACGGTGACCGAAACGACGTCGCCTTTGCGGTACGTGCTGTTAAACTTCAGCCACGGATCGTCCTCCGGCTTGCGGTGGCGCAGGGAGATACGGCGGTTTTCCTTATCGACGCTGATCACGGTGACGGTCAGCGGGTCGCCGACCTTGAGCATATCGGACGGCGCTTTCAGGCGCTTCCAAGACAGCTCGGAGAGATGGACAAGCCCGTCCACACCGCCGATGTCCACAAACGCGCCGTAGGATGTCAGCGACTTCACAACGCCATTGTATTCTTTTCCCGGTTCCGCGTTGTTCCAAATCTCTTCGGAACGGGCGCGGCGTTCTTCCTGCGATACCGAACGGATCGAACCGACGACGCGGCGGCGGGAGCGCTGGAACTCGGTGATACGCAGCCGCACTTTTTGCTTGAGCAGGTCACTCATCGGCGCGTCTTTGGGCAGCCCGGTCTGCGAGGCGGGTATAAAGACGCGTACGCCCTTTACGGACACCACAACGCCGCCTTTGTTCTCCTCGACGACGGTACCCTCCAGAACGGCGCGGGTATCCTGCGCGGCTTCTACGTCTTCCCAACTCTTCACGGTATCGAGGCGGCGCTTGCTCAGCATCACCGTTCCCTCGACGTCGTTGACGCGCATAACATACGTTTCGATCTCATCGCCGACTTTATAGAGCGCCGCGACATCAACGCCCGCGTCGTAAGACAGCTCGTCGAGCGGGATGTACGCCGCGTGTTTGGAACCCAGATCTACCTGAATGTCGGTCGGCGAAATACCGGTAATCACACCGGATACTTTATCGCCTGTGTGCAGTGGGCGCAGGGTGGATTCAAACAGTTCCTCAAAGGAAACATCTTCCGACCCTTGCGTTTCGAGTGTTTTGTTCATCTCTTCAGTCATTGCAAAAACTACCTCCTCAATGATGGCGGACGGCGTGGACGCTCCTGCCGTGATACCGATACGCGTTTGACCTGCGGCGCGCGGGACGCGCGAACCGCCCTCCGTGAAGACGACGGGACATTCGCATACCGAAGCCAAATGCCGCGTATTGGCGCTGGCGGAGTCCCCCACGACAACCATGACGTCCACCCGGCGCGACAGCGCGGCGGTGTCCCGCTGCCGCATATCGGTTGTTCTGCATATTGTATCAAGAATTTTAAGGTTTGTACACTGTTTTTTCAAAAAAAATCTGCATTCGTCCCATACCGCCCGCCGCGACGTGGTTTGCGCCGCCAGCGTAAGCGGTAAGCCTGTATCAATTTTGCCGTTATTAACCAGGTAACGCAGCTCTTCCAGCCCGGAAAACACCAAACACGTCCGGCACCATGCGGCGGTCGCCCGTATTTCCGGGTGGGCGCGGTCGCCGAGCAGCAAAATCGTCCGGTCTCCCTCTGCCGTCACGAGATCATGAATGCGCTTCACGTCGCGGCAGGTGGCGTCGACAAACCGCACCCCGCGCTCCTCCAGGGTCTGATACAGCTCCGGCGGCGCGCCGTGACTGCGTATCACGAGCGTCGCCCCTTCGGGCAGCTCGTCTAAGGTTTGGATCACGCGCACGTCTTTTTGCGCCAGTTCCGCCACCGCGCGTTTGTTGTGAATCAGCGGACCCAGCGTATAGCACGGCGCGGCTTCCGCCGCGAGGCGCACGGCGCGCGCCACGCCGTAACAAAAACCGGCCGACGGTACGGTCTCAATCATCGCTCAGCTGTTTCGAGACGGTTTGCGCCTTCAAGGCGTATATCTCACGGCGCAGGCGTTCGGACACCGCGGCGTATTGCTCCACCCGGCTGCCGTCCGTCTTCTCCGCGAAAAACGGCTCTCCGAAGATCACTTCGATACGGTTGACAAAACATTTCCGCCCGGGTGAGAGATACACCGGCAGAATCGGCGCTCCCGAACGGAAGGCGAGCATCGCGGCGCCCGCCTTCATCGCGGCCGCCTCTTCGTCGCTCTCCACCCTCCGCCCGTGCGGAAAAATCAGCACCTTGCTGCCCTCTTTGAGGAATTGCAGCGAACCCTTGATCGCCGTAATGTCCGACGTACCGCGTTCCACGGGAAACGCGCCGAGTTTTTTGATCAGCCAATTGAACCCGAAAATCCGGAACAGCTCCGCTTTGGCCATGAAGCGCGGATGATCCCGCGGCTTCAGCGCGAGCGCGACAAGCACGGGGTCGGCCAGCGACGAATGGTTCACACAGACGATCACCCCGCCTTCGGGCACATGCTCCCGCCCCACGATCCGCAAGCGGTACAGCAGGCGGTAAAGCCCCCCGACAGCAAGGTGCGCAAACCGATAAAAAATCATAACCGAAGCCTCTCGCGGACAAGACCTTCGATCAGCGACACGCTCTGTTCAAAGGTATTGCCGGTGGTATCCAGAAACACCGCGTCGGGCGCCGGGCGCAGCGGCGCTTCGGCGCGGTTCGCGTCGTTGCGGTCACGCGCCTCGATGTCGGACAGAATCTGCCGGAACGGCGGAGCGCCCTCGCCCAGCTGCTCATAACGCCGCCGGGCGCGGTCATCCGGCGCGGCGGTGAGGAATATCTTGAGGTCTGCGTTCGGGAGCACCACCGTCCCGATGTCCCTGCCGTCCATGATTACGTCGTGCCGCCGCGCAAACTCCCGCTGAGTCTCCAGCAGGAACGCCCGCACCTCCGGCAGCGCGGAGCAGTCGCTCGCGGCTTTGGACACCTCATGCCGGCGTATCTCTTCGGTGACATCCCGCCCGTTGTCGTACACGCGCTGACCGCCGCCGGAAAAATCCATCGTGAGCTTCAGCGTATCCAGCCCCAACTCGCCGGTTTGCAGACAGCGCAGCCCGATGACGCGGTATAACGCGCCGGTATCGACATACAGAAACCCGATTCTGCCCGCGACGGTTCGCGAGATGGTGCTTTTCCCCGCGCCCGAAGGACCGTCTACGGCAACGCTGCGGTACCTCATTGCGTACATCCTTTCCCGGCGGCGCAGCCGGTAGACCATGCGATTTGCAGATTATACCCGCCCGTAACCCCGTCGAGATCCAGCACCTCTCCGGCAAAGAACAGACCTTTTACAAGTTTCGATTCCATCGTTTTCGGGTTGATCTCCTTTAGATTCACGCCGCCGCGCGTGATCACGGCTTCCTCCACGGGGCGCGTCCCCGACAGCCTGACGGGGAAGCGCTTGACCGCGCTGAGCAGGGCGGCGCGTTCGGCTTTTGTGACCTCCGCCACCTTCCGGCCGGGCGGAGCGCCCAACAGCGACAGTATAACAGGAATCATCGTTTTATGCAACAGTTCCCCCAGCGCGTTCGACAAAACACGGGAAGAAAATTTTTCAAAATCGCGCAATATCCGTGCGTCCAGCTGCCGCTCGTCCAGACCGGGCTTGAGGTCAATCCGCGCCGAAACCCCCGGTTTCCAATACGCCGAGGCGCTTAACACCAACGGTCCCGAAACGCCGAAATGGGTGAACAGCATCTCACCCGGCCCCTCGGTAAACACAATCCGCCCCGCTTCGTCCAGCAGCGTCAGCGTGACGTTCCGCAGCGATAAGCCCTGCATCTCCGCGCAAAACGCGTCCGGCGATTCCAGCGGCACCAGCGACGGCACGGGCGGCACGACCGTATGCCCCGCCTGACGCGCCAGCGTATAACCGTCGCCGGTCGAGCCTGTCTTCGGGTACGACAACCCTCCGGTACACACGATTACGGTGCCGCCGGGCAGCTTTGTAACCCGCGCTTGCCTGCGCTCCGCGCCGAGCCGGTGAAGTTCCCGGTCAAGAGCGTCCACAACGTCCTGCGCCCGCCCGCTCGCCGGGAATACGCGCCGCCCGCGTTCGGTCACGAGCGCTACGCCCAGCTCCTCAAAAAACGCCATTGTATCGCGCGGCGTGAAACCGGAGAGGGCGCTGCGGAAAAAGCGCGGGTCGCCGCTGCCGTCCGGGCGGGCCGGCGGCAGCTTAAACTCTTCGGGGGCGCAATCGTTGGTCAGGTTGCACCGCCCTTTGCCGGTGATTGAGAGCTTTACGCCCGGACGGGCGTTGCGCTCCAGCAGTAAAACGCGCGCGCCGCGCCGCGCCGCCTGTATCGCGGCCATCATCCCCGCCGCGCCCGCGCCCACCACCGTAACGTCATGACCGGACATACTCGGCCTCCGCGCTTGTCAAGTGCCGCCACTCCCCCGGTTTTAACCCGCCCAGCAAAAGTTTCCCCTCCCGTACGCGAACCAGCCGCGTCACGGTCAATCCCCGGGCTTTGCACATAAGGCGCACCTGGTGTTTTTTACCTTCGGTGATTGTGACCGTGATTTCTCTTCCGGGCAGCACCGTCACCCGGTACTCTTTCTCTATCCCGGACGACGGGTGGGTCAGCTTGCGAACCGCCGCGCCGTCGTTGGTCATCAGAATCAGCCCTTCGGACTCTTTGTCCAAACGCCCGACCGGAACCAGATACCCCAGTTCCGGAGGCAGCAGCTCGCGCACCGTGCGTTCCGCGTGCGCGTCGCGCAGGGTGGAGGTTACGCCGCGCGGCTTATAGAGCAGTATGTAAACCGCCTCCGGCGGCGGCGGCAGCGGAACGCCGGAGACGGTAACGCTTTGCGTCTCCGGGTCGGCGCTGTCGCCGAGACGCGCCGTCACGCCGTCAACGGCGACGCCGCCGGCGGCGATGATCGCCTCGGCGGCACGGCGCGACATGACGCCGCGTGACGATATTATTTTTTGTAAACGTTCCTTCATCCAAACAAACCCTAAAAACCCCCGCCGCCCGCGAGCAGCGGGCATGCCGCCCTGACCTTTCCGCCCAGCTCCACCGTCATCATCCCGACGCGCTGCCCCTCAAGTACGGGCGGCCAGACATACTGCGGAAGCAACATCTTCGTAACCGGATCACCGCCGGACTCGTCTTTCGGCGTCAGCACCTTCACCGTATGCGACACCGTCACGGGCACAACCCCGCGACCGAGCACCGGAATCCGTCCGATTTCCGTACCCTGCTCATACAGCGTCAGGAGAGAATAGTTGGTAAACCCGTGATCGAGCATCGCGGTGTGATCCGCCCAATCGTTGCTGTCGTTCAGGGTCACGGCGATCAGACGCATCCCGTCCCGCGTGGCGCTGGAAACCAAACAGCGTCCGGCGTTCGCCGTATAGCCCGTTTTCACGCCGTCCGCGCCGGGGTATGACCAGAGCAGGCGGTTGTGGTTTTTGATCGTGATGCCGCCCACTTTGGCATACTTACTGCCGACGATCTGCGAGAGCGCCTCGTTTTTCAAGGCGGCGCGGGTCAGCAGCGCCATGTCGCGCGCCGTAGAGTAATGCCCTTCGGCGTTCAAACCGTGCGGGTTGCAAAAACTCGTGCCGCGCATCCCGAGCGCCGCCGCTTTTTGGTTCATCAGCTCCGCGAACGACGTGACGCTTCCCGCGCAGTGGATGGCGAGCGCCGCCGCCGCGTCGTTTCCGCTTTTCAGCATCAGTCCGTACAGCAAATCGCGCACCGTCACCTGCTGTCCCGCCGTCAGGTACATCGAAGAACCTTCGATTCCCGCCGCTTCCGCCGGTACCTCAAGCGTGTCGCCGGGGCTGGCGTGCTCCAGCGCGATCAGCGCCGTCATGATCTTGGTGGTCGATGCGATCAGGGCGCGCCGGTCTGCGTTTTTTTCATAGATCACCGTACCGGTGGCGGCATCCATCAGCACCGCGCTCTCGGCGGATTTCGCGATGTCCTCCCCGGCAAACGCCGCGGGAAGCAGCATGGGAAGGATCAATAAACAGCAAAGCAATCGTCTCATTCGGGTTCACCTCAAAACAGAGTGTGCCCCGCGCTCCGCGCTTTCATGAACGGCGTTTTTTGGGAATCCAGACGCTCTAAAACCCATGTTTTCATTCGGCGAAGCCAAACGAAAACGAACACAGGCTTGCGAACAGCCGCCGCAGGCGTGAGCGCCCCGCGAACGGCCGGGATAACCCTACTCGACCTCTTCTTTGGCTTTTCGCTTCTCCAGATAGTTTTCTACCTGCTTCGTGATCTTCGGGATCAGGTCCATCACCCTGTCAAACGCCGTTTCCGGCGCGCCGCCTACCGGCAGCAGGCGCACGTTGTGTTCGGTGACGACAAGGAACGCAATCGGGCTGACCTTCACGCCCGCGCCGCCGCCGCCGCCGAAATTTTTCTCGGCTCCGAACTCCGAGCCGCCCGAACCAAACCCCATCGACAGCTTGGAGACAGGGATGATCGTCGTGCCGTCCGCCGTGGTGATCGCGTCGCCGACGATGGTATTCACGTCTACCATATCGCGGATCTTGGTCATCGTCGCGGTCATCAGCTCGGTGATGGTGCTCTTGTTTTCCATAATTAAACCGCCTTTCTGCGTGTGAGTTTCAACAGTAACCGAAGCAGAGAAAAACTGATCAGAAACAGCCGCCCTATCGATACCGTCACGGCGAAATCGCCGCTCCATCGGGTCTTATCCAAGTCAAAGTCCACGCCGACGCTGATTTCCTGTTTTTTCACGCGCAGGTGACGCAGTACGGCCGGGCGCAGTACGCCGAGCGCCATATGCGAACGCGCGTAAATCATCGCCGTATCGCAGGGGTCGATCCCGCCGAACGTCACGCGCAAAATCAGGCGGTCTATACGAATGCTCTTGCGGAGCGTACGAAGCGACTTCCCGCCGTTTTGGAAGAAGAAGGGGATGTCGGCGGGTGAAAAACGCAGTCCTTCTTCTTTGGGTTTTGGCTCTTTGCCCGGCTTTTTGGGTTTTTCGGGCTTCTCCTTGGCTCTTTCGAATATTTTCAGCAGGTTAAACCGCAGCAACCCGGCACGGAGGGTCAGGCGCGTCTTGCCGTCCGCCGTATGCGCGGCGCGTATGCCTACGCGGGTGAACCCGAGTAGGAGCAGTACGGCGAGTATAACCCCCAGCGTGAACATAATTTAATCTCCCTGTGAGCCGGCGGAACGGCTCTAACTGATTGTCAGCTGCCCGTCCAGTTCCGTGTCGGGCAGTTCTTCCAAGCTCGTCAAGCCGAACGCGCGGAGAAACGCGGGGGTTGTGCCGTACTGTATCGGTCTGCCGGGTACATCCAAGCGCCCCGTTTCACACAGCAGCCCCTTTTCCACAAGCCCGGCGATTGTCGCGCCGCTTTCGATGCCCCTCGCGCGTTCGATCTGCGCCCGTGTCACCGGCTGGAAATAGGCGGCGAGACTCAGCACCTCCAGCGCGGCGCGGCTCATCGGCGGCGGCTTGCGCTCCTCGAGGGTTTTGCGGATGATGTCCGCGTACTCCGGCGCGGAGGTCATCTGCAAAGACTTGTCCAAGCGCACCAGGCGTACGCCCCGGCGTTCGTAGCGATACTTCCCCGCCAGCGTCTCGGCTGCTTCGTCCACGGTGTGTACGTCCGTTTCCAGCGCGGCAGCCAAACGGGAGAGCAGCACCGGCTCGCCCGCGGCGAACAGGATGCTCTCTAGCGCGGACTCATAATGATCCACTCGCCGTCCTCCTCCGCCAAATCAATCTCCCGCCCCCGGCACATTTCCAACACGGCCAAAAACGCGGCAACCACCGCCGAACGGTTCTGCGCCATATCAAACAGCTCGTCCAGCAATAGTTTTTTATCTTTTTTCAAGCGTTCCCGGATAACCCCGATCATATCGCCGACCGGGTACGGTTCCCTCCCCACGATGGGCGAAAACACCATGACGGGCGGCGGGCGGCGGCGCTCCGAGCGTTCGCCGAGGCGATTGATCGCCTCCAGTAAAATGTCCACAGTGTGGGTGTGACCGTATTCCGCGCTGCGGTCTGTCGGCTCGGGCGGCTTGGTGATCAGCAGACGGTAATTCTCCGCGCGTTCGCTGAGGTAATCGCGGATGATCTCCATCTTTTGGCGGTCTTCCTGCGCCTGACGGTCTTCCAAAGCTTTCTTTAAGAGGTCGATCTCCTCGTCTTCCTCCCCGCTCATCACGAGGTTGCGGCTCTTGAGATACACCAAATGCGAAGCCATCGCGATAAACTCGCTTGCGACCTCCATATCCAATTGCCGCCGCGCCTCGATCCACGCCGTAAACTGGAAGCACAGCAGCGAGATTTGCAGGTCTTCGATCGCGATTTTGTTCTTGCTCAGCAGGAAGAGAATCAGGTCGAGGGGACCTTCAAAGTCCTCCATCACTTCCTGCGGGGCCTGTACCACGCGCTCAAGCCGGAAGGTCAGCGTTTCGTCCATACTTGATTCAGCTGATTCCAAAGATGTTCATGAAAACCGACAAAATACTGCCGCGTATCGCCCCGATAAAACCGAATACACTTATATAGCGGTCTAACAGAAGCAATCCCATGAGGATAAACATGCCATAACGTTCAATCTGCATATAACGCCAGTACAGGCGGTCGGGCAAAAATGCCGCCAGCACTTTGGAACCGTCGAGCGGCGGAATCGGGATCAGGTTAAATATCCCAAGCCCGGTACTGAGGATTGCCATATAGAAAAAGAAATCACCGATATAAGAACCGACCGTGTTCGTAATGATCGAGGTCACGTCAAACAGTTTCATGACCCCTACCGACAAAAATGCCAGCAGAAAATTGCTGATCGGTCCGGCGAGCGCCGTCAGCGCCATGTCGCGCTTCGGATTGTCGAAGAACCGCGGATTAACCGAAACCGGCCGCGCCCATCCGAACCCCACCAACAGCATCATCAACGCGCCGAACGGCTCGATATGGCGCAGCGGATTGAGCGATAAGCGCCCGTCCCGCCGCGCTGTGGGGTCGCCTAACGCGTACGCCGCCAACCCGTGGCACAGCTCATGGATAACGAGCGTAAATACCAGTGCCGTCAGCGTGATCACGATATAGATCAGCATCATGTGGAACGGCATTCCCGATTGGAAAATGTCCAGAAGCAATGTTGCTCCCCCCTCCTATACGTCCATCCGGCAAACGTCTTCCCACGTTTCCCGCCGAACGGCAACGAACGCCTCCCCGCCGCGCAGCATGACGACCGGAGGCTTTGGCACCCGGTTATAGTGCGACGCCATGGAGTAGTTATACGCGCCGGTCTTCAAAACCGCCAAAAAATCGCCCGGTTTCACCGGCTGAACCGGCATATCGGAGCCCAGCAGCTCGTTTTCGCAGCAGCGCCCGGCGAGCGTCACCGTCTGCGTCTTCTCCCCCGACGCGCGCTCGGGCAGCGTAATTTCGTATTTTGCCCCGTAGAGCATATAACGCGGATTATCGGGCAAACCGCCGTCCACCGATACATAGGTGCGTACGCCGGGGATCTCCTTGACGCTGCCGACGGTATAGACGGTCAGCCCCGTATCGGCGACGATGCGGCGTCCCGGCTCGATCACAAGCGACGGCAAGGGAAAACTGTACCGCGCCGCCGCCGCTTGAACCGCTTCGGAGATAACCTCTATATACTCCGGAATCCCGCGTACCTCCTGCTCCGGCAGATACCGCACGGCGAAACCGCCGCCGAGATTCAGTTCGTCCAGCGTATACGCGAGTTCGTCCCGCACCCGCGCCATAAACGCGAGCATCACGTCCGCCGCCTGCGTATACGGCTCCGTGGCAAACACCGGCGAACCGAGGTGACAGTGAACGCCTTCCAGCTTGACCGAAGGCAGCGACAGCGCCAGCTTCACCGCGCCGAACGCCACGCCGGTTTCGATCGGCACGCCGAATTTGCTGTCCAGCTTGCTGGTCTGCACGGCGGAGTGGGCGTCGATCTCGATGCCCGGCGAAAGGCGAAGCGACACGCTTGCCGTTTTTCCGAGCCCCGCGGCGATACGCGAGACGCGTTCCAGCTCCTCAACCCCGTTGGCGACGATGCGGCGGATGTTGTTTTGGATGGCGTAACGCAGCTCGGATTCGGTCTTGTTGTTACCGTGGAATATAATCCCTTCGGGCGGGAACCCCGCTTGCAGCGCGGTATACAGTTCCCCGCCGGAAGCGACGTCGGTCAGCATGGCTTCTTCTTTTAAGATGCGGGACATGTGTGTACAGCAAAATGCTTTACTGGCATACGCCACGCGCCCGTCGCCGGGGTACGCCTCGGCGAGCGCGCCGACAAAGGCGCGGCAATGGTCGCGAATGGCGTCCTCGTCCATCAGGTAGAGGGGGGTGCCGTATTCCGCCGCCAGCGCGGCAACGTCCGCGCCGCCGAGCGTCAGCCGTCCCTGACCGTTAATCTGTTCCATTGTCCGCACTCCCCTTTAGACGGTTAAAAATCTCCGAGAGGATCTCCCGCTTGCCCGCGCCCGTCACCGACGAAACCGGCAGCGGCGGTTCCTCCAGCCGCAGGGTCTCTCCGATCAGCGACAATGCGGGTTGCAGCTGTGAAGGTTTTAGCTTGTCTGCTTTGTTCGCCAGCGTAATAAACGGAATGCCCGCCTGCCGGAACAGCCCGGTCATCTGCGCGTCCAGCGCCGTCGGCTTGTGCCGCGCGTCGGTGACCAGCACACCGAGAGCGATGTTTTCCGGTTTTAGAAAAAACGATTCCAGCAGAGCCGCCCAACGCAGTTTTTCCGCGTGGGATACTTTCGCATACCCATATCCGGGCAGATCGGCGAAATAAAACGTCTCGTCGATGAAGAAGTAGTTTACATGCGCCGTCTTTCCGGGTGTGCCGCCGACGCGGGCGAGGTTCTTCTGACCCGTGAGCAGATTGATCACCGAGCTTTTGCCGACGTTGGAACGCCCGGCAAACACGGCGGTCTTAACCCCGTCGCGCAAAAACTGGCTTTCGTTCGCGGCCGAACGGATAAACTTCGCCGTCACAGAAGGGCTTCCTTCAGCACCGTATCGATGTTGTCGGCTAAGATAAACTGCAGCGCGCCCCGCACGGCCGGGTCGATATCCTCCAAGTTGCGCTCGTTCTCGGCGGGGATGATGATGCTGCGGATCCCGGCGCGGAACGCGGCCATCGTCTTCTCCTTCAACCCGCCGATCGGCAGCACCCGCCCGCGAAGGGTAATCTCCCCCGTCATCGCGATGTCGCGGCGCACCGGTCTTCCGGTCAGGGCGGACAGCATCGCGACCGTCATCGTAATCCCGGCGGAGGGTCCGTCTTTCGGAATCGCGCCCTCCGGGCAGTGGAGGTGTATGTCGCGGTTTTTGTAAAACTCCCTATCGATTCCCCATGCTCCGGCGCGTCCGCGCAGGCAGGTGAACGCCGCTTTCGCGCTCTCTTTCATGATGTCGCCCAGGTTCCCGGTCAGCTCGATCTTACCGCTGCCCTCCGAAACGCCCGCTTCGACCTCCAGCACCTCGCCGCCGACCGGCGTCCACGCCAGACCGCAGACAAGCCCGACTTCCGGCGACCCCAACTCGCGTTCCGGGCGGTATTTGCGTACGCCGAGAAACTCTTGGAGATTCGCGCCCGTAACCGTGATCTTCGCCTCATGCCCTTCGGCGAACTTCTTGGCCGTCTTCCGGCACAGCGCCGCGATCTGGCGCTCCAGTACGCGCACGCCCGCTTCGCGGGTATAGCCGGCGATCACGTCACGCAACCCCCCGGCGGAGAACGCCAGCATTTGTTTGGTCACGCCATGTTTCTTCATTTGCTTGGGAATCAGGTGACGCTGCGCGATGCGCACCTTTTCCTCGTCGGTATAGCTCGTCAGCTCCAGCACTTCCATCCTGTCCAGCAGAGGGCGAGGGATGGTGGCGGTGGTGTTGGCGGTGGTGATAAACAAAATATCGGAGAGGTCGAACGGAATTTCCAGATAGTGGTCGCGGAACGCGATGTTCTGCTCGGGGTCCAAAACCTCCAGCAGCGCCGCCGCCGGGTCTCCCCTGCTGTCCGCGCCCAGCTTGTCTACCTCGTCGAGCAGGATTACGGCGTTTTTGCTGCCCGCCTGCCGCACGGCGTTGATAATCCGCCCCGGCATAGCCCCGATGTAAGTCTTGCGGTGCCCGCGTATGTCGGCTTCGTCCCGCACGCCGCCGAGAGACAGGCGCGAGAGCTTGCGCCCCATCGCCCGCGCCATCGAGATGGCGACCGATGTCTTTCCGACGCCCGGCGGCCCCACCAGGCACAGAATCTGCCCTTTCAGCTCCGGCGCGAGTTTTTTCACGGCTAAGTATTCCAAAATGCGTTCTTTGACTTTTTCCAGCCCGGCGTGGTCTTTGTCGAGCAGGCGTTTCGCCGCGTGTATGTCGAGACGGTCTTTTGTCCGGGTGTTCCACGGGAGCGATATACATGTGTCAAGATAGTTGCGGATGACCGCGGACTCGTGCGACTCGGACGGCTGGCGCGACAGCCGGATTGCGTCTTTTTTCAGTTTCTCTTCGGTCTCTTCGGGCAGTTTGAGCGCTTCGATCTTTTCGATGTACGCGTCCGACTCGCTGTCGTCGGCTTCGCCCAGTTCGCTTCGTATGGTTTTCAGCTGCTCACGGAGATAATAGTCTTTTTGGTTTTTGGCCAAGCGGTCGCGCAAGCGGTCGTGCAGATCGCTTTCGATGGAGAGAATCTCCACCTCATGCGCGAGGATGGCATGCAGTGTTTCCAACCGTTTTACCGGTTTTACCGCCTCTAAAATCGCCTGCTTCTCCGCCGGCTTCACCGGGATATGCTGGGCGATATAGTCGGCTAAGTACCCCGCGTCTTCCGCCGCCTGAACATTGATCACGACTTCGGGCGACAAGCGCGGCACCAGCGCCGCGTATTCCTCAAACAGCTCGCGCACCACACGAATCAACGCTTCGATCTGCCGTGTCACGGTGCGGGATTCCTTCAGCGGCATGACCTCGGCCACGCTGTACGCGTCGTCGTTCACGACATCGGCCAGCGCCGCCCGTTGAATCCCCTCTACAAGGACGCGTACATTATCGCCCGGCAAACGGATGATTTGCCGCAGGATAGAGATTGTACCCACCACGTGAAGGTCTTTTTTGCCAGGGTCGTTGGAGCGCATATCTTTCTGCGCCACCAAAAAAACCGTCTGGTCGTGGCGCACGGCTTCGTCCAAGGCGCGCACCGATTTGCTGCGCCCTATGTCGAAGTGGATATACATTTTCGGGAAAACCGTCAGCCCGCGCAGGGCGATCATCGGTAAACGCATACTTTATGAAACGTTTTTGTGTTCCTTGGAGGATAACCCCTCCGCGGAAATGCGCGCTTGCAACTCGGGGTCGCGCGTCAGCAGCGGCTCGACCTTATCGCGAATCGTCTCGCGGGTCACGACGACCTTCTCGATCGACGGGTCCATCGGCACGGTGTACATCACCTCGGTCATCACCGATTCGATCACAGCCCGCAGCCCCCGCGCGCCGATGCCCCGGTCGTAGGCGATGTCGGCGACTTCCTGCAGCGCGCCGTCTTCAAACTCCAGCGCCACGTTATCCATCTCGAACAGTTTTTTATACTGCTTGACCAGCGCGTTTTTCGGTTCGGTCAGAATCGAGATCAGCTCTTCGCGCGTCAGCTGCCCCAGCGGCGCGATAATCGGCAAACGCCCCACCAGCTCAGGAATGATGCCGTATTTCAAGAGGTCGTGCGGGGTGACTTCTTGCAGGGTCGCCGTGAGGTCTTTGGTTTTCTTGCTCTCCACTTTTCCCGAAAAGCCCATGCTCTGCTTGCCTTTGCGCTTCTCAACGATGTTTTCGATGCCGTCGAACGCGCCGCCGCAGATAAAGAGAATATTCGCGGTGTTGATCTGCAAAAAGTCCTGATGCGGATGCTTCCGCCCGCCGGACGGCGGCACGTTGGCGACCGTACCCTCCAGAATCTTCAGCAACGCCTGCTGTACGCCCTCGCCGGACACATCGCGCGTGATCGAAACGTTCTCGCTCTTCCGGGCGATTTTGTCCAGCTCGTCGATATAGATGATGCCGTGTTCGGCGCGTTCAATGTCGTGATCGGCGGCCTGTATCAGGCGCAGCAGGATGTTTTCCACATCCTCGCCCACATAACCCGCCTCGGTCAGGGTGGTGGCGTCGGCGATGGCAAACGGCACGTTAAGGATCTTCGCGAGCGTCGCGGCAAAATGCGTCTTGCCGCACCCGGTCGGTCCCAGCATCAGGATATTGCTCTTCTGAAGCTCCACGTCGTTGTCGTCGTCGATACAGTAGATGCGTTTGTAGTGGTTGTATACCGCCACCGCCAGCGCGATCTTCGCGTTATTCTGCCCGACGACATATTCGTCCAGCATCGCGCGGATCTCATGCGGGCGTTTTAAGGTATCGGGCTGCGACGGCACGTTCGCGCGGCTGTCGCCGCCATCCTCCAAAATGGTGATGCAAAGCTGTATGCATTCGTTACATATACAGGCGCTGGGACCTGCGATCAGCCGGCGTACCTGATCCTGATGCTTCCCGCAAAAATTGCACCGCACCTGTCTGCGTTCGTCCCTAGGCATAGAATGTCCTTTCAGCGGCACGACGCCGCAAATAGATCCCCGAAAAACTGATGTTTTTCTCGGTTGGAACGGGAAAGTTGCCCCGGCTTGCGATGCCGCGCTAAAGCGCCTGTTCGCAAACACTCAAGCCGTTCGCCCGGCGGCGAACATGAGACTTCCAGAGCTTCTTAGTTGATCTGCAGAGAACTAACGGCGGGAGTGCCGACGCTCTACCGTTTATCAAAGACCTTGTCAATTAAACCGTACGCGAGCGCTTCTTCGGGCGACATGTAATAGTCGCGTTCGGTGTCTTTGGCCAGCTCTTCGGGGGTGCGCCCGGTCAGCTCGGCGAGGATGCGGTTCATTTTAGCCTTTGTCTTTATGATATGCTCGCTGTGGATTTGGATGTCGGTCGCCTGCCCGGACAGACCGTGTCCGTGGATGGCCGGCTGATGGATCAATATTTCGGAGTTTGGCAGGGCGTACCGCTTCCCCTTCGCGCCCGCCGCCAGCAGAAACGCGCCCATCGAAGCCGCAAGACCCACGCAGATCGTCGATACATCGGCCTTAATAAAATTCATTGTGTCATAGATCGCGAAGCCGGACGTGATCGAGCCGCCGGGCGAGTTGATATAGAAGCTGATTTCTTTGTCGGGATCCTGCGCCTCCAGATACAATAGCTGCGCCACCACCAGCGAGGCGGTCACGTCGTTGACCTCTTCGGACAGAAAGACAATCCTGTCGTTGAGCAGCCGGGAATAAATATCATAAGAGCGTTCACCGCGGTTGGTTTGCTCTATTACCATTGGCACTAAGCTCATGTGTTTTCCTCCTCCTGTTTCGCGGCTTTCTTTTTCGCCGGCGCTTTTTTCTTGGGTTTCACCTCTGCCGCCGGGTTTTCTCCCTGTTCGTCTGCGGGCGGCGCGGGCGGTTCCGGCGGCGTATCGAGTTTGACGGCGGTCGCGGTGATCAGTTTAGACGCTTTCAGCGAGAGCAAGTCCTTTGTGAGGGATTTTTCCGGTATCCTCTCCCGTACTTCGTCTAAGCTTGTTTGGAAAAGCTCCGCAAGACGCGCGTACTCGGCGTCGGCCTCCCCATCGTCAAGCCGCAGCCCTTCCAGCTTCGCGATCTTGTCGAAAATCAGGCTGGTCTTGGCGTTTATTTCGGCTTGCGGGCGGAATTGCGCGAGCATCGCTTCTTCGTTCGTATCGGTGATTTTCATATATGTTTCGAGATTCATGCCGCGCTGTTGAAGACGATAGGAAAAGTCGTTGATGAGATCTTCAAAATGCCTCGCCAAAAACACGTCGGGAATATCGCCCGTGACGGTGGGGATAATCTGCGCCATCAGCGCGTTTTCAAACGCGTCTTGCGATTCGTGCTCCTTTCCGTGCAGTATGCGCTGCCGCACCGCGTCTTTATACGCCTGTAGCGTATCATATTCCGATACGTCTTGGGCGAACTCGTCATCGGCTTCCGGGAGCAGTTTTTCTTTTACTTCATGGATCTTGCACTTAAAGACGGCGGGTTTGCCGGCCAGCTCTTCCGCGTGGTATTCCTCGGGGAAGGTCAGCTCAATGTCCGGCTCGTCGCCCGCTTTTGAACCGACCAGTTTCTCCTCAAACCCCGGTATAAAGCGCCCGGAGCCAAGTTCCAGCGTCTGTTTCTCCCCCTTGCCGCCCTCGAACGGCACGCCGTCCAAGAAGCCTTCATAGTCCAGGATGACGGTGTCGCCGGTTTGCGCCGCACGCTCCACCGTCACGAGGCTCGCGTTGCGCTCGCGCATACGGTCAACCTCGGCGTTGACTTCGCCGTCCGTTACCTCGGCGGGCGGATAGTATGCCGACAAGCCTTTATACTGCCCGATTTCTATCTCGGGGTATACATGCACCTTCGCAATGAAGGTATACCCCTCCGCACCGATCGTCTCGACCTCCACATCGGGGCGCTCGATCGGCTCAAGCCCTTCTTGCTCAACGGCTTGGTCGTACGCTTCCGTCCACGTGGCATTGACGGCGTCCTGATAGAACGCCTCTTTGCCATACATTTTTTCGATGATCCCGCGCGGCGCTTTGCCTTTGCGGAAACCGGGAACGTTCATCCTGCCTACATTTTTGCGAAATGCCTGTTCGCAGGCTTTGGCAAACACCTCCGCATCGATCTCGATCGTCAGTACCGTCAGACACTTCTCTTTTTTCTCTATGCTTTTTACCGTCATATAGCGCGCCAATCCTCCCTGAATACTTCATTCCGAGATACTATATCATAAACGGGAACGAAATGCCAGTGTTTTTTTGGATTTTACGCAAAACGCTTGCAAAACGGTTGCGGCTGCGCTCAAACACCCGCAAAACGCTTGCGGTTCCTCGCGGTACGCATTACTAAAAATTATTGTTGCAAATGAAATCAGGGTATGCTATTATAGGTAAGCGCCCGGACGTCAACCCCCGGACGGGCGGTCGAAACGCTTCCATAGCTCAGGCGGCAGAGCGCGTCCTTGGTAAGGACGAGGTCTCCAGTTCGAATCTGGATGGAAGCTCCATAAAACCCGCACGGCTCTAAGCTGTGCGGGTTTCATTATTTTATTGAAACCCCGCTGTAAACCCCGCTAAAAACCGTCCGATCCGGCCTGTATCGCAACCGCTGTATCCTTTCCGCTGCCGGTGACCGAAAAACCGGCGACCGTTTTGCCTTCATGCTCCAGCGCCAGTTCGACATGTTTCAGCGCGATACCGAGGTCGAACAGATACAGCTTGCCCGGTAAGACCCTGCCGATTCCGCGTACGTTCACCCGGAGAACTGCCTTATCAGCTTCAAAGCTCAGTTTCCACGGCTGGAAGTTGACCGCTGAGGGCGCGAGCCATGCGGCACGGGCGGCGGCGTTGTCTGTGTCGCAGAGATCGGAGAGTTTTTTGCGCTTGAAATCCCCCTCGCCGCTTCGGAGCGGGACACCGGTTTCGCCGAAGCCCAAGAGGATTCTGTAGTCCGGCGCGGGTTCGCGCGGGGCGGCCATCCCGCACCACACGCTTCCGTAGCCGGTGCTCTGCAGGTATAAATCCACGCCCTGAAGCGTGTAGCCGATATTCACAAGTTCCGCGTCGCTGCCGCCGGAGTGCGCCAGTATCGCGTAGGGCGCGATACCGCCTTTGAGCGCATCGCCGCCAACCGTTTCAAACCGGGCGGAATGCCCCGGCAGCTGCTTCGCGGAGGCGGCATAGTTTTGGATTTCCGCCAGAACCTCCGTGCCAAGCGGGTTCTCTCTGTACTTCCGCACACTTCGGCGGGCAAATATTGCTTCATACAACGTCATTTTTCCTTGCCTCCTAATAATACAGACGCTCTAAAATCCATGTTTTCATTCGGCGAAGCCGAACGAAAACGAACGCAGCGCTTGCGAGGGGCTGGCTCATGCTCCGTCCGCTCCCGGATTTCAAGACAAACGCATGAATGCATGCCTATGTTGCACAGACGAAACGTAGGGGCGGTCGTCCCCGACCGCCCGTAACCCCGAAAAATCCCGCAGCCGCGGGCGACCGAGGACGGTCGCCCCTACATGAGGATGCCGCTTTTTTTGCATTTTGTCCGTTCGTGTTCCGACCGCTCCCGGATTCACTTTGGACTTGCATATACAAGCGTTTTGGGATATACTGAATGCGGAGGTAGAGAATAAATGGAAAATCAATTTCGCGCGATCATCTTTGATTTGGACGGCGTGATCGTCCATACTGACAAATACCATTATCTGGCATGGAAGTCGCTGGCTGACCGCTTGGGGCTGCCCTTCGACGAAACCGTTAACAACCGCCTGCGCGGCGTATCCCGGCTCGAAAGCCTCAATATCATTTTAGAGGGGAGCGATCTGGCCGATTTGCCGGCCGACGAAAAGGCAACACTGGCTGACGAGAAAAACGAGGCATACAAAAAACTGCTGCAGGCGATGTCGCCCGCAGACCTCTCCGGCGAGGTACGGAACACATTGCAAACACTCCGGGAGCGGGGTTACCGGCTTGCGATCGGTTCTTCCAGCCGCAACGCGCGGCTGATCCTCGAAAAGATAGGGCTGGACGGCTTTTTCGACGCGATTTCAGACGGGAACAACATCGTCAATTCAAAACCCGACCCTGAGGTGTTCCTCAAGGCGGCGGAATATCTGGCCATGCCGCCCGAGGTTTGCGCCGTGGTGGAAGACGCGGACGCCGGGGTGGAGGCGGCGCGGCGCGCGGGGATGAAAACAGCCGCGATCGGCGACGCTGTCCGTTATGGACACGGGGACTGGAACCTTGGAACCTTTGCAGATTTGATAGAAATCTTTCGGTAGGGGCGTTCGCAATCACCTTGCCGCACGTTTTGCGCCGATGCGGTTAGAGCGAACGGACGCTTTCCCGCTCTACCAAGCGCACCGGCAGGATGATCTTGCGTTCGCGGATCGGTTTATTCATCAGTTGGGCGATCATCAGCTCAATGGCCACAATACCCTTTTCTTCCGCGTCCTGATGGATGGTGGTCAGGCGGGGGTACGTGATCTGGCACAGATAGTTGTCGTCAAAACCGATGATCGACTTATCCTCCGGGATGCGCACGCCCTTCTTGCGAAGCCCCGCCATAATCCCGGCCGCCAGAATATCGGCGGTGGAGAAGATCCCCGTGATGTTCCTGTTTTCGCTGAGGCGATACCCCAGACGAACCCCTTCGCTGATCGAAATCTCCTGCTCGAATATCAGTTCCGGGTTAAACGGAACGCCGAACTCGGAAAGCGCCTGCATGTATCCCAACAGGCGCTTTTCGACAACCCCGTCCCTGCGGACATACGGAGAGGTGAACGCGATTACGCGGTGCCCCCGCTCCAGCAGATAGCGGGTTGCCATATAGCCGCCCTTTTGGTCTTCCAACCCTACGTTGCAAACCTCCGGGGAGTCGATATAGCTGTCAATCAGCACATACGGAATCTGCATCTTCCGTACGTCGTCGAAAAACGCGTCCTGAAACAGGCCGGTGAAGATCATGCCCGCGAGGTTCCAATTCCTGAATACCTCTTCCAGCCCGCGCGAATCCTCCACCGTGCGAACCATCAGGAAAAAACCCTTGTTGCGGATGCGGTCTTCGATACTGCCCATGAATGTGTTGTGAAACGGGTCGGCCATAAACCCTCCGCTTTTCCGGGTGATCAGGTGGTTGATTATCCCGATGATCGGCGAGCTGTTCTTGGCCAGAGTGCGGGCGGTCATGTTGGGGATGTAGTTTTTGCGGCTGATAATGTTTTTTATTTTCTCCACAGTTTCGGGCGATACACGCTGCCATTTGTTGTTGATCACATTGGAAACCGTGGTGGCGCTCACACCCGCCTCGAGCGCTATATCTTTCAGTGTCGTCATAAGCCCTCCCGCGTCAAGCCGCGTTGTCTAGAACTTTCTATGTATTACCGACATATTTCAAGGCATATAATCCGAATAATAAACCCAGAACGTCTGGATTCGGGCGCTTTCGGGCATTTTCATCAATTTATATTATACACATACCGCGGTTCCGCGTCAATACTTTCGTTTATGCCGCGCCGCAGACGCCCTGCACAGGACATTGAAACCTGCGGCGCGCCAACACAGTGAACAACGAACAGATAACAGTTAACAATTAAGACGTGTAGGGCGTGACAACCCCGGCACGCCGCCGGTTCCCCTATTGCCCCCTTCGATTCGAAAGGGGGTGGCGGCGGATGCCGCCGGGGGATGTTCACACACCGGGGGATGTTCACTGACCGGTAATAGCGCGCAGCCCGGATTTTCCGTTTTGAAAAACAATAGGGGCAGATTGTCTGCCCCTATTGTTTCGGTTGAGATTCTTAGCCGTTGGTTTTGCGCAGTTTCAGCACGGTGACGACACCTGCGGCGGAAAGGAGGAGAGCGATGCCGGCAATCAGCAGGATGCTTTCGTCGCCGGTTTTCGCGTTGCCGCCCGGAGCGGTGGGAGTCGCGGAGGTGTCTTCGTTCAGGCTGCCTGCTTTGAACGCCGCCGTCAGGAACTCAGGTACGGTTCCGTTGGGGGCGGGCATCGGAGCGACGATGGTGTCGGCGCTGGTGGTGTCGATCGCGGTGCCGGTCGGATCGCTGAAATAGATCTCGTCGAGGGAAATGGTGGCCGCTTTGTAGGCGAAAATATGCATGGCGTTGGTCATCTGCGGAAGCTTGGAAGCTTCGAGGTCAATGGTCAGCGTCTGCCAGTCGGTGGTGATCTTCGGGCTTCCGCCGTCTTTCAGCACCAGGTCTTTGAAGAATACGGTGTAGTTGTTGCGGTCTTCGGGGTGCATGTTGAGCAGCAGGGCTGCTTCTTCGCCGCCTTTTTCGCCTTTGATGACGATGTTAAGGTATTTTTGATATTGACCGGCAGCCGCCCAGATGTCGCAAGCCATGCCGTAGTTGCCCGCCCAGTCGCCGGCAAAGCCGTAGTATTCCTCTTCGTTGGTCCAGAGGGATTCGGTGTCGGCCGGGTCATAGGCTTTGGGGGCGTATTGGATGGTGACGACGCCGTCAGCGGCGGTGGGTTTCAGGTTCGCCCAGTTGGTCCACCACACTTGGTAGCCGGCGGCGGTGGTGGCGATGGTGGGAGAGCCCATGAAGTTGTGACCGGAGAAATCATCCCACAGGATAGCGCCTTCGGGGGCGGCGAACGCGGGGACAGAGAGCGCGAATGCCAAAACCAGTGCGAGAGCGAGAGCGATCGTCTTCTTCATTTTGAGTTGTTCTCCTTTTCTTTTTTTTGGGTCGCCGGGAACGCGGTGGGTCGCGGCGCGGGGTTGGGAACGCGATTTATAGTTGAACGCTTAACCTCACCTACAGTGTAGCAAAAACCAAACAGCCTGTCAAGCACTCTTTTGCTTTTTTTTTGGTTAATCTGGCAGATATAACGCTTGCAACAGTCGGCGGGATATTGTATAATGTCCATAGGTTTAACGCTCAACCCTACGCGCCAGACAATCCTTATTATTGGAGGTATCCGTATGGACAAAAAAAAGACGCTGACCCTGCCTGTACTCTGCCTGGGCGCCGCGGCATTGCTGTGCGCCGCGTTTGCCGTCTTCATGCTGGCAGCGCCCGGCGCGGCTCCCCGGCTGAATGCCGCGCCTTCGCCGGAGGAAGTGGAAGTCACCGTGTATGAAACGGTAGGCACCGCGTCCAAAATCACCCTCTACGAAGGACCGAAGACGATGACCACGAGCGAGAACGCGAAAATCTCGGTCAACGGCAGCGAGCTGTTCGTCTACGATGTCATGGTCAACCACGAACATATCTGGAACGAGAATACCATGCCGTCCGAGACCCCGATGACGTACTTCGACTTCGAGGGCGAGGCGGCGGTAAGCATCCGGATGCCGAAGCTCCGCAACCCGGTCGAGAGCGCCGTCGTGATGCCCGCCGCGGCCGGTATCGTCCCGACAGTCGCCGACGGGACCGTCAGCTTCACCCTCACCGAGCCGGGGCAGTATACCGTGGTGTACAACGGCAGCGTGAACATGGCGACGCACATATTCGCGAACCCGCCGGAAACCGACATCCCCGACAAGAACGACCCGAACGTCATCTTCATCGAGCCGGGCGAGTGGGAAGCGGACGCCATCGCGCTGAAGAGCGACCAGACCCTCTATATATCGGGCGGCGCGGTGCTGCACGCGCCCGTCCTCGCCAACAACGCCGTCAACGTGACGGTGCGGGGGCGCGGGATCATCGACGCGGGCAGCGGTTATGATTCATGGGTTCACACCGGCAACGCCCGGGTGCCGCTGGACTTTGTGGGCTGTAAGAACATCGTGGCCGAAGGGATTACCTTCATCAACTCCAACTGCTGGAACTTCAACTCGAACTCCAGCGAGAACGCCGACATCTCTAACATTAAGGTCATCTCCGGGCGGCAGAACGGCGACGGCTTCACTTTCCAGTCGTGCAAGAACTTCGTGGTGCGCGACAGTTTCTGCCGCTCCTGGGACGATACGCTGGTCATCAAGAACTACAGCAGCAGCTTGGGCAGCGACAACATCACCTTTGAGAACATCCAGATCTGGACGGACTTGGCGCAGTCGATGGAAATCGGCTATGAGACAAACAAGGGCAAGATGCCAAACCCCGAAATTTCCAATATCACCTTTAAGGACATCACGGTTCTCTATAATTTCCATAAGCCTGTGATCAGCATCCACAACAGCGACAACGCCTACATCCACGACATCCTTTACCAGAACATCGTCGTGGAGAACGCCCTGATGCAGGGGGACAACGGGCGGAACAAAGAGCTGATCGAAATGACGCTGGCCAAATCCGGCTGGTCTGCCGTCACCGACGAGTTTGGAATCACCAAGGGCGTGGTGATCGACGGTCTGACCGTCCTCAACACGGCGGACGGCAAAGTCCCCGCTTCCCGTTTCGCCGGCGCGGACGCGGAGCACCAGATCGAGGACGTGACGATCAGGAACGTGACCATCCTCGGCGAAGCAATCACCGGATTGGACGCGATGAACGTACGCGTGGAAGATTTCTGCTCCAATATCACAGTGGAATGAGGTGACGGTATGCAAACAAATAAAATTCTGATGATCGTTTTTGGCGCCGTGATTGCGGTTTCCCTCGTTATTTCGGGAATCGCGTTCTTTCAGGAGCCGCCCTTACCCGAACCGGTTGAAGTGCCTGTGACCGTCACGGTTCCGCCCTCGCCCGAACTGACGGTGGTGAAAGCGCCCGACCAGACCGAGGTCACCCTTCCCGCCGGATTCACCGACCCGGAGGAAAACACGGTCAAGATGCCCGAAACGGAAAACCTTGCCGAGGGGAAGACCGTACAGTCCGGTGCCATCACCGACATCTACGTCGCGCAGAACGCCGTGGACGGCGACCCGCTCACCTATTGGGAGAGCGCCGGGTTCCCCGCCGAATACACCATCGACCTCGCGGGCGTTTACGCCGTCAAGACGGTCGGCTTGCGCCTGAACCCCGCGGCTATTTGGGCGGCGCGCAATCAGGCGTTCGCGATCCTTGGCAGTACGGACGGCGTAACCTTTGAAACGATTGTCCCTGAAGCGAGCTACGCCTTCGACCCCGAAACGGGCAACGCCGTCCGGGTGGATTTCGACGCCGCAGAGGCGCAGTTTATCCGTTTGGTCTTCTCCTCCAACACAGCCGCCGAATCGGGCACCACCGGTGCCGGTTCGCAGGCGGGGGAGATTATGGTCTTTGAATAAAGAAGCTCTAAAAACCTCATGTTCGCCGCTAGGCGAACGAGCGGAGCGCTTGCGAACAGGCGCCTCTGGTGCAGTGTCACGTTCACCTCGCCTCGCGGGCGGTCGTCTTTCACCCTCCGGCTACGCTCGCAGGCTCGCTATGCCTTCGGGTTCCAAGTCTCCCTGCGAGGCGGGTTCACGCTTCGTTTTCAAGCCGGAGCGGGAGGTTTTTAGAGTGACATAACAGATCACTTGCAAAGATCCCCCGTCTCAACTTCGAGGCGGGGGATTGTGCTATTCCAGTGTCCACCCCTGACGGGTGACCGTGACGGTGACCCGCTTGCCGCGGGCGCAGACCGGGAATCGCAGGGTTTCAATCTGTTCGGGCAGACAGGGGTTCAGCGTAATCTCGCCGTTCCGTACCGACAGTCCGGCAAAGCCAAGCGCGGCGATCATCCACGCGCCGCCGTTTGCCGCCGGGTGGGTGCCGCCGATATAGATTTCGCCCGCCCAGTGCTTGCCCCCGCCGGACAGGTCGATCGACGCGGTTTTGACAAAGTGTTCCCACGCCAGATCGGGGCGGCGGAAGCGGCAGGCCGTCAGCGCGTACATACAGGCCGACAGGCTGGAGCCGTGCTCTGTGCGCGGCTCGTAATAGCGCCAGTTGCGCTCAACCGTTTGGTCGGAGAAGAGGGACGGGAAGAGCGCCGTCAGCGCGACGACGTCGGCTTGTTTGATGATTTGGGTATGCGCCGCCACGCCGTGGTTGGTGCCCCAATATTCCCGCTCGTCCAGCACCCGGCTCCGCACGGCTGCGAGGGACGCGTCCTCCAGGGAAAAATACCCGTCGAACTGCTCAATCAGCGCCCCTTCGGCAAAGACAGGGCGCAGCTTGGGTTCGATTTCTCTCAGGAGGGCGAGGTCGGCGTCATAATCCAGCTTTTGTATCAGCGCCCGGGCAAAATCCGTGTCGGCGTCCGCCAGCGCGATCGCGCACGACATGCAGTGCGCCGCCATCTGGTTGGTGAAGGCGTTGTTATTGACACGCTCGTGGTACTCGTCGGGGCCGATGACGTCCAGCAGCTCGGTCTTGTCACAGTCGGCGCGGCGATGGGCGCGGGAGAGGTAGAAACGCGCGCATTGCAGAATCACCTCGGCACCGCCTTCCCGCATCAGGCTGTCGTCGCCGGTGATCTCATAATATTTCCAAAGGGCATAAGCGATGTCGCCGCTGATATGGATTTGCTTGTCGCGGAAATAGGTGCGTACCGGGCGGTGGGTGAAGACGTCGGTCACGTTGTAATCGGTACAGCCCTCCGCGCCGCCCTCCTGGCTTTCCCACGGATAAAACGCCCCGCGATAGCCGTATTCAGCCGCTTTGCGGAGCGCGCCGGGCAGGGTATCAATCCGGTAGCGCAAAAGGGTTTTGGCCAGTTCCGGCTCCGTGTGGACAAAAACCGGAAACAAAAAGATCTCCGAATCCCAAAACACCGCGCCTTTGTATGTCTGCCCCGACAGCCCGCGCGCCGGAACGGACAGGCTTTGCGCGTGGCGCGGGGCGATGCTGTGCAGGTGGTAGAGGCTGGCGTTCAGCGAGCGGGCGGCTTCCCCGCCGCCGCCGTGAAGCTCCACGGCGCTCGCGCTCCAGACCGCTTCCCATGCCGCTTCGTGGGCGGTCAAGTCCTCCGCGAAGCCGCGCGTCTGCCCGCAGAGCGCTTGCGCCCGTTCTCCAGGGTTCGGACCGTCCAGCCCGGTAAACACGCAGGCTGCCAGCGTTATGGTATACGTTTGCCCCGCCGCGGCGTTGAAGCGGAGGCGGCGGAACACGCCGGTTTCCGCCGCTTCCCGTGTTTCCTCGCAGGGGAAATCCGCCGACGCGTTCTGCGCGGCGGCTACCGGGATGTTCAGCTCGCCCGTGCGGGCTTCGGTCAGCAGAAACGGGCTTGTTTTATATGTGTAGTCAAACAGGTGCGGACCGTTGATGTCCCACAGGTCGGTGTCGATGCCGCACAGAAGCTCGGCTTCGGCGTCCTGGCGGAAGGTGAGCGTCAGCCGGGAGCGGAGCAGGTGGGGCTCCGCCATCGAGGCGAAACGCTCGCTTTGAATCCGCACCGGTTCAAAGAGGGTGTCGCGCTTGTGGACACCCCGCCGGAAGTCAATTGTTTGGCGGTGCTCCAGCGGTTTTTCCGCGCCCAGCGCCATATCGGCGCCATTGACCGTCAGCCGCGCGAACAAGCCGTTCGGCGCGTTGACCGGTTCCCTCCACCGATCGCCGTTTTGGTCGTATACCCCAGCCAAGCAGACGGCGGCCATCTGCCGCCGTCCCCATTCGTCCATTGTGCCGCGAAATCCCATATAGCCGTTGCCGACCAGAAAGCGGTTTCCGTTTGTGACAATGTCCTCCTCACGGTAGCCGTCCTGCGTAAATGTCCAGATATCCATTATTTCTCCTCATGACGCTTTCGTTCGGCTTCGCCGAAGGAAAAGATGGGTTTTCAGAGCGTCTCAATTAAGAAGCTCTAAAAACCTCATGTTCGCCGTCAGGCGAACGAGCGGAGGGCTTGCGAACAGGCGGCTGTGCCGCGGCATCGCAAGCCGGAGCGGGAGGTTTTTAGAGTGACACAATTCCCTTTTCGCAAAAGAAAGGGTATCACATGACCGGGACGTTCAGCCCTTCCGCGCCGATGCCGCAGAGCTTGCCATAGATCAGCGCTTCCATCGGCTCGCCCTGTTTCAGGGTAAAGCGGGTTTGTTCACGGTTCATATCCACTTCCAACCCCCGTCCCTGCCACGTCAGCGAAAAACGCAGGCGTTTCCAGCGGGAAGGCAGGCGCGGCGCGAAACGCAGACAGCCGCCGT
>JAISVY010000103.1 GCA_031271325.1 Oscillospiraceae bacterium
ACGCTGGGCTTGGAATACTCCAGCTCGTTGGCAACGTCGATAGAACGGATTGGCAACCCGCTTTGGGTCAGCATATAGATGGTTTCCAGATAGTTTTCCGCAGACTCGTGTCCCTTCAAATCCTCGCCCACTTTCGCGGTGATTCCGCTCCCAGTATACCACATCCCCCTCTCCGCCGCAATAGATTATACAGATGAACCAAAAAGAGGGGAAGCGGGGAAGCGGGAGCGCGGGTTGTAAAGCCGCGTTAGAATAAAATTCGTTTGACAGTAAAGACGCAGATGGGTATAATAAAACCGTAGGCGGTGGAAACATGGACAATTGCGAGCAGGGTACAGCAAGTTTTATTGAGATTGAATCTTTGCTGCGAACTGTTGAGGAGGCAAAAAAAGGTCTTGATTACGAGGTTGGCACTCTGATATCCCGCAACGGGGTGGTCTTGAAAGAATACCATGGCGGTGCGCATTACATCAGTACGCCGGAAGCGGATTTACCGTTGTTTGAAGGCAATATATTTACACATAATCATCCGAGTGGCCGATGCTTCACACAAGAAGATATTCTGCGGTTTATTAGAGATCGATTGCGCGAAGTCCGTGTAAGTACACCAAAGGGAATCGTTTTCAGCTTAAAAGAGGGCGAAGGAGAAATCAACCGTTCAATTGCGAATGTTATGAAGGAAGAAAATATTGGTTCTTATATACATGCGGCACATTTGATGAATGAGAGGCAGCTCGACTTAACAGGAACGGAATACCAAGTCAAACTTTTTGACATAATGGGCAATGAGGTAGATGAGTGGTTAACTCAAAATGCTCAGGAATTTGGTTACATTTATTCGAAAGGGGAGCTATAAATGCTGATGACAGATTTAATGAATCGCGTGCGATACTCTGATGAATCTCCTGCCGGGTATGACGACCGTATCCCCTACGAGGATGCCGTCGGAGGTTTGGAGATTGGGATGCAAAACGCAACCGGGCAGCTGCGGCTGGATATGCAAGAAACACTGACCGAACTTCGGCGTATTCAAAGAGAGCGAAAAAGGATAACTGCCTGATACGCAAAAAATATTTTAAGCATCGCGCGAATCGGCGCGGTGCTTTTTCACATCCCCCTCTCCGCCGCAACAAAATTCCCCTTGACAACACGGTTAGTCTATGCTAACCTATAGCAAGTTAGACAAGACTAACCGAAAGGGTGAATTACATATGACACTGCGCGAACTCAAGGTCGGGGAGAGCGGGCGTGTAATTGCGGTCGGCGGTGAAAAGGCGCTCAGGCGGCGGCTGTTGGAAATGGGCATCACGCCGCACACGACGCTCACGGTCAGGAAAGCCGCGCCGATGGGCGACCCGATCGAGCTGCTGCTGCGGGGGTATCTGCTGACATTGCGGTTGGAAGACGCCGCGCAGATTGGGGTGGAACCGTTATGATGTTTGCGTTGGCGGGGAACCAAAACAGCGGGAAGACCACACTTTTTAACCAGCTGACCGGCGCGAACCAGCACGTGGGGAATTTCCCGGGCGTGACGGTGGAGCAGAAGGTCGGCGAGGTCACCGGGCAAAAAGACATGTCCGTCGTCGATCTGCCGGGCATCTACTCTCTGTCGCCGTACAGCGGGGAAGAGATGATCACCCGCGACTTCCTGTTGACGCAGAAGCCGGACGGCGTTATCAATATCGTGGACGCGACCAATATCGAGCGAAATTTATACCTCACCCTTCAGTTGATCGAGCTGCAAATCCCGATGGTTTTGGCGCTGAATATGATGGACGAGGTGCTAGCCAACAAAGGCAGCGTCGATATCGCGCGGATGAGCGAAGCCCTTGGGATTCCGGTCGTCCCGATTTCGGCGGTGAAGAAAGAGGGGTTGAGCGAACTTATGCGTGTGGCGGCGGATACCGTTCAGCGCCAACGCAAACCGGAACGCGTGGACTTCTGTTCCGGCGCGATTCACAGGGCGATTCACGCGGTGGCGCACCTGATCGAAGACCACGCCCTGCGTCTGGGTACCTCCCCGCGTTTCGCGGCCACCAAGCTGATCGAAGGGAACGACCCGATTCAAGAACGTCTCGCTCTGACCGAAAACGAAACCGATATGATCGAACACGCCGTGCGGGAAATGGAAACCGAGTTGGATACCGACAGGGAAGCGGCGATGGCGGACATGCGGTATCAATTCATCGAAGCGTTGTGCCGCGAATGCGTGGTGAAGACCAAGGAGAGCCGCGAATACCGGCGCAGCATCCGGCTGGATGCAGTGCTGACGCACAAGTTTTTGGCGATCCCGGTATTCCTCGGCATCATGCTGGCGGTTTTTTGGCTCACGTTCAATGTCATCGGCAGCGGGTTGAGCGATTTGGTGACTGGCGGTATCGACGCGCTCGGGAGCATGGCGGACAACGCGCTGACCTCTTATGGGCTGAACCCCGTCATCCATTCGTTTGTTCTCGACGGCGTTTTCGCCGGGGTGGGCGCGGTGCTGGGGTTTGTCCCGATCATCGTCACGCTGTTTTTCTTGCTCTCCCTGCTGGAAGACAGCGGCTACATGGCGAGGGTCGCGTTTGTGATGGATAAGCCGCTGCGCGCCGTGGGGCTTTCCGGGCGCAGCTTTGTGCCGATGCTGATGGGGTTCGGCTGTTCGGTGCCGGCGATTATGGCGACCAGAACGCTGGCCGGCGAGCGTGACCGGAAGATGACCATCCTGCTCACGCCGTTTATGAGCTGCAGCGCGAAGCTGCCGATTTACGCGTTGTTCACCGCCGCGTTTTTTACGAAGTATCAGGCGTTTGTGATGATCGGGCTGTATCTGTTCGGCGTGCTGCTGGGGTTGCTCTCCGCGTTTATCATGAAGAAAACGGTGTATCGCGGAGCGCCGGTGCCGTTTGTGATGGAGTTGCCCAACTACCGCGCCCCGTCGCTGAAGTCGGTGCTGCTGCTGATGTGGAACAAAGCATGGAGCTATATCCGGCGGGCGTTTACCGTGATTTTTATGGCGTCGCTCGTGATCTGGGTGCTGCAAACGTTCGACCTGCGCCTCAATGTTGTAAGCGACAGCGCGGACAGCATTTTAGCGTCGGTTGGGCGCGGAATCAGCGTGATCTTCCGCCCGCTGGGGTTTGCCGACTGGCGCGTTTCAACCGGACTGATTACAGGTTTTATCGCCAAAGAAGCGGTGATCAGCACGTTGGGCGTGCTGACCGGCACGGGCGCCGCCGACTTGGAAAACGCGCTGCAAGCGATGTTCACCCCGCTCTCCGCGCTGAGCTTTTTGGTTTTCACCCTGCTGTATACCCCCTGTGTGGCGGCGGTCACGGCGGTTAGCCGCGAATTCGGCAAAGGCGCGGGTATACGCGGCGTTTTAACCGTCATGGTATACCAAACCGGGCTCGCGTGGGTCATCGCCGCCGGGGTTTATCAAATCGGGCTGCTGGTAACGTAAAATACGGTCACAAAATCCCCCCATGTTCGCCGCCGGGCGAATATGGGGGGATTTTTAGAGTGACCCATTTGAGAAGCTCTAAAAACCTCGTGTTCGCCGTTAGGCGAACGAGCGGAGCGCTTGCGAACAGGCGGCTATGCCGCGGCATCGCAAGCCGGAGCGGGAGGTTTTTAGAGTGACCCATTTGACAGCCCGCGCCTGCGGCGATTGAATTTGGCGTAAAAAAAACAGAAAGCCGAAGAAATGACACCCAATATGAAATTGTTCAGGTTGAATAACCGGCCGCGGGGGATTACACTGAAAGTGGAGAAAGCAAAGGGTATTACCGACTTGCAATGATGCCGGGAAGGGTGCGTTATGGCGACATTGAAATCTATACTGCCAAAGGCCTTTTCAAAAAAGAGGCTGACGATTTGGGGAAAAGAATATAAGAACGAGATTGCGATCGCGCTGCTGATTGTTGTCATCTTTTTTGTCTCGCAATTCCTGTCGCCGGTCTTCCTGACACCGAACAACCTGCTCAACCTCCTTCGGCAGACCGCCTACACCGCCATTGCCGCCATCGGGATGTATTTTGTCATCCTGATCGGGGGTATTGACCTCTCGATCGGGGCGACGGTGCAGATTGTCGGCATGGTCTCGATTATCATGATGGTCAGGGGCGTACCGGTGGGGGTCATGATTCCCGTGGTGCTGGCTGTCGGTCTTACCGTGGGGCTGGTCAACGGACTCATCGTCACGTATGGGCGGCTGCAGCCCTTTGTCGTCACGCTGGTGACCAAGCAGATCATGCAGGGCATCGTGCTGGTGACGACGGGAGGAGCCAGCATTTCCGGGGATGTGCCGGACGCGTTCATGAAGATTGGCGCGGGGTATATCGGGTTTGTTCCGGTGCCGGTGGTGGTGATGGCGATTCTGGTCGCGGCCGCGTTCTTCGTGATGAAAAAGACCACCTTTGGCCGCCGGCTGTACATAACCGGTTCCAACCAGACAGCGGCGCACTATTCGGGCACGAACGTGCGGCGGATTAAGGTGATGGCCTATATCCTGTGCGCTTTGTTCGCTACGGTGAGCGGACTGCTTTCTGTCGCGAGAATCGGGGCGTTTCAGCCGACGACGACGCACGGCGGCGCGACCGGGATGGAGCTGAACGCCATCGCGGCAGTGGTGGTGGGCGGCGCGTCGCTCGCGGGCGGCAAGGGAAGCGTGATCGGTACGCTTTTGGGCGCGCTGCTGTACGGCATTTTGTCCAACCTGTTCCCGTTAATCGGGGTGACTTCCTATATCCAGCAATTGATTCAAGGCTTTATCATCCTGATGGCGGTTTTGATTTCATCGAAAGGGAAACTCTTTGGCAAGAAGAGAAAGGAAGTCGGCAAAGATGGATAACGTGTTTGAGCTTCAGGGCGTCAGCAAGGTCTTTTCCGGCAACACCGTTCTTGACGACGTGAGCCTTTCCTTCCGGCGCGGCGAGCTTCACGCGCTGGTGGGCGAAAACGGGGCGGGGAAATCGACGCTGATCAAGATCATCTCGGGCGTCTACCGGGCGGACAAGGGCACACTGCTGCTAAACGGAAACCCTGTGAAGTTCGCGGCTCCGAGCGACGCGCAAATGGCGGGTATCAGCACCCTCTTCCAGGAAATTCAAGAAATCCCCGAAATGACGGTGGCGGAGAACATCTTCCTGCGGCGCGAACCGCGTTACCCCGGTACGTTTGTCGTTGACCGCAAAAAGCTCAGGCGCGGCGCGAAGGAATTGGTCGGGCGTTTGGGGCTGAAAATCGACACCGCCGCGAAAATGCGGGAACTGCCCGTCTCAACGCGCAAAATGGTCGAGATCGCCCGCGCCGTCAGCCAGAAGGCGTCGGTGGTTATTATGGACGAACCGACGGCCAACCTCAACGCGGAGGAAATGCAAGCCCTGTTCCACATGATTGACGACCTGAAAAACCACGGCGTGACGATCATCTATATCTCCCACCGGATGAACGAGGTGTTCTCGCTGGCAGACCGCGTGTCGGTGCTGCGCGACGGAAAGCTGATCGCGACGCTGGACGGGGAGGAATGCAGCGAGGAACGACTGATTCCGCTGATGATCGGGCGGGAACTCAACGCCCTGTATCCCGCGCGCCGGTCGTCGGTCGGGGAAGCCGTGCTGGAGGTAAAGAACCTGTCTTTGGGCAGGCATTTTAAGAATATCTCCTTTACGCTGCGCAAGGGAGAGGTTCTGGGGTTCGCGGGGCTGGAGGCGTCCGGCGCAAACGCCGTCACCAAGACGCTCTTTGGCCTGTGCGGCAGACCCAGCGGGGAGATTACTTGCGGCGGGCAGCGGCTTGAGATCAAAAACCCCGCCGAAAGCATCCGCAACGGCATCGCGTTCCTGCCCGAAGACCGCAAGACGCAAGGGCTGTTCCTCAACCAAAACCTGGTCAGCAATATCACGGCGGGCGCGTTGGACAGCCTGTTCAGCAAGCGCTCGATCCTCAAAAGCCGCTTCGAGCGCTCCCAAAGCCAAGAGACAATTGAGCGCCTGACCGTCAAGACGCGCGGACTGCACGAACGCCCCGCCGAACTGAGCGGGGGGAATCAGCAGAAGGTGATGCTGGGACGCTGGACAATCGGCAGCCACAAAGTGTTGATTTTAGAGGAACCTACCCGCGGCGTGGATGTCGGCGCGAAATCGGAGATATACCGGCAGATCAACAGCTTTGCCGAACAGGGGCTTGCCATCATCTTGTTTACGACCGAAATGCCGGAGCTGCTCGGCATGTGCGACCGGGTGCTCGTCTTTTCCGGCGGCGCGCTCACCGCGGCGCTCTCTAAGGAAGAAGCTACGCAGGAGTTGATTTTACAATACGCGTTGGAGAGGCATGTGTCATGAAAAAGATTGAAATTTCCAAGCAATTGCCGGTTGCGATGCTGGTTGTGCTGATTATCATCGGCGCGCAGCTGTCCGACAGCTTTTTCAGGGTCAGCAACTTTGCCAACATCATCCAATATGCCGTAGAGTCCGCGTTTATCGGCATCGGTATGACCTTTGTGCTGATCGTCGGGGGGATTGACCTCTCCATCGGCTCGGTTTTGGCGTTTGCCAGCGTTGTCAGCGCGAAAATGGCGCTCGAGAACGTGAGCCTGCCGCTGATACTGCTCGCGGTGATCGCAATCGGGCTCACATGCGGCGTTGTCAACGGGCTGCTGATCACAAAGTTCCGCATCGAGCCGTTTATGGCGACGCTTGCCATGATGATGATTATGCGGGCGGCGACCTTCCTGTTTACCGGCGGAGGCCCGCTGACCGGAACCGTGTATGACGGGTTCAAACAGATCATCAAAGGAAAGCTGTTCGGAGTACAAAACGGCATCTGGTATGTAGCGGCGGCGTTTTTAGTTGCGGCGCTGATTCTGAACCGTACGCGCTTCGGCAGGCATGTCTACGCGGTGGGCGGCGGCGAAGAGACGGCCAAGCTGTTCGGCGTCAACGCGGAGGGCGTGAAGATCGCGGTCTATATGATCAGCGCGCTGCTCGCGGCGCTGTCGGGTCTGTTGATCGCGGCGCGGATCGGCATCGGGGAGCCGCGTTCCGGTCAGTCTTATGAAATGACGGCAATCACCATTTGCGTCATCGGCGGAATCAGCATGGCGGGCGGCAAGGGCGGCATCGTGGGCACCTTCGTCGGAACGATGGTCGTCTGTATGATCAACAACCTGATGAACCTGATGAACATCAACACGGACGCTCAGCCGATTGTCACCGGTGTGATGATTCTCGTCACCTCGCTGATTGTCTCGCGTGAGGTAACAAGCAAGCGCAGGCTGCTTGTAAAAGAGATTTAGACCGGGATTCCCGGACTAAATAAATGCCGGTCAATCTGCGGGCAACGGAGATAAACCGGCGCAATACGAAAGGAGAAAAAACCATGAAACGTCTATTCGCACTGCTACTTGTCCTGGCGCTGTCCCTGTCTCTCGCGGCTTGCGGAAGCCCGTCGGCAAACAACGACAACCCCAACCCGGGCAACGATGCCAAGCCCGCCGGTGAGAAATTCAAAATCGGTTTCTCCCAGTGCGTTATGAACCACCCGTTCCGCATTGCCATGGTCGATTCCTTTAAGGAAGCGGTCAAGGATTACCCCGACGTCGAGCCGATCATCGTCGAAGGCGACGGCGACGTGCAAACGGAAATCACCAACATTGAGTCCCTTATCCAGCAGGGCTGCGATGTCATCATCGTGTCCTCCCTGTCCGGCACCGCGATCTACCCCGCCTACCGGGAAGTCTATGAAGCCGGTATCCCGCTGATCATCGCCGCTTCCGGCTGCGCCACCGAAGGCGAGGAAGCCATGAACTATTACAACTCCTTTGTCTCCACCGACGAAGTGGAGATGGGCATCGCGGCGGCCGAATACGCCAACACCCTGCTGGGCGGCGAAGGCAATGTCGTCATGATCCGCGGCGTCGTCGAGTCCACCAACTCGCTCAACCGTTACAACGGCTGGAACAGCAAAGTCACCGATTATCCCGGCATCAAGGTGATCGTGGAGCAGGCCGCCGACTGGCTGCGCCTCGACGCGAACCAAGCGATGACCAACATCCTTCAGGCGAACAGCGACATTGACCTTGTCTACTGCGAAAACGACGAGATGGCGATGGGCTGCCTCGAAGCGATCCAAGACGCAGGCCGCGAGAGCGAAATCCAGATCATCTCGATGGACGGGCAGGAAGACGCCGCGCTGGAAATCAAAAAAGGCGGCCCGTTCAAGCTCACCATCACCAACAACTCCGATACTCACGAAGCGATGGCGGCCGCGTACAAACTGGCTAAAGGCGAAACCATCGAAAAACGCATCATCCTCACCTATGAGCTTGTCACCGCCGAAACCGTAGACGCTTACTTAAAAGAGAACTTCTAAACCCCGCCATAAACCAAAATACGTGAAAGGAGCAAAAACAATGGGTTACGAAGACGTACTGCAAACCATCCCGGTCAGCGAATACCAAGACCGCGTGGCGCGTACCAAACAAAAGATGCAGCAGGAAGGTCTGGACGGGCTGCTGGTCTACTCCGATTCCGCGCGTATGAGCAACGTGCGCTGGCTTTCCGATTACCGCGCGTTTGACGGGGTCTTCCCTTACCCCGCTATGGTCTATGTGCCGCTGTCCGGCGACCCGATCCTGTTTGCCGAGGGCAGCCTTGTGGGCTACGCCTCCGACAAGACATGGCTCGCCGACACCCGCGGTATCCGTCAGGAACTGGGAAACACGGTCAGGGACTTTGCCTCAAAGCATCCGGGCGCGAAGCTGGGACTCTCCGGCTCGAAATACTGCGCCCTGGAGTTCTATGAGACGATCATGGCCAATATCGGAAATGCCAAGCTGGAAAAAACCATGCTGATCGAAACATTGAAGTCTGTCAAGAGCGAGCGCGAAATCCGCAACATGAAGGTTGCCGGCGAACTGGCCGACAAGGGTCTGTGGAGAATCAAGGAACTGCTGGCGAGCGAAACCGGCCTGACCGAGCGGGAAGTCGTGCGGCAGGCGATGGCGGAGATGTTCCGTCTCGGCGCGGACAGCAAATCCTTCGATATTATGGTGCAGTCCGGGATCAACGCGGAGCAGTGGTTCCTCGCCTATCCCACCGACAAGGTGATCACCAAGGGCGAAACCATTCTGGTGGACATCGGCTGCCGGTTCAACGACTACTCCTCGGATATGGCGCGCGGCATCGGCTACGGCGAGATGTCCTCCGCGCAGGAAAAGCTGCTTGACACCTGCTTGCAGGCATGGGAGGAAGGCATGGCGGCGCTGCGCCCCGGCATGACCGGCAAAGAGGCCGACGTGGCCGCCAACCGTGTGATGAGGGAAGCCGGATATGTGCATTTCGCGGGCGAAGGGCGCGGCTGCGCGCACTCCACCGGTATGGATCCGGAAGAGGAAATCCCCACCATCGGTCCGGACAGCGATGACGTGCTTCAAGTGAACCAGACCTTCTGCTTCGAAATCACCCTGATGGAGCCGGGCGTGGGCGGCACCCGCATAGAGGACACCGTCGTACTGCGTTCCGACGGTCCGGAGAGCCTGACCAACTTCCCGCGCGTCAACCGTTGGTAATTTTATCACAGATAAATC
>JAISVY010000140.1 GCA_031271325.1 Oscillospiraceae bacterium
GCGGATGCCAACTGGGGGCGCGAGATATGCGCGATGGGTTACAGCAAAGCTCCGTTTAAGCCGGAACTGGTGGATATTTCGTTCGTCTCCGGCGGCGAATCGATCCGGGTTTGTCAGGAAGGTTCGGGGCTGCCGTTCAACGAGGACGACGCGAAACGCATCCTGCAGCGCGAGGAAGTGCAAATTTTGGTTGACGTACACGACGGCGTATTTGAAGCCGAGGCGTTCGGCTGCGATCTGACCGAGAAGTACGTTGAGATTAACGGGAAATATCGGACATGAGCTGCTTCGCCGCCCGGGCAGCTTGTTCGCCGCAAGGCGGACGAGCGGGGCGGGCGTGAAGTGTGACAGGAGAAAGAGAATATGACAGGCAGTAAACGGGTAAAAATTCTGACCGAAGCGATGCCGTATATCCGGCAGTATTACCGGAAAACCGTGGTGGTGAAATATGGCGGAGCGGCGATGGAGAAAGCCGAGCTGCGCGAAGCGATCATCGACGACGTAATTTTGCTTTCCCTGGTTGGTATCCGGCTGGTTCTGGTACACGGCGGCGGTCCCGAAATCAACGCGCTGCTCGCGCGTTTGGGCAAGAATTCGCGTTTTGTCAACGGGCAGCGGGTTACCGACGAAGAGACGATGGATGTTGTACAGATGGTGCTCAGCGGCAAGGTCAATAAAAACCTCGTCTCCCAGATCAACCGGCGCGGCGGGAAAGCCATCGGTCTGTCCGGGCAGGACGGCGGCTTATTCCTCGCCGGGAAGCGCTCGCCCGAATTAGGCTTCGTCGGGGACATCGCAAAGGTCAATCCCGCGCCGGTCACCATGGCGCTCGACAACGGCTATATCCCGGTCATCTCCACCGTCGCCCAAGGCTCCGACGCCGACACCGCTTACAACATCAACGCCGACATCGCGGCGGCGAAGCTCTCGGTGGAGCTGAAGGCCGAAAAACTCTTCCTGCTGACCGATGTGCCGGGTATCCTCCGCAACGCAAACGATCCGGCCACGCTGATACCGGAAATCAAGCTGAGCGAACTGCGTGTGCTGGTCGGCGACGGCACGGTCAGTAAAGGGATGATCCCCAAGGTGGATTGCTGTGTCAGCGCGCTGGAAAGCGGCGTGAACCGCGCCGTTATCCTCGACGGGCGCACCCCGCATTCGCTGCTGGTCGAAATGCTGACCGACGACGGCGTGGGCACGCAGATCGTGCAAGGATGACGGACAATTGACAATGTACAATGTGCAATGGACAATTGAGACGCGGAAACGATTTTTATTAATTTTGAACCGTTGGGGGCGATGACGTGACTTACTATTTCGTGCTCCGCTTTGACAGGGAGACGGAGAAACGGTTTGACGCGGTGACGCGAGCTGTTGCTGAGCGCGGCGCGAACCGGTATATGATCGACGCAGGTATTCCGCCGCATGTTACCGTTTCGTCTTTTTGCGCCGAACGCCCCGATGATGTGAAGACCGTTATAGACGAAAACCGCTCTCTTTTTGCGGCGGGGGAACTCATTTGGGTGTCGCTTGGCGCGTTTCCGCCGCAGGTTCTCTTTGCCGCCCCGGTGCTGAGCGAATATCTGCAAGATTTCTGCGTCAAGCTGAACCGGCTGATCAGTCCCCTCGCGGAAGCCGGGGATTATGGGCATTACTTACCTTACCAATGGGTTCCGCATACAACGCTGGCAACCCAAATGGGCGAAAGTGAACTGCATGCGGCGTTTGAAACGGCGGTACGGCACTTTACCCCCTTCGGCGGCCGAAGCAACCGGCTCATACTCGCCGAGGGCGACCCATATAAAGAGCTGGCGGTCTGGGATTTGAGTTAAATAACATAAGGAGGCGCGCGCCATGAACTTCACCGAAACGAAAACGCTTTACGACAACCATGTTCTCCCCACCTACGCGCGGTACGATGTCTGTTTCGCGCGGGGCGAGGGGTCGTACCTGTTCGACGACACGGGGAAAAAATATCTGGACTTCTCCTCCGGTATCGGCGTCAACAGCATCGGTCACGCGCACCCCAAATGGGTCGCGGCGGTCGCGGCGCAGGCGGGGACGCTTACGCACACCTCAAACCTCTACTACACCGAGCCGGGCGGCTTGCTGGCGCAAAAGCTCTGCGAGCTTTCGGGACTGAACGCCGTCTTCTTCGCGAACTCCGGCGCGGAGGCAAATGAAGGGCTTATTAAAGCCGCGCGCAAATACAGCGCGGATAAATACGACAATAATCGACATATTGTAATCACTTTGAACCGCTCTTTCCACGGACGGACCCACACCACGCTGGCCGCGACCGGGCAGGAATCGTTCCACAAGCATTTCCTGCCGCTGACGCCGGGGTTTGTTCACGTCGATCCCAACGACCTCGGCGCGCTGGAGGCGCAGGGCGGGGATGTGTGCGCCGTGCTGCTGGAAGCGGTGCAGGGCGAAGGCGGCGTATACCCGCTGGATAAAGATTATGTACAGGCCGTCGCGAAACTGTGCGCCGAGCGGGACTGGCTGCTGCTCTTCGATGAGGTGCAGACCGGTATCGCCCGGTGCGGCACATGGTTTGGATACCAGCAGCACGGCGTCCTGCCCGACGGCATCTCGTTTGCCAAAGGGGTAGCGGGCGGCTTCCCGCTCGGCGGCTTCATCCTCGGAGAAAAAGCCAAAGGCGTGTTCGCGCCGGGTCTGCACGGCGCCACCTTCGGCGGAACGCCGCTTGGATGCGCCGCCGCGCTGGCTGCGCTGGACATCCTATCGGGCGTTATAGAAGATGTGCCGCGCAAGGGCAAACTGCTGCGGGACGGGATTGAGGCGTTCGGTTCCCCGAAGGTTCACGGGACGCGCGGGCTGGGGCTGATGATCGGAATCGCGGTGGAAGGCGACCCCAAAGCGTATGTAAAGGAGCTTCTCGCACATGGTCTTGTCTGCCTGTACGCGGGGAGCGACGCCGTGCGGCTGCTGCCGCCGCTGACCGTGTCCGGCGCGGAGATTGCCGAGGGGTTGTCCATTCTGCGCGAAGTACTGGGGTAAACCGTCGG
>JAISVY010000172.1 GCA_031271325.1 Oscillospiraceae bacterium
CGGATAAATTGGATATCAAGCATGTCTTAAAAGTACCCAATCATTTCGACTTCATATAAAGAGACATGCAGAGACATACACACAGCCTTTGTGCAATACGAGTGCACTGCCAAGTCATCGTATAACTGCCGAATCATCGTATAGTTGTGATATTTCTTTGCACAATGTTTCATACACAGGCAAAAAATCCTCATAAATCCGATAATGATAAATATGATGGTTCCAGTTTGGCTCGTTGTCGTTCTCTCGATTATCGTCGCCATCTTGCTTGCAGTCTCGATCTCGCTGGGCGTCAACGCCTACAGGCGCTCGAAAAAGATGGAACAGATCAACCAGCGCGAGGAAGACAATAAAAACTACGCTTTCATACTCAATCCCTCGAAGCCGAACGCCGAGAAGATAAGGCAGAGAATCTACGATTTCTTTACCGAAAGAGGCCTCGAGAAACCACTCATCATCGACACGAAACTCGACAAAGACGGTGCCGCGTGCGCACGTGAGGCACTTGCCGCGGGAATCCAAGCCGTTATCGCCGTCGGAGGCGATGGAACTGTGCGTACCGCCGCAAGCGCCATGGCCGGAACAGACCGTATATTCGGAATCATCCCGATTGGGACCGCAAATCTCTTCGCACGCAATATCGGCATCCCCCTCGGCGACATCGACGCGGCACTCCAAGTCGCGATCTCACGCGGGGCTCGACGAGTCGACGTCGGGCGCATGGCTCTCCTTGACTCGAAAGATCCTGAACACCGCCATTGTTTCCTCATCATCGGCGGCGTCGGATTCGATGCGCAGATGATAGACGCGACGGATCCGCAGCTGAAAAAAAACATCGGATGGTTCGCTTACTTCCTTGGCGGCATGAAAACCCTTCTCAACACGAAATTGAAGGCGGATATCGATATCTACTCGAAAAATGGGACGGTCACCCATTTAGACGACGTTGCGCTTCGGTCTTTCCTCGCCGGTAATTGCGGCGAGATCCCAGGTCTCTCGTTGATGCCGACCGCAGTCTACGACGACGGACTGCTAGATTTTGCGATGCTCGACACGAACGGCGGCATCATCGGATGGGCAGATCTCTTCAGGAATGTGGTTCAGCAGACGATCACACGCAAGCCAGCCCGGCAGGGCAATCTCCTCTCCGACGACACTTCTTCGCAGACATCGGTGCCCGTGGCCTCGCAAGTCGAACAGCTGCAAGGGACGAAAGCAGTCATCAACTTGCGCCGCCCTACTCTGGCACAAGTGGACGGCGACGTTCTTGGACGCACACAGCACGCCGAGATCACTGTCGACCAGCAGGCGCTGATCGTCAGAGTCCCTGTCGATTCTTGAGCGCTCACCACACGCACAACTTCGCTGTTCGTCAGCAAACTTCGCTCGACCCGTGATGCCGAATGTGCATTTTCACATGAACTCTTTCTCGCTCGTTTGTGCGAGCGAAGACCTAAACTGAAAATATGGTAGCTAAGAACGCGGGAATGTTACGACATACGCCGTGGCTCCCGAAGGTCCGGTGACGGTCACAATCTGACCGGGTACGAGGTTGGACGTGTTGTTCGGGTCGTACGGCGTCGCCGTGGCTGCGCCGGTGGGTCCGGTGGGCCCGGTGGTGCCGGCGAGAGAGGTGTACCCGGTGGAACCCGGCTGACCCGGGGTTCCGGTTGGGTTAGGCTGGGTGACGACGTACGGCTTGCCGTCGGGTCCCATGATGATCTGACCCGGCTGATAGGTGGAGGTGTTGTTGGGGTTAAACGTTGTTGCGACCGCCGCGCCGGTGGGTCCGGTGGGACCGGTGGTGCCGGCGAGAGAGGTGTAGCCGGTGGAACCCGGCTGACCCGGCGTTCCGGTTGGGTTAGGCTGGGTGACGACATACGGCTTGCCGTCGGGTCCCATGATGATCTGACCCGGCTGATAGGTAGAGGTGTTGTTGGGGTTAAACGTCGTTGCAACCGCCGCGCCGGTGGGTCCGGTGGGACCTGTGATGCCCGCTCCGGTTGCGCCCGCCGCGCCGGTAGGTCCGGTCGGACCTGTGCCGCTCAGATTCCGGTAGTTGGGGGAGCTGTCCGGCGTTCCGGTGGCCGGTGTGTTCAGCACTTGATACAGCTGCCCTCTGTACGTAACCAGCTGTCCCGGTATATACGAAGCGGCGTCTACGGGGTTATACGCCGGTACTGTTGCGCCGCCGACGTCACGGCCGACACGGCTGCTGCTGGTGAGCTGGGTATAGCCGGAGCCGGCGGTTCCGGGCGTTCCGGTCGGGCTGTTTGAATTGGCTACATAAAGGTCGCCGTTGTAATACACAATTTGATCTTTCTGATAGGTACCGGACTTCGTCGGGTCGTATGTAACCGACGCCGCCGCGCCCGTTGCTCCTGTGGGTCCTGTGCAGCACTGCCCGGTGGCGCCGGTAGCGCCCGCGGGACCTACGGGACCGATGCCGCCTGTGAGAGGTCTGAAGTCGGGCGAGCTTCCGGGAGTGCCGGAGGGGCTGGGCTTCAGGACGATATAAGGCGCGCCGTCGGGACCGATCACAATCTGACCGGGCTGGTAGCTGCTGGCGTTGCCTGCGTTGAAGATTGTCGCGGCCGCCAAGCCCGCCGCGCCGGTGGCTCCGGTCGGCCCTGTGCCGCTCAGGTTCATATAGTCGGGGGAGCTGCCCGGTGTTCCGCTGGGCGAAGCCTTGATAACTTGGAACAACTGGCCGTTGTTGGTTACCAGCTGCCCCGGCTGATATGACACCGCGTCAATCGGGTTATACGGCGGTGCTACGTCGGTGAGTCCGCGCCCGGGACGGCCGCTGCTGTTGTCAAGCGGTGTCCAGTCGGGCGAGTTTACGGGCAATCCGGTGGGCGCGTCTACGTTCGCGACGTAAACAATGCCGTTGCTGACGACCATTTGCCCGGCTTTGTAGTTGCCCCTGTCGGGAAAGTTAAAGGTCGGGATAACGCTGCTTGTGCCTGTGGGACCCGTCGCGCCGGCGGGACCGGTGGGACCCACTCCGCCGCCGCCGGACCCTGCGGGTCCTGTCGGACCCATAGGTCCGGTGGGACCTACTCCGCCGCCGCCTCCGCCGGTAATCGCCGTATAGTCGGGCGAGCTGCCCGGCGTACCGGCCGGATTGTCTTTGCCGACGACATAGAGCGCTCCGTTATAAACCACCAGCTGCCCCTGCTTATACGAGCCGGTTTTTGACGGATCGAAAACAGAGGAAGAGGAGGTGCCGCCGGCGATTGCCGTGTAATCGGGCGAACTGCCCGGTGTGCCTGTGGGACTGTTCTTATTGACGACATAAATTGTTCCGTCGGGCATAACGATGACTTGCCCCTGTGTGTAGGCAGACGATTTTGAGGGATCGAACGCGGTGGGGGTCATTGACCCCGCCGGTCCGGTCGGTCCCTGCGGCCCCGGGCAGCCGCATACCACAGCTTGCCCGCAGCCGCACGGCGCGGGTGTAAAACTGTAGATTTTCATTGGTGTTTCTTTCGGTTTGTTATTGTTGCAGCATGACATTTTTACACAGTCTCCTTTCGAATATTGAGAGGGTCGCAACTACCCTTAATGCCAGTATATGACACACCATCTTTCGTGGTTACCTGACACATTCCCCCTTTCCGCACCCTGCTCGCGCCCTGCCAAAAAAACTTAAAAATTCCGGTTGCATAATTACCGCCCGTATGGTATGATTAGCTGTACTGTGTATAAATGTCCCCGGAGGTGAAACACATTGAAAGACGGCATCCATCCCAATTATAAGCAGACCACCATCCGCTGCGCATGCGGCGAGGTGATCGAGACAGGCTCGACGCGGGAGAACATCCGCGTGGAAATCTGCTCCAAATGCCACCCCTTTTTCACCGGCAAACAAAAGCTGGTGGATACCGGCGGGCGCGTGGATCGCTTCAACCGGAAATTTGGAAGGGCGTAGGCGCTCTGAAACTCCTTTTTCGCCGCAGGAAAACGGGCGGAGCGCTTGCAGGCAGGTGTTCCCGGCGCGGCGTCACAAACCGGAGCGCGGAGTTTCCATATTCCCATTACCCGGCATAGCGCGGGAATCAGGCAAGCCGCGCGTCGCGTGGCTTGTTTGCTGTCATCGAGAAACCTGTAATCTCACAGGCCGGCGATCCCCTCGGCGCGCCGTTTCGCGATGAAACCCTATGTAACGCTTGCCGGGCAAGGCCGGGCTGAGTTTACCGAACGCGGAAGCCGCTTTATCGGCGTTTGCGCGCCGGTGAGCGGTGAGGACGCGGCAAAAGAGTTTCTGGCGAACGTGCGCAAAACGCACCCCGGCGCGTCGCACAACGTATTCGCCTACCGCCTGCGCGGCGGCGTGACGCGGGCTTCCGACGACGGCGAGCCTTCCGGCACGGCGGGCGCTCCTGTTTTAGAGGTGCTGACGCGGCGGGAGGTGCTGGACGCGGCGTTGGTGGTCACCCGTTATTTCGGCGGAACGCTGCTTGGCGCCGGCGGTTTGGTGCGGGCTTACAGCCGCGCCGCTTCGGCGGCGGCCGATGCGGCGGGGGTTGCCGAAATGCGTCTGTGGCGCGAGGGAGCCGCCGCGGTTCCTTACGCGCTCTACGATTCGGCGATGCGTCTTTTGGAACGTTTTTTCTCGCGGGACGTTTCCTCCGATTTTGGCGCCGACGTTGTGATCCGCTTTTTGGTTCCCGGCGAATCCTGGGAGGAATTTTGCGCCGCGCTGCGGGAACTCTCGTCCGGCGCTTCCGTACCGGAGTGTGTGCGCGAACTGTATCTCGCGTGAGGAGTGACACAAATGAGAAGCTCTAAAAACCTCATGTTCGCCGCTAGATACATACCGCCCCTGTGTAGGGCGCGACGACCCCGGCGCGCCGTGAACATCCCCCGACGGCAGATGTCGGGAGGCATAACGCCTCCCCTACAAGTCCGCTCGCCTCATGGCAGTTAACAGGTTGCAGTGTACAATTAGCAGTCAGATAGTTAGACTGTTTCTCTCGTTCTAAACTGTTATCTGTTATCTGTTCGTTGTTCACTGTTAATGCGGGAGGTTTTTAGAGTGACACAAATGGACGACCTCCGCAACCGCTATCAGCGCGACGCCGACCGGATCGTGCATTCCAAGTCCTTCCGGCGGCTGATGCACAAGACGCAGGTGTTCTTAATGCCGGAGGGCGACCATTACCGCACCCGCATGACCCACGCGCTGGAAGTCTCCCGGATTGCCCGCACAATGGCGCGCGCGCTGTCGCTCGACGAAGACCTCACCGAGGCGATCGCGCTCGGTCATGATCTGGGGCACCCCCCCTTCGGTCACGCCGGCGAACGGGCGTTGGATACCGTCATCCCCTTCTCTCACAATACGCAGAGCTTGCGTGTTGTGGAACGGCTGGAGAAGGACGGCGCGGGGCTGAACCTGTCGGACGAGGTACGCGAAGGGATCCTGCACCATTCCGGTCAGGTTCCTTCACAGACACAGGAAGGGATGCTGGTGCGTTACGCCGACCGCATCGCCTACCTGAGCCACGACATGGACGACGCCGTACGCGGCGGCTTGCTGTCGCTGACCGACGTGCCGGCGGCGCTGCGCAAAGAGCTTGGCGACACGCCGAAAGACCGCATCAATACCCTGGTCAACGACCTCGTGGCGGAAAGCCGCGCCGCCGGGCAAGTGCGTCTCTCCAAGACCCGCGGGGAAGCGATGGACGAGTTGCGGACGTTTATGTACGACAATGTGTACTTCAACCCGAATGCCAAAGGGGAAGAGACCAAAGTGCCCGAATGCATCGGGCGGTTGTTCGAGCATTTCCTCCGGCGGTATGATGATGTGCCCGAAACCCTGCGGCGGATTGCCGAGGAGGACGGTGACGGACATGAACGCGCCGTATGCGATTACATAGCCGGCATGACCGACCGTTTTTTCGAGACGAAATGTGTGGAGACCTTTATCCCGCAGGGGTGGAAGGTCGTATGAACGGGAAGCTCTAAACCTCTTTGTTTGCCGCCGGGCGAACGAACGGAGCGGGTGAGGCAGAGCGGTAAAACCGTATATCCGCTGGGATTTATGGTAAATATAAGGGCATTCTGGAAATTTCCGCAGCGTAACGAACACGCAGAAACAAGATGATTATGAGCTGCCGAACAACTCTTTTTCGGCCCGACGCGCCGCAGGCGCGGGCAGTGCCGGCCGAAAAAAGTTACGAAGCGTGACAGCGCCGCTGTCCGGTAAACCCCAATCATCCTGCTGTGTGCCGAGGCGGAGAGGTTTCAGAGGTCGCTTGGAGCGGTAAAGATGGGCTTTCCCGAACGCTTCTTGGACGAGTTGACGGTCAAGACCGACATGATCGCGCTCGTATCGAATTATACTCAGCCGGTTCGGCGCGGGACACGCTGGTTTGCCCGCTGCCCCTTCCACAGCGAAAAGACCCCTTCGTTCACCGTAACGCCGGAGAGCGGGCTGTTTTACTGCTTCGGCTGTCAGGCGGGAGGCGGTCCTATCCAGTTCGTGATGCGGGCCGAGAATCTTGAGTTTGCCGATGCCGTGCGTTTTTTGGCGGCGCGTTTGGGCTTGGCCGTACCGGAAGAGGACGACGGCGCTTTCAAAGTTAAGCGGGAGCGCCTGCTGGAAGTCAACCGGATGGCGGCGCGCTGGTACTACGAAACCCTGAGCGGCGAGGGCGAACGCTGCGCAGAGTATATGCGCGGCCGGGGGATGTCTCCCGCGTTTGCGCGGCGTTTCGGGCTGGGGTACGCGCCCGACCGCTGGGACGGCTTGATGATGGCGCTGGGCGCGCGAGGCGTCAGTAACGATGAGCTGTTCCACGCGGGGCTTGCGTCCCGGGGGCAAAAGGGCGGTCTTTATGACGCGTTCCGCGACAGGCTGATGTTCCCCATCTTCGATCTGCGCGGTCAGGTCATCGGGTTTTCCGGGCGCGCGCTGAGCGGCGAAGCGGCGGCGAAGTATAAAAACAGCGCCGAATCGCCGGTGTACCAAAAGCGCGGCGTCCTCTACGCGGCGCATCTGGCGCGCAAGAGCGAGAAACCCTTTTGGATCCTCTGCGAGGGGAACGTAGACGTGTTCATGCTGCACCAAGCGGGCTATGACAACGCCGTCGCGACGTGCGGCACGGCTCTGACCGATATGCAGGCGCGCCTGATCGCCCGCCACGTATCCGAAACGGTATTGGCGTACGACGCCGACGCGGCCGGGCAGAACGCCACCGGCAAAGCGTCCTCCCTGCTGGAAGCCGCCGGGGTGAAGGTTCGCGTACTGCGTCTGCGCGGCGCGAAAGACCCCGATGAATTCATACGGGCATACGGAAGCGGCGCGTTCGATAAACTGATAATGGATTCCTCCAACCACACCGAGTACCGCCTCTCGCTGATCGAGGGCAAACACCCGCCGGACAGCGACGCGGAAAAGCTGGAGTATTTGCGCGAAGCCACCCTGCTGCTGGCCGGGTTGCCGACGCAGGGCGAACGGTTCGTCTACGGTTCGCGGGTGGCGAAGAGGCTCGGCATCAGCGAAAAAGCTGTTTTGAAAGACGTGGACATCGCCGTGGCGAAACGGCGCAGGGGCGCGGAAAAAGCGGAGCAAGCCCAGACGCTTCGCCCGAGGCGGCAGCAGAACAGCGCGCCGCTGGCGGAAGAAAAAGCGCTCGCGATTTTATTTCGCCGTCCCGAGCTGGAAACGGAGCTGTCGGCGGCGGACTTCACCAACGAGGAGACAAGGCAGCTGTTTCTGGCGCGCGAGACCCCGCCTCACACCATGTCCGCCGGCACGGCGCGTCTTTACGCGAAGCTGATGGCGGAGCACGAGGGGCTGGATAACGACGCGGCCGCGCTGAAAGACTGTGAGCGCAGAATCAAAGAACGCGCTCTGCTGGCCGCGGGGGACGTCATGGCGAAATACAAACGGTATAAAGATACAAAAACACCGAAGGAAACGAGGGACGGGTCGTGAATCAGGAAGAAAAAATCAGCGGTCTGGTAGAACAATGGCGTAAGCGCGGCAAAATCTCCACCAAAGAGCTGGCCGACGCTCTGGAGGAAATGGAGATCGATTCCGATCAGATCGACCGGCTGTACGATCAGCTGGAGAGCATGGATATCGAAATCCAAGTAGACGAAGACTTAGGCGACACGCAACCCGACCCGCTTCCCGACCTGGACGAGGTGGAGGAGATCCCGCCGGAAGAGTTGGAAGACCCGGAAGTTCTGGCCGAAGGGTTCAATATCGACGATCCGGTTCGGATGTACCTCAAGGAAATCGGCAAGGTGCCGCTGCTGACCGCCGACGAGGAGATCACGCTCGCGCAGCGGATGTTTGAAAACGACGAAGAAGCGCGGGTCAAGCTCGCCGAAGCGAACCTCCGCCTTGTCGTGTCGATTGCCAAGCGTTATGTCGGGCGCGGGATGCTCTTCCTCGATTTGATTCAGGAGGGCAATCTCGGGCTTATCAAAGCCGTTGAAAAGTTCGACTACTCAAAGGGGTATAAGTTTTCCACCTATGCCACATGGTGGATCCGGCAGGCGATCACCCGCGCGATTGCCGATCAGGCGCGTACCATCCGCATCCCCGTACACATGGTCGAGACGATCAACAAAGTCATCCGCGTCTCGCGGCAGCTCCTGCAAGAGCTGGGGCACGACCCGTCGCCGGAAGAGATCTCGATCGAGATGGGCATGAGCGTAGACAAAGTGCGCGAGATCATGAAGATCGCGCAGGAACCGGTCAGTCTCGAAACCCCGATCGGTGAGGAAGAAGACAGCCATTTGGGCGACTTCATTCCCGACGAGGACGCGTCCGAACCGGCTGAGGCAGCTTCGTTCACGCTGCTGAAGGAACAGCTTGTCTCGGTGCTCGGTTCGCTCACGCCGCGCGAGGAAAAGGTGCTCAAACTGCGTTTCGGCATTGAGGACGGGCGCACCCGCACCCTTGAGGAAGTGGGGCGCGAGTTCAACGTCACACGCGAACGGATACGCCAGATCGAGGCGAAAGCGCTGCGTAAGCTGCGCCACCCGAGCCGCTCGAAAAAGCTGAAAGATTTTCTAAATTAAGAAGCTCTAAAAACCTCGTGTTCGCCGCCAGGCGAACGAGCGGAGCGCTTGCGAACAGGCAGCTATGCTGCGGCATCGCAAGCCGGAGCGGGAGGTTTTTAGAGTGCCACGATTAAGAAGCTCTAAAAACCTCGTGTTCGCCGCCAGGCGAACGGTTCGAGCGCATGTGAACAGGGCGTGATGCGCACCGCTCTCGGTGCGCCGTTGGTTTCTAAAGCTCCGGTCGGGTGCCTCAAGCCGGGCAAAGAATAAAGTGTTATAGCGGGAGACACGTGTATGGCGGAATTGACCGTAGGGATGAAGCTGGATGTCTTTGTGGAGCCGGAAAAAGAAGGCGGGGAACGCGTAAAACTGCTGGCCACGCTGGAAGGTTTTACCGAAGGCACGCGGCTGCTGATCACCGCGCCCATGCAAGGCATGATGATATATCCCCTGCAAATCAATCAGAAACTGGATCTGCAATGCTACGTGAAAAGCGCGATCATTAGCTTTGAAGGCGTCGTGTTGCAGCGCTTAAACAAAGGCAGCCTGTCCTATGTGCTGCTGAACCGGGTAGGGGAGTTCAAGCGCACCCAGCGCCGTCAGGACTTCCGTTTGGAATGCCTGCTGGACGGGCGGATTGTATACACCGACGCGGAGAGCGGAGAGACTGTCAAGATGCCGGTGATTGTCAGCGACATCAGCGGGGGCGGTACGTCGGTCGTATCCAAAACACGGTTTAACACGGGCGACCGGCTGACCGTTCAACTGCCTATCGGCGACAAGATGGCCAATATTACATATCAGTGCGAGGTTCGGCGCTGCTTTGAAGACCATGACAGCGTATTGCCGATGAAATATCACGTCGGGCTGCGGTTCCTGTTCAAAGACGAGAGGGAAAAAGACTTCTTAATCTCCCGCATCTTCGTCATGGAGCGCGAGCGCAGAAAACTAAATAAATAAGGCTTCCCGGATGTGCCGCCGGTTCGCGCAAATAGGCATAGATGCTGTATACGCCCGCATAGATTAGGGCATGTACACAGGGCGATTGTCCCGATTGCCCGCGGGCGGGCAAGTGACACATTCTATAGCGGGGCGGTGAATCCGTTTGAATTTGTGGGTTTCCATTCTATTGGGGCTGGTGCAGGGCGCGACCGAATTTCTGCCCATCTCCAGTTCGGGGCACTTGGCGATCTTCCGCAACATATATGAGTACGCGACAGGGTCAATACTCGCGGAAAACCCTCAGTTTTACGAGGTTCTGCTGCACATGGGCTCACTCTGCGCCGTTTTCATCGCTTTCCATAAAGACATCGCGGAGCTGTGGCGCGGGTTTGTTTCCCTCTTTTCCGAACAGGGACGCGGCGACGAGGCGAAGCGCCCCTCCCGGCGGCTGATTCTGCTGCTGCTGATCGCGACGCTGCCGATGATCGTCGGAGCGGTTCTGCAGGGACAAGTGGCGAAACTCTCAGATCAATTGTGGTTTGTCGGCTTGGCGCTGATCGGTACCGGGGTTTTGCTCTTTATCGCGGACAGAGCGAAGCCGGGTAAAAAAACCGAAAAAACCGCCCGCGTTTCCGACGCCGCGGCTGTCGGGCTGATCCAAGCGGTCGCCGTGATTCCCGGGCTTTCCCGCTCCGGCGCGACGATCTCCGCCGGTATCATGCGGGATTTTGACCGCCAGTTCGCCCTGAAATTCTCGTTCTTGCTGAGTATCCCCGCGATCTTGGGCGCGACGCTTTTGAAACTCATCGTCGCGTTTTCCGAAGAGGTAAAGCTCGGCGAGTTTGCCGTCTACCTGCCCGGTGTGCTGGCGGCGTTCGTGACGGCGTACTTCTCGATCGCGCTGTTGAAACGGATGGCGAAACGCGGGAAATTCGGCGCGTTTGTTTACTATTGCCTCGCGGCTGGCGTAATAACAGTGATACTGAACTTTACGCTCACATAAAAAGCGGGACGCCGAGGGCTGCGTCCCCTGCAATTGAGGGAATTGCTCATGCCCGCACGAAAGAAAACAAACACAGCAGCCAAAAAACCGATACGCCGTGAAATCGGCGCGTTGGTTTGTTTTCTGCTGTCGGTGTTTACCCTCTTCTCTCTTTTCGGGGCGCAGGCGTGGCTGATCAACGGGTTGCGTTCGGGGTTCGATTTCATACTCGGCGCGGGCTTTTGGTTACTTCCGTTCGCGAGCCTGACGGCATCGGCCGTACTGCTGTTTCACCGGGGAAAGCCGGTGGTTTTACGCGTGATTTGCGTGTTCACCGTCCCGGCGCTGTTCGGGCTGCTGGTTGAGCTGTACAAAACCTATTTACAGGACGAGCAAAAGCCTGTCATGAAATACATCGCCGACGGGCTGCGCGGCGGTCTGTCCGCTCCGGTCACCGCCACCCTGCTGATCATCGGGATGGCGGCTTGCGTCATGGCGTTCCTGCGCTTAAGCCCTGTCGCGATTGTAGACGCGCTCCGCGGCCGCCGGAAGGCGGTTTACGAGCCGGAACCGCCGGCGGCGCCCGCCGTTAGCAGCGCCCGTCCCCCCAAAGAAACCGCGCGGGAAGAAAAAACCGAAAAACCGGGCAAACGCGCTCCGTTCGACATCCCCGTCTATGTCGGCCCCGGTTCCGAGCCGGAAGCCGCGCCGCCGGTGGGAATCCTGCGCGACCGCGCCGAAGGCGTGAAGGCTCCGGCGGAGCTTGTGCTGGATCCGCCGATCGGCGCGCCGGTCAAGATGAAGCCGAAAGAGCCGCCCCGTTTTCCGGTGGAGGATGCCGCGCCGCTGATGGTGCCCGACCCCGCGCCGCCCCCGCCCGTTAGGGACGGGTTCCCGGACACGCCGGTCGTCAAGCCGGTCGCGGAGATCACCATCTCCGCGCTGCCCGAGTCGCCCGAACCGTACCGCCGCCCGCCGGTCGCGCTGCTAACCGCCACAAAGCCGGGGCAGATCGCAGACGCCTCCGAAGAGCTGAAATCCAACGGCGACCGCCTGCTTTCGGCGCTCCAGAGCTTTGGCATCGGCGCTTCGATCATTCAGGTGACGCGGGGTCCGTCGGTCACGCGATACGAAATCGAACCGGAACCGGGCGTGAAGCTCGCCACCATCACCTCCCGCTCCGACGACATCGCGCTGGCGCTGGGCGCGGTGGGCGTGAACATCGCGCCGGTACCGAACAAGGTCAATTCCGTCGGCGTGGAAGTGCCGAACAAACTGGTATCCACCGTCTATATCCGTGAGCTGATTGATTCGCCGGAGTTTTCGGCGATGGAAAGCCCGACTTCGTTTGTGCTCGGGCGCGACATCACGGGGCAGAACATCGTCGCCGACATCGCGAAGCTGACCCATCTGCTGATCGCCGGCACGACCGGTTCGGGCAAATCGGTCTGCATGAATACGCTGATCACCTCGATGCTCTATAAAGCGACGCCGGAGGAACTGCGGTTCATCATGGTCGATCCGAAGATGGTGGAGTTGGGTATCTACAACGGCATTCCGCACCTGCTCTCTCCCGTCGTCACCGAGCCGAAGCGGGCGGCGGAGGCGCTGGAGTGGGCGGTCGCCGAGATGGACAAGCGTTACGGTCTGCTGATGCAGCGCGGCAAGCGCGACATCATCGCCTACAACGAAGAGGTATCGCGGGAGGCGGACGGTGTGCCTATGCCGCGCATCGTCGTGATCATCGACGAAATGGCCGACCTGATGATGGTGGCGCGCAAAGAGGTGGAGACGGCGGTTGCCCGCATCGCCCAAAAGGCGCGCGCCTGCGGCGTGCACCTGATTCTCGCGACCCAGCGGCCGGAGGCGAAGGTCGTCACCGGGATTATCAAAGCCAACACGCCCTCGCGGATCGCGTTCGCGGTCAAGGCGAACCTCGACAGCCGCATCATCCTCGACACCGGCGGCGCGGAAAAACTGGTGGGGCGCGGCGATATGCTCTACCTGCCGATGAACGCGCCCAAGCCGCTGCGCGTACAGGGCTGTTTTGTCTCCAGCGAAGAGGTCGAGCGGGTGGTCAGCTACATCCGGGGCGACGCCGAGCCGAACTATTCCCCCGACATGCTGGCTTTCCTGGATAACAAAAGCGCCGGCGAGGGAGCGCCATACGGCGGGAGCGGCGGCGCGGTGCCCGAAGAAGCCGCCGACCCGATGCTGCCCGCCGCGATTGAGGCGATCATCGAGTCGGGGCAGGGTTCCACATCGTATTTACAGCGCCGCCTGAAGCTGGGCTACGCCCGCGCCGCCCGCCTGATGGACGAGATGGAGGAGCGCGGCATCGTAGGTCCGTTCGAAGGCAGCAAGCCCCGTCAGGTCTTAATTACGCAGGAACAGTGGGAGGACATGAAAGGGTAGTTTTAGCGGCACGCCCCCTTGAGCGTACCGCTAAAATATTACATGTATCCCCTCTCTCCCTTTCGCCGGGAGAGAGGTTTATTTCGGCTGTAAAAACACCGCGCCGGCGATGCCGCAGACGGCAATCAGCAGAATCGGGCTGAGTTTTTTAACCGCCAGCAGCAGCGCCAGCCCGATACACGCCATCACCAGCACCGGAACATCGACCGTTCCGCCCGCCCCGCCCCGCAGTACCGATTGGTACCCGATGTCGAGCGCCGCCGCGAGGATCAGCCCCATCACAACCGGGCGGACGGCGGACATCGTATCGGCGACGGCGCTTTTTTTTGAATACGCGATAAAAAACTTCGCGACCAGTGTTGCCAGCACGGCCGACGGCGTGATCACGCCCAGCGTCGCGACCGCCGCTCCGGCGGCACCGTACAGTTTCATCCCGGCGAAGGTGGCGGCGTTGATGGCGAACGGTCCCGGCGTCATCTGCGAAAGGGCGACCATATCGACCGTTTCGGTCAGCGTCATCAGACCGCGGGATACCAGCTCCTTCTGTATCAGCGGCAGCATCGCCATCCCGCCGCCAACCGTAAAAAAGCCGATCTTGAGGAAGATACCGTATAACCCGATCAGCGCCATCCTAACCCACCGTCCTGTTTCGCGCGCGCGCAACCGCCCGCCCGGCACCGAACGCGGCGCCGCCCAGAATCACCCACACCGGGTTCACACGCAAAAACAAAACCAGCGCCGCCGAAGCCACACAGAGCAGAGCGTCGGTCACGCCGAGCAGTGAGGCGCGGCGCAGCCCCCACACGGTGTAAAAGAGCAGCGCCGCGACAGCCGCGCGGATCCCGCGCATCGCGCCGATCAGCGCGGGATTCGTAATAAACCGCGTGTAAAAGACGGTAACCAGCATCAAAACCAAAAAAGACGGCAACACAACGCCCAGAGCCGCCGCCAGCGCCCCGGCGATACCGGCGAGCCGGTACCCGATGATCACGGCGGCGTTGCTCGCGATCACGCCGGGCAGTGACTGCGCCACAGCGAAGGTATCCACAATCTCTTCCTCGCCGATCCAGCCGCGTTTGCTGACAAACACGCGCTGCATCTGCGGGATCATCGAAAGCCCGCCCCCGAACGTAAACAGCCCGACGACAAACATCGTGGAAAAAATCTGCCAGAGCCGTTTTACCGTGCCGGGTGTTTTTTCGCCGCCGGAAGGAGCGCTCATCGCAGGTTCATCAAGCAGCCCGCGAGAATCGTCTTGCGTTCCTCTTCGGTCAGACCCGGCAAGCGCAGCGTAACCTCACGCGTTTGCCCCGCGTGCGTCCAGACGGCGGGGATCTCTTCGGAAGCGGCTTCCACGGCGGCGCGGATACCCGGTATCTCAAACGTATCCCCGATGGCGGGGTGTTCGTTTTCCAGTTCCGGCCATTCAAGCGGCAGCATTCCCCAGTTGATTAAATTGGAACGGTAGCGCTTGGTGGCATAGGCAAGCGCGATGTTCGCGATGCCGCCCAACACACGCTGACAGGAAGCAGCCTGCTCCCGCGCCGAACCGTCGCCGGGGCGAAGCGCGACGACGGCGCTCCCGTAACCGATGGAGCGGCAGCGTTCGACATAGCCGGGGTCGCGGCGCGAGAGGGTGTACGATGCCAGCTTCAAGGGGTTGGAACGGTAAGACGACGTTTCGCCGGACGGAATCAGCTCGTCGGTCGTCGTCACCGCGTCATACAGCGCGGAGGCGACGGTCAGCGTGAGGCTTTCGGGCAGCGGAGCCATCTCCGGCCAATCGGCAATCCCCGGTCCCATCACCAGCTTGGTTTCGGGGAGGGGTTTCCCGACTCCGCAATAAACCCGCGCGGTATACGGCGCGGGGTCGAACCGGAGAGGCGGAGCCTCGCCGTCGGCAATGTCTGCCGCGGTCAGGAAGCCTTCGTTCGCGGCGGTGGCGGCGATCGAACGGGTGTCCATCAGCGCGACGAAGGCGCTCTGCCCCTCACCCGGCTTGGAACCTTCGCGGTTGACAAAGTTCCGGGTGGTGTGGCGGATTGAGAAACCGCCGGAAGACGGCACGTCGCCCGCCCCGAAGCACGGACCGCAGAACGCCGAACGAACCGAAACCCCGGCGGCGATCAGGTCGGAAAGCGTACCGTCCCGCGTCAGTTCCAGCATCATCGGCTGTGACGCGGGGTACACTGAGAGCGGGAAAGCCGGCGCGTTCTTCAGGATGCCGCGCATGGCGCGTATGTTCTGCGCGAGACCGCCCGCGCAGCCTGCGACAACGCCTTGATCGACACGAAGCCGGCTGCCGCTCAGCTTCCCGATCAAGTCTGTGCGGAACCCCCAAAGCGCTTCCGCTTCTTTTTCCACGCCGCGTAACAGCTCGGCGGCGTTTTCGTTGAATTCGCGGATGGGATACGCGTTGCTCGGGTGGAACGGCAGCGCGATCATCGGCTCAACGGCGGAGAGGTCGAGCAGCACCGCGCCGTCATACCCCGCGCCTTCGCCGGGGGACAGATCGGCGGTTTCGGCCGGACGACCGAGCGCTGCAAGCGTATCCCGCACAACGCCGTCGGTCGCCCAAACGCTGGAGAGGCAAGTGGTTTCGGTCGTCATCACGTCGATTCCGCTGCGGAAATCCATCGGGAGCGACGCAATACCGGGACCGATAAACTCCAAAATCTTATTCTTCACAAACCCGTTGCGGAACACCGCCCGGATCAGCGCCAAAGCCACGTCCTGCGGTCCGACGCCGGGAGCCGGCTTACCGGTGAGGTACACCGCCACGACCTCCGGGCGGGATATGTCCCATGTTTTGCCGAGCAGCTGCTTCGCGAGTTCCGGGCCGCCTTCGCCGACGGCCAGCGTACCGAACGCGCCGTAGCGGGTATGGCTGTCCGAGCAGAGAATCATCTTCCCCGGCGCGGCATAGCGTTCGCGCATGTACTGGTGGATGACCGCCTGATGCGCCGGTACGTACTCGCCGCCGTATTTTTGCGCGGCGGAGAAGCCGAAGACATGGTCGTCCTCGTTGACAGTGCCTCCGACGGCGCAGAGGGAGTTGTGGCAGTTGGTCAGCACGTAGGGAAGCGGAAAGGCTGTCATACCGCTGGCTCGCGCGGTCTGGATGATGCCGACATAGGTGATGTCGTGCGAAGCCATCGCGTCAAACCTGATTTTCAGGGCATCGCCGCCGGACGTGTTGTGCGCGGAGAGAATCGCCGCCGCCATCGTCATTTCGCGCGCGCCCGCGCCTTCGCCCAACACACCGTTTTGGAAACGCATGGGGGTATCTTTGAGTTGAATCATATTCTTCCTCCGTTACCAACAACACGGCGGCTAAGCCGCCGTGTCTTATTTATTCCCGACATACAGGAAATACACGTCCGCTCTCTGCCGCCAAGCCTCGTCGCCGTCGGCGCTCTCACCGGCCTGAACGCGTATCTGCGCCGCGGGGATGCCCAAATCGTGCTGCAATATTTCGGCCACAAAATCCGCCCGCTGCTGCGCAAGACCTTCCGTCGTCTCGTCTTCGGAAACGTACGCCTCCACGACGACGATGTAACCGACTAAATCGCCGGGCGGCGGTATCAGATTGTCCAGCGCTGCCAGAATCCGTTCGCGGCTCTCCGACGGCTCGGCGCTGTCGAAGAGGAACATCACCGCGTCGGTCTTGGCGTACCACGCCGTTTCGGGAGAAACGGCTTCTATCGGCGGTGACGGGATTTCCTCAGGAGACGGGTCGGGCGGCGGGTTGGGATCGGGCGGCGGCTGCGACGGGTCGGGGATGTCAATCGGCGACGGAACGGGCGGTTCCGGCGGAGCTTCGGACGGATCGGCCGGCAACTCGGGAGGCAGCGACGGATCGGCGGGCGGTTCTGCCGAAGGGCTGTTTTCCGGCGGCTCAGGCGGCGGCTCGAGCGACGGACTGGGGTCGGGCAGCGGGTCGGGCGTATCCGCGGATGGCGTACCCGGCGACGGAACGACGCTTAATTGCGGATTGGAGGGGGTGGTGCCGTTGGGCGGCGGCGCGTCCCCGCCGAAGGAGGATACGAGCGCGTAAGCGCCGGTGCTCAGCAGCAGGCAGGCAATCACGATCAGCGCCCAGCCGCGCCCGGTCAGCTTATATCTGCCCATGCTTTACCCTCCTTGTAAGAATCCCCCGCTAATGGGGGGATTTTGTAAACCCTACTTGGTGATGAAATCCAAAACGTCTTTCAGACGCTGTGCCTCGCTTTCAATGGTGAGGAATTGGCGTTTGTGCAGGTTTTTGCGTTCGTTGATCGCCTCGCGAATCTGCTGGATTTGGCGCTCCAGCGCGTCGATTTCCACATTGTGGCGTTCGACGATCTCTTCGGTGCGGCTCGCGAATTTAGCGGAATAATCGTTGAGCTGAGACACGCGGTCGATGCCGTCGTTCAGCAACTGGTCAAAATCAAAGCCGGAGGCGTTGATGATCTTTAGAATGATCGAGCGGCGCAGTTCCGCCGGGAGGGTTTCGGGCAGGGTGCTGATGTAGGATTCGATCAGGTAGATGGTGTCGATTCCGCTGGTTTTCATATGGAAGGTGCCGTAAAGCTGATCCATGTCAAGGTAGCGGTCGGCGGTATTGGGTTCTTCCCAGAAGAGGCTGCTGTCCTTGTTCTCGATGCCGTAGGGCGTTTCCGGCACAGGGGTATACACCGGCGGAGCGGCGGCAGCCCTCTCCGGTTCCGGCTGAGGCGCTTCGTAGGTCTCCGTCATCGGTTCGAAGTCCAAATCGTCCTCGGTTTTTTTGATGACGCGCATCTTCTCCAGCACATCGATGACCCTGTTATCTTTTTTCATGTCAGCACAGCCTCTCTGGCGATTCTTGGGGACAAGCTACCAAGCATATTCTAACCAATATTTCGTCAATTGTCAAATGTTTTTCATAAAACTTTCAAAAAGCTCTATGCAGGCGGGAATTTATAGGGTAAAATAGGCGGTACATAGGAGCTGCTGAACAACGCCTTTTCGACCCGAAGCGCCGCAGGCGCGAGTTGTCAAATTCAGAATTTTGGAACTTTGTTTCACAGAAATCAAAGTGAAAAATTCTAAATTTGCTGGTCGAAAAAAGTTGTGAAGCGTGACAGCCGCGTTGTTCAACAAGCCCTAACATACAAACCGATGAAAAGGGGATCACCATGCAATGCCCATCTTGCGGGAACCGTCTGCTGGACGGGTTCCAATTCTGTCACCACTGCGGAAAAGCCGTTTCGGCCGTTCCCGAAATGAACCCGCCGCCGGAAAACGAACTGCCGCCGGAACCGGTTTCCGAAACGCCGCATGAACCGCCGCCGCCGCTTGAGCCGGTCGGCGAGCAGCCTCTGTTTGACCCGGCAGCGGCTCTTTACGGAGCGGAGGACCGGGAGCCTTCGCAAACGGACACAGAAACATTTCGGTACTCGCCGTTTGATCCGCCGGTGCAGCCCGCGCCGTATCCCCCCCCTCCCGCCGAACCCAAAAAAGCGGAGAGCGCGATTACCGAGCAAAAGCTGTTTCTGCTGGAGCTTATTTCGTATGTTCCCATCGTAAACATCATCGTTCTGGCGGTGCTGGCGGGCTTAAAGAAAAACCCGCTGCGCGCAAAGATCGCGCAAATGAAGCTGCTCGCGATGCTGGTGGCCATCATGGTGCTGATGATCGCGGTACTCACCGTGATCGCCCTGATGGCGCTGGGTGTAATCCCCCCGCTGTATTTGGGGCGATGGGGAAATTAACGAGCTCTAAAAACCTCAGTTTTTCAAGGGAGCCAAAAAAACAAGCCGCCGAATCGGCGGCTTTGTTTTTTTGTTATCCTCCGCTGTGACCGTGCGAACCCTTTTATAACCTGCACGTCTATGCAGGTGGGCAACCTCTCCGTCGCTTCACTGCTTCCAACATCCGGCGCGCCGCGCCGGGAGGCCTGCAAAACAGCGGTGGAAGAAAGGAATCCCGATGTTACAATGTGGGTTTAAATGAGCCCGTCACGCGAGAAGCAGGGGATATTTAGAGTGTACCACACCCATGCGCGGTTTTCAAGAGGAAATTGCGCCCTACAATGCCGTGCCGGTAAAAAGCATGCCAAACCAGTTCTTGCGGGGTTCGTTTTCCGCGAGGAACGGTTCGAGCCACGCGGTGTACTCTTCGTTGTCCATAGCGGCGATGACATCCGTTTTCCATTTCGCGTCGTCGTCGCTGATGAAATACATGATATGGAAACCGTATTCGGTTTCGACGATACCGGAGTCCCCGGTCTTGCGGGCGGGGTCGAAGCACCAATCCTCAAACGGCGCCACCATCTGCCCTTTGTAGACGTTTTCATAGATGCCGCCGTCCGCCGCGTTGCCGTCGGCGGAATTGGTCTTGGCAAGCTCCACGAACGAATCTTCGGTGGCTTCCCCGTCTTTCCATTCCTGATAAACCTCTTCTGCCTTTGCTTTGGCGCCGTCTTTATCGTCCGGGTAATCGTCAAGGCTGATCAGGATGTGGCGGATGTTCACGGTCTTCTCTTCGTCGCGCCAGCGCTTCAGATACAGAACGACATAATAGCTTGCGGTATCTTCAAGCACCGCCTTGTCGCCTTCTTTGCGGCTCGCGTCCAGCATATATTCCGAGAGGACGCCCGCGGTGACCGAAGACGCCGTGACGCTGACGAATGTGGTGTCGGTTTCCTCTTCTTCCGCTTCATCGTCGTCTGCGGTGTCGCCGCCTGTTGTATCGTCGTCTGTCGTGTCGTCGCCTGCGGTATCGTCGTCTGTCGTGTCACTATCGGCGGGAGGGTCTGTAAACTCAAGACTCAGCGCTTTGAACGCGTCTGCGGTGGTGACGCGGGAGAGCATGTCGTCCGCTTTGGCTTTTTGCTCGGCCTTGAAGTCCGCCAGTTCCTCTTCGGTATACGGGTCTTCCCCTTCCGCTTTCGCCGGAGGCGTCATGGTGAATGAGAAGAGATGGTAGTCGATTTTATCATATGTGTCTTTATTCTCGTTGTAATATTCGTTGATCTTCTCGTCGCTGCGGTCAAACGAATCGACCTTCACGGTTTGGTAGCGGCTCGCGAGATACCCCCGTTCCACGATTGTCCGGTAGGTGTCCAACGACATGCCGCGGCCGAAATTTTCACGCAGATATTTGTCGGTGTCCATGCCGCTGTTGGCCGCTGTGGTTTGCAGCGTCGCGATATCCGACTCGATCGTTGCTTTGTCTTCGTCGGTCAGGGCGATGCCCTCCGCTTTCGCCTGCTCGCTCAGCGCGATGGCGTTCTGCACGGCCGAAACCGTCTGTTCGCCGATATAATCCGCCCATGTCTGGTCTTCGGAATATTGCTGTTCTTTAAGAGGGACGGTCGTGTCAATCAGCCCGTATTGGGCATATAATGAGACGATCTGGTATTGGTTTAGCAAATAATAGTAATCATACTCTGCGGCGGTCACCTTTACGCCGCCGACCGACATGGCCGTGAAATTCGCCTGCGGAATTCCTGAGCCGGTGAAGATCAGCAAAAACAAACCCAGCACAACGACAACGGCGACGGTAATGGCGATTCTGCGCCGGAAGTTGTCCTTCCGCTGCTGCTGTTCCTTGGCGGACAAGCCGGGGTTGTTCGATTTGGTTTCCTGACGTTTTCTTTTTTCTCTTGAAGCGCTCATCTTGAGGTTCTCCCCTTACACTGTAAAAATCAACCGATCGACAGACACACCCACTTATTTTATACGAACGGAGCGGGAAATACAAGAGGAATTTACGCGGATTTACGATTTGTTGACAAGTTGGTTTACTAGTAACCTAACATTGTCTTGAGAAACCGTATCTCCTCTGTTTCCCAAAACCGCTGCGCGGCAATGTGTTCCGGCGTTCCCGCCAGACCATCTGGCGCAAAACGCCAAGTTTGTATCGGGATAACCAAGGAATCTCCGGCGTCCGAAGTCTGCTTTTCCCCGCCGAAACGCCAAATAAACAGCTCTTTCCCGCGAAACCGCGGGAAGACGGGCGGGATGA
>JAISVY010000106.1 GCA_031271325.1 Oscillospiraceae bacterium
TTGTAGCTTGCGGCCAGTTCTCCCCGCTCGTCCGCCACCGCAACGCGCATCGGCGGCGCAGGGGCGCTGCCGTCTGAGACAACCCGGATCAAATCCCGCAGTAAAGTCGTTTTTCCCACGCCCGGCGGAGACAGGATCAGGGTGTGCGCAAGCCTGCCGTCTTTTATCAGCTGCGGGATCAGCTTATCCGCGATCCCCTTCCGTTCCCGCGCGATACGGATACAAACGGAAGACAGTTCGCGCAGCAACGAGACTTGCCCGTCTTTGATCACGCCGCTGCCGCATACGCCGAGACGGTGCCCGCCCGGCAGCGATAAAAACCCATGCCGCAAAGATTCCAGCACGGTGTGCAAAGAACCTTGCGAGACGTTTTCCAGTATCTGCTGCATATCCCGCGCCGTCACTGTCACCGGCAGTTCGCGCCAATCCCCCGCCACAACCGTCACGGCTTGCCCCGAGTTTACGCGTACCTCTTCCGCTTGCGCCCGCAGCACTTCGGGAAGCTCCAGCGCCGCCTTCCGAATGATCGGCGGCAATATTTTCACGGCTTGCTCAAAACGCTGCGGCACGGTTTGCACCCCATTTCCATTTGTGCCGCTCTAAAAACCTCCCGCTCCCGTATTCGCCGCCGGGGGATGTTCACGGCGCGCCGGGGTCGTCGCGCCCTACACAGTACGTATCTATCGGCGAGCACGGGGGGTTTTAGAGCTTCTCAATTACCTGTGGTCAAGCCTATGAGTTTAGGGGTGGGGTTAGAACAAAAGAAGCAAAGTGTTGAAAACTGCCCAGAAGAGAACAATGGATAAAAAGAGAGTGGATGGTAAACGCATGAACAGATAAAATGCGCAATAAGCGGCATCTCATGTAGGGCGCGACGACCCCGGCGCGCCGTGAACATCCCCCGGCGGCATTCGCCGCCACCCCCTTCCGGTGGAAGGGGGCAACGGGGTTACGGGCGGTCGCTCCCGACCGCCCCTGCATTTCGTCTGTGCAACATAGACATTCATACGTCAGCCGTGGAGGGTGTGACAAATTACTTGAACGAACGGTGTTGCTGTGATATAATGCGGTGACACTTTCAGAGTGACCCTATCGACAGGAAGGTTTAGAAGAATGGTTCGATCGAACAGAATGCGCAATGTAACCTATGACATACGCGGTCCGATTGCCGCCGAAGCGGGGCGTATGGAAGCCCAAGGCATCCCCATCATAAAGTTAAATACCGGGAACCCCGCCGCGTTTGGCTTTGCGCCACCGGCGAATTTTCCCGATATACTGCGCGAAAACCGGCAGTTGAACGCCGCCTACTCCGACTCCAAAGGTCTGCTGCCTGTACGCGAAGCGATTGCGGCGTATGAGAACGGCATCGGCATCCCCGGTGCGGACGTCGAGCGGGTCTTTACGGGAAACGGCGTGAGCGAGTTGATCAGCCTGTCTATGCAGGCGCTTCTGAACGAAGGGGACGAGGTGCTGATCCCTTCTCCGGATTATCCCCTTTGGACAGCCGCCGTGCGGCTGTTCGCGGGGAAAGCCGTACATTATATCTGCGACGAGCGGGCTGATTGGAACCCCGACTTGGGAGCGATGCGCAAACTGATTACGCCGCGTACAAAAGCGATCGTCGTCATCAGCCCCAACAACCCCACCGGCGCGGTGTATCCCGACGAAATCTTGCAGGGGATATGCGACATCGCGCGGGAACATAACTTGCTGCTGCTCTCCGACGAAATCTATGACCGGGTGCTGATGGACGGCGAAACGCACACGCCCCTCGCTTCGCTCGCGCCCGATTGTCCGGTGATCACATACAACGGCTTGTCTAAATCGCACCAGCTCTGCGGATACCGCTGCGGTTGGATGGTCGTCAGCGGGCAAACTTCGGAAATGGACGACTATCTGGAAGGGCTGAACGTTTTGGCATCCATGCGGTTATGCTCCAACGTACCGGCGCAGGCCGTGATTCCGGCGGCGCTGGCCGATCCGCATTACGCGCGTTCCCATTTGGAGCCAGGCGGGCGTTTATACCGGCAGCGGGAGATCGCCTACACGGGCGTTTGCTCGATTCCCGGACTCAGCGCGGTAAAGCCGCGCGCCGCGATGTATATGTTCCCGAAGATGGACATCAAGAAACTGCGGATTGAAGACGACGAGAAATTCGTCTTGGATTTTCTGCGTGAGAAGCATGTACTGCTCACCCACGGGCGGGGTTACCACTGGGAAGCGCCGGATCACTTCCGCTTGGTCTATCTGCCGGAGCCGGAGGTCATCGCGGACGTGATGGAACGCTTGGGGGACTTTTTGGAGACATACCGGCAGTTTTAGGAGAAAAACGGCTGAGGTTCAACCCCAGCCGTTTTGCAACGTGATCTATCTTCGTTTCACAGGCAGCATCTCTTTTTTGCAATGCTCCGGTCGAATATCCTGTACGAAAAGCGCTCGGGGGAAGTATCGGGGACATACTCCGTGCCACCGTACTCAAAAATTCGATCGCCGTTTGAAGCTTTTATAAACCGTTTCTTTTTCCTGTTCGTATTCAAACTTACCGTGCTTGAAGACGATATACTCACCTTCCGGCACGTCCAGAATCAGCATCTAAGCGAGAATTTCGCCGTTGTAATCCGCAGGCGAACAGACGGCTCCGCCCTCGCTTTCACTCTACCCTCAGGCGCGTAACCAAGCTCTCGTCCGGTTCTACCAAAACAGTCTTGAACCGGTCGTAAATCACCATGCCCGGGCGCGCTCCCGGCGGCTTCTTGACATATTTGACCAAAGTGTAATCCACCGGTACCTTCGGGCTGGTTCGCGCCTGCGAAAACCACGCGGCGATTGCCGCGGCTTCGTAAACGGTCTGCTCCCCCGGTTCCGCGCCGCCGGTTTCGATCACGACATGGCAGCCGGGAATTTTCTGCGTATGCAGCCAAATGTCGTTCCTCCCCGCGAGACGCATGGTCAGCAGGTCGTTCTGGCGGTTGTTCCGCCCGGCGCGGAAAACAAACCCCTCGGACGAGCGGAACCGCGTGGGCTGCGAAACAGGTTTTTCTTTTTTCTGCTTCTTTTCCGGGCGCGACTGTATCTCTTCCCGAATCTCTTCAAGATCGCGCTCGTTTGTCACACGGGAAAGCTGGTCGGAAACGCTCTCCCAATATTCCGCGTCACGCTCGGCTTTCTGAATCTGCGCGCCCAGTATGCTTTCCGCGTTTTTGGCTTTGGCGTATGCTTTGTACAGGGCGGCGGCGTTCTGCTGCTGCGACTTTGCCGGGTCGAGCTTAATGACAAGCGTCTGCCCCTCGTGGTAAAAGTCTTCGACCGTCACGCTCTCCGCGCCCCGTTCCGCCCGATGCAGATTCGCCATCAGAAGGTCGGCTTTTTCCCGCAGATGCTCCCGGTTTTGCGCGTCTTGCAGTTCCTGACACAGAAAGCCGATTTTACGCTGCAGCTTTTCCCGGTTGCTCTTCGCCGTCTTGGAAAGCCCGGACGCCCGCTGCGTCATCTGCTCGGTTTTATCTTTTGCCGTGTAGAGCGCGTCCATCAGCTCCGAAAACGTGCCGGTATACGCCTCCTGCGGCACCGTCAGCAGCGGCAAGCTGAAAAAGTCCGTGCCGCTTTTGATGATGATTGGTGTAAAGTTGTTTTCACTTACACGTTTTGATATGTCCTGAAGGCGATCGTAGATTTCGTTAATATTGCCTGAAGATTCCGCAATGTCGCGGCATAACAGCGGCGGAATAGCTGTAAAGGTTTTAAGCAGCCACTCATCCGCGGGGTATCCGCCGGGCTTTATATCCCACAACTTATAAAATTCTGACTCACTCACGGTCAGAGGATCGAGTTTCCCCTGCCCCGGCGGATCGCGGTAAAAAAGACCGGGCAGAACCGGCCTTTGGAGCGACATTTCGGGGTCAACGCGCCGCAGACAATCTAAAATCCGCCCCTCCGCATCTACCAAGATGATATTGGAGTGCCGCCCGATCATCTCGATCACCAGCGTTTTTTGTGAGACGTTGCCCATCTCGTCGGAAGTGTCCCAGCGCAGGTGCAATACACGTTCCAGATACGGTTGATGAACCCCGGCAAAGCGCCCGTTGATCAGGTGTTTGCGTAAAAACATACAAAACATCGGCGGCGATGAGGGGTTCTCAAAAACCCCCTTCGTTATATGCGCGCGGGCGTGCTGCGGGTGCGCCGACAACAGAAGCCGGTAGCCGCCCCGCTCTCCCCTGCCGGACAGATGCACCTCAAAGCGGGACGGCATTTGTATCTTGTCGATCCGGCCGCCCGCCAGCAAAACGGAGAGTTCCGCCGCCAGCGCGCTCACCGCGAACGCGTCTACAGGCATCGGAACGGTTCCGCCGTCTCGCCGGACAGGGTAACGGTTAAATCCGGGAACGCTTTTTGCAGATATTCCGCCACAACCGGAACAATGATGTTCTCGGTCGCGAAATGCCCGCAGTCGAGCAAATTAATCCCTTGGTTCTGTGCCGTCAGAAATTTTGCGTGACCCACGTCGCCGGTGACAAACGTGTCGCACCCGGCTATGATGGCATCCTCAAACAGCGAACCGCCGCCGCCGGAACACAGCGCAACCGTTTTTACGGGTTTTCCCGCGTCGTGGTAGCGCACAACGCCGGTTTTGAACACCGTTTTGCACCGCTCGGCGAACGTCTTTGCGCCGGTTGGCTCGGCTAGGATACCGATCCGGCCAATCCCCTCTTTTTTATCGTAGACCGAAACGTCCGTCAAACCGATCATCGCCGCCATTACGTCGTTGATGCCGCCCGGCGCGGCGTCGAGGTTGGTGTGCATCGCGACAGACGCCAAACCCGCGCGGCAGAGAGCGAGCAGCACCGTGCCCGCGTCGGTGCCGTCGGTCGGGCGCAGTTCGTATGACTTCACGATTCCATGATGGGAGACAAGTAAATCGGCGCCCATCGCGGCGGCTTCAGCGATCACCGCCAGCGTCACGTCAAGGGACACCATCACATGCTTGACGGGTTTCCCCCGTTCCCCCGCCTGCAGACCGACCGGGTCATCTTTTACGGCAAGCGTGAGCGGCGCCCATTCGGCAAGCTTTGCTTCTATATCATGAACGGTTATCATATCGCACCTTCAAACAGAAAGATAGTGTATTGCCGCCGTCCTTCGGAAACGGCGGTTTCTTGCGAAGACTCGCGCCCCGTCATCCCGGCAAAACGCGCGACATGGGTCTGCGGCTGTAAAATCAGCCGTTTGCTCCAAAGCCAGGGGCTTTTTGCTAGGATAGACAAAATTGTATCGGCTCCCATGCCGGTGACTGTCACGGTATCGTATTCCTCGGCGTTTAAACCCTCCGCGCCGTCTCGCAGCAGAAGGGCGATCTGATCTTCAAGCCGGTGTGCGCGGATTGTCCGCAGCGCCCGCAGATACGGTCCTTCGGCGTGTTCGGTGGCGGTCACCGAAGCGCACAGCTTCTGTTCCGCCAAGTACACGGGCAGACGGGCATGGTCTGTGCCGATATCCAGCACACGGTCACCCGGGCGCACAAATGAAACCGCCGCGAGCAAACGGGGGCGCAGGGACAGGGGGCGGATTTTACGCGTTGGCGTTAAGTTTGGCAAGAAACGCGTCGGCGTCAACGCCGTGCACCTCGCAGGCTTCGGCGAGTGTCTCTCCGCGCGAAGCGGGGCACCCTAAGCAATGCATTCCGATTTCCATGAAGAACGGCGCGGTTTCGGGCGCTGTGTCCAAAATATCACCGATGATGGTGTCTTTCGTGATTTCCATGTTTGTCGCTCCTTATAATTATTGTGTTGAATATTTGTTAGGCGGGCGGGAGCAGCGCTTGCGGGCATTGACGGCGAGCCGGGGGCGTTGCGCCCTGCGGGGACACCGAACCTTGCTCTTTGGCATAACAAGGGCGAAAGCTCAATGCTTTCGCCCTTGCCCGACAGTTGCGTTTAGCCGTTTTCTCTCATGCGAGCGAAGCAATCGCTGCAATAGACCGGACGGTCGGTCTTGGGCTCAAAGGGTACCTTCGCCTCGCCCCCGCAGGAAGCGCACACGGCGGTGAAGTACTCTCTCGGAGCGCGGGAAGCGTTTTTGCGGGCGTCGCGGCAATTTTTGCAGCGCTGCGGCTCATTGAGGAAGCCGCGCTCGGCATAAAATTCCTGCTCGCCTGCGGTGAAAACGAACTCTTCGCCGCATTCCTTGCATGTCAGGGTTTTGTCTTCGTACATTGTTTTCCCTCTTTCTGACTTTTGCCCAAGAACCGGGTGCCGCTGAGATAGTCCGCAGTCGCTGGGACACAGCGATATGGAAGCTCATAGCAGGGGTAAATGGGGCATTTGACTTCATTATACTGTAGACGACACGTACTTGTCAAGTATTTTTACCAGTTTTTTTGACCTTATTTGTAATTGGACTTTTTCAGAAACTCATGGTATACTGTCACAAGCGAACCTCATAAGAAAGGTGGGCATAGAGTGAGCGAGACGGTGTTTACGGCGCAAAACCTGACCAAGAAGTACAAACAGCTCCGCGCGCTGGACGATGTGCGTATGGAGGTGCGGCGCGGAGATATTTACGGTTTCGTCGGCGAGAACGGCGCGGGTAAGACAACCCTGATCCGTGTGCTGGCGGGGCTGGCGGCTCCGAGCGGCGGTCAGATCACCCTGTTCGGTAAAGACAGCAATTTGGCAAAAGAACGGCGGCGGATCGGCGGGATGGTGGAAAGCCCGGCGGTTTACCCCAACTTTACGGCGAAGGAAAACTTAGAGGTGTGCCGTTTACAGCGCGGTATCGCCGACAAGGGAAGCATTCAGAGAGCGTTGGAAACGGTCAACCTGACCTACACAGGCAAGAAAAAGGCGAAGAATTTTTCGCTCGGTATGAAGCAGCGTCTGGGGCTTGCGATGGCGCTGCTCGGCGACCCGGAGTTTTTAATCCTCGACGAACCGGTCAACGGTCTCGACCCCGCCGGTATCATGGAGTTCCGCGAGCTTCTGAGGAAACTGAACGCGGAGCGCGGGATCACCATCCTGATCTCCAGCCACTTGCTGGGCGAGCTGTTTCAACTGGCCACCAATTATGGATTTATACACAGGGGTAAAATGCTGGAGCAGATCACCCTTGCCGAGCTGAACGCGAAGTTTAAGAAACAGCTCTATATCCGGGTGGACGACGCGCCGAAAGCGGCTTCCCTGCTGGCTCCGGAAAAGCTGGAGGTAGAGTGCCTGCCCGCCAATATCCTGAGGATTTCGGGCGGTCCGCCGTCCAACGCCGGTCTGGTGCGGACACTGGTCAGCGGCGGTGTCGCGGTGGAGGAAGTCGTCCTCCGGGGCGAGGCGCTGGAGGATTATTATATGTCTCTGATCGGAGGGCGGCACTAATGGGAAAACTAATCCGCGCGGAGTTCCTAAAGCTCCGCAAATCGCTTGGGTACAAAGTCCTGTTCCTCTGCGCAATGGGGCTTGGGCTGTTTGTCGGTTTCCTCACGGCTTATGTGGTAAATGATTTCGCCGATGTGGCGGGCATGGGAGAACTTGGCATAACCTTTACGACCAATGGATTCATGATGCTTAAAAACCTCATCAACGACACGCAGACCAATGTTATCCTGATCAGCATCTTTTCCGCGATCTTCATCAGCGGGGAGTTTGCCGACCGCACATACGGCATCGCGCTCTATTCCGGCGTTCCGCGCTGGAAGGTGCTGGCTTCAAAGGTCAGCGTCTACCTGATTGCGATTCTGCCGATGATCGTCATATACCCGGTTTCAGGAATGCTAGCTGCGGCGTCCCGGTACGGATTCGGCACGGTGCCGGACGATCTGCTTTTGTTGTGTCTGCGATGCCTGCTTGGCTTCGCGGCGGTGGCCGGCTTCTGCGTGCTGATGTCCGTGCTGATTAAAAATGTCGGCGGCGTGATCGGCGCTTGCATCGGCGGCACCTCGGCGCTGACGATCCTGAATCTCTTCCCCAAGCTGGAACCGGCGGCGAAGTTTTCGTTTATGTATCAGCTCGCGCAGATCGGATCCGGCGGCTGGATGTTTCTCGGCGTGATGATTGTGACGCTGGTTGTCTCGCTGGTTCTGGCAGCGGTGCTGTTCGAGCGGGCGGAACTGAAATAGAGAAGCTCTAAAAACCTCATGTTCGCCGAAAGCGAACGGGCGGAGGGCTTGCGAACAGGCGGCTGTGCCGCGGCATCGCAAGCCGGAGCGGGAGGTTTTTAGAGTGACACAATAGAAAAATCAAATACCGAAAGAATACAACGCCGCGGCTGGGGTTATCCGGCCGCGGTTTTTGCTTCTGCCGTCGTGTCGCTCGCAGAAATAATTTATTGTTATACGATATTTTTCTATTGACATACGCTCATCCGTCTGGTATACTAACCCCAAACAGACCGAATAAGGAGCGTGGAAAGTATGTCCTCAAAAACCCTGTGCTATCTGGTTCGCGCCGCCGTGATCGCCGTCGCCGTCTGCGGGCTTGCGATGTGCGGCCTGTTTCTGCCGCCTCTCGTCGCGGACACGGCGGGGGAACTCTTTGGGCTGACCGAAAGTTATTGCTGGCTGGCTTTCCTTTGGGTGTCCGCCCTTCCCTGCTTCGCGATTCTCGTGTATGTTTGGAAATGCTCCGACGCGATTAAGAACGAGAACGTCTTCCGTCTGCGCGTGGCGCGATGGGTCAAACACGCCGCGATGCTGCTTTTCTGCGACGTGGTGTTTTTCTTTCTGGGGAACACCGTGTTTTGGCTGATCGGGCTGAACCATCCGAGCGTATTGATCGCCTCGCTGTTGATTTGTGTACTCGGCGCGGCGCTGGCCACGGCGGCGGCGGCTGTTTCGCGCTACATTACCAAAGCGGCGGCTTTGCAGGAGGAGGCGGACGGAACGATATGATCGTGATCAATATAGACGTTATGCTGGCGAAGCGCAAGATGAGCGTGACCGAACTAACCGAACGGGTCGGCTTAACGATGGCGAATGTCTCGCTGCTGAAAAACGGCAAGGTGAAGGCGGTCAAACTCGCAACGCTGGATAAAATTTGCAAAGCCCTCGGCTGCCAGCCCGGAGACGTGCTTGAATACCGGGAGCCTGCGAATAAAAAGTCAAGCCCAAAATGAGAAAAAATTAGAGGCGAAAAAGAGCACGACAAAACAAGTCGCTACAAATATGAACTGCACCGGCCAAGTTTACGGCTTATGTATCAACTATCGGAGTTGTGCTCCGGCGAAGCCAGATACTCGTTCACGCGACCGTAATAAATCCGTAGGAACTTGTTAGCCCCGGCAGTCATGTAGACGTAGTATGGTTTCCCCTCCGAACGTTTCTTGTCAATGAACTGGTACACCGGGTCATCGGGTGGAGAGTTTTGCAGCAGCACCGTCATCACGACAAAGAGTGTTTTCCGCAGATAAGGGGAGCCGCGTTTGGAGGAAGGATTGCTCTTGCGCTCAGAATCGCCGGACTGATTGGGCATCGGGTCAACGCCGGCAAAAGCGGTCAATGAACCCCTGTGCTTGAAACGGCGCACGTCGCCGATCTCAGCCATGAGCTGCGACCCCATAGACAGCCCCACGCCATATATGTCCATAACAACAGGGTACTCGGGCAGTTGTTCCGCGAGACACCGCATTTCCGCGCGCAAGACCTCAATCGTACGGGAAACAGCCACGAGTTGTTCAATGGCCGATTGGACAATAACCTTCGATGGTTCGTTTTTCGGCAACGTGTAGACCAATTCCCGCGCGTCCTCGTAAATGCCATCGGCTTTGGCGGCGTTAAAGTTGTACCCATGCCGCTTGCACCATTTCCGATAACGCTCAACAAAAACATCCCCTTGAGGTGTGGGCTTCTCATAAATTTTTAGCGCGAAATTTCTTATCCAATAAAGTACGGTCGACGGTTCGACATCAAACATTCTCGCAATAGCGTTCATCGAAAGACCGACAACGTAGAGATAGAGCGCGAATGCACGCTTGGTCGAGTTCTTGTCCTCCGTCTGGGTAAATTGGCGCCCACACTCCTTGCATT
>JAISVY010000116.1 GCA_031271325.1 Oscillospiraceae bacterium
GCGGGCAACGGCGTTTCGGTGCGCCTTTTCGAGGGGCCGCGCCCGACGCCGGAGCTGTCGTTCGCCATCCGGCGCTATGGGTGTATGGCCGGGATCAACATCACGGCGTCCCATAACCCGAAGCAATACAACGGCTATAAGGTCTACTGGAGCGACGGGGCGCAGCTGCCCCCCCGTCACGCCGACGCCGTCGCCCGGGAACGGGACAAAGTTTCGGTTTTTGAGGGGGTCAAGGCGGTTTCCCGTGCGGAGGCGGAGAAGTATATCACCGTGATGGGGGAAGAAACCGACGCGGCGTATCTCGACGCGGTGTTTGCCCAGTCGCTCGCGGGCGGCGAAACGCGCCGCGCCGCGCGGGATATGAAGCTGGTATATACCCCCTTCCACGGCTGCGGGCGGGAGCTGGTGCCGCGTATCCTGCGCCGCGCGGGGTTTGAAAGCGTCGTGCCCGTACCGGAGCAGATGACGGCGGACGGCGATTTCCCCACCGTGAAATCCCCCAACCCCGAAGACAAGGAAGGGTTCGCCCTCGCGGTTGCGCTGGCGGAGCGGGAGCAGGCCGACCTGATCATCGGCACCGATCCCGACGCCGACCGGGTAGGGATCATGATCCGGGGTCAAGACGGCTACATAACTCTGTCGGGCAACCAGACAGGCGTGCTGCTGCTCGATTACATCCTCAAGGCGCGGCGCGAAAACGGGATTATGCCGGAAAAGGCGGCGTTTGTCAAGACGATCGTCACCACGCCGATGGCCGCCGCCGTCGCGCAAAAGGTCGGTGTTCCGAGTTATGACACCTTCACCGGCTTCAAGTTCCTCGCGGAGAAAATCGCGGAACTGGAGGCGGACGGCGCGCGCTTCGTACTGGCGTACGAGGAATCCTACGGCTACCTTGTAGGCGATCAGGCACGGGACAAAGACGCCGTCGTGGCATCAATGCTGATTGCAGAGATGGCGGCGTATTATAAAACCAAAGGCATGACGCTCTACGACGCGATGGAAGCGCTCTACGCCGAGCACGGGCGGTATGCCGAGGAGACAGTCAGCATCGTCATGCCGGGCGTGGACGGCTTGGAAAATATGAAGAAGCTGATGAAACGGCTACGGGAGCAGCCGTACACCGAAATCGCCGGGGTTCCGGTCGCCGCTCTGCGGGATTATTTGTCGGGGGAACGCCGCGTGATGCCGCAAGGCGCTTCCGGTCCGGTCAAACCGGAAGGCTCCGATGTGCTGTGCTGCGAAATGGCCGACGGCACGCTGTTTCTTATCCGCCCGTCGGGCACCGAGCCGAAGCTGAAGGTCTACATCATGACCCGCGGCGCGGACAAAGCCGAATGCGAGGCGAAGATCGGGGCGTACAAGGCGTTCGCGAGGGAAGAACTGCGGTGAGTCGGAGCGTGAGGTGTTAGAGTGACCCCATTGTTTTGTTCTGCCGTATATTGCGGATTGCGGGAACGAATGATATAATCGAAGTGTTGAAAATTGCGTGTTCGCCTGAAAGGCGAACGAGCGCAGCGTAATCGCACTGTGCGGAAAGGAGAGGCTTGATCATGCAAGCATGCAGAGCATACTACGATAACGGTCGGTTTGTACCGTTAGGGCTTGGTAAATTGCCGGAAGGAACCCAGGCAATCATCACGCTGCTGGAGGACGCACCAAGAGGCACAGACCAGCGGATGAGAGATTTCGATGCGATTATGCAGGCGATAGATGCCGCCAAAGACGAAGAAATGCCCCCGCTGGAGCCTATCCGGTTCCGGGAGGCTGATTTATGACGTATGCACTTGATACGAATGTTATTTCTGGTTGGTTAAGCAGGAATATGCAAATCATTGAGAAGCTCAGTGATGCATTGCGGCAAGGACACACGATCGTAATTCCTCCTGTGGTCTATTATGAGCTGCGGCGCGGATTCAAGCACAGGGCTGTGCCCGGCAAAGAACGCGCCTTTGCCCTCATATGCCAGTCCTGTGAGATCGGGGAAATGACTATTGCCGCATGGGAAACCGCTGCCGATATATATGCTCAGACCCGTAAAGCCGGATTCCCCATTGATGACGGAGACATACTTATCTCCGCATTTTGCGTCGTAAACAACTATATTCTTATCACATATAACACCCGCCATTTTGAGCGGATTGAAGGGTTGCGGTTGGGCAACTGGGTGTAGAGCAGGCATAAAGCGGAAAGATACCGTCCCGCAAAAAATCCGCAAAAAATACGTTATTTTGCAAATCTCCTCTTGACTTTGACGTCGCGTCAACTGGTATGCTCCTGTTGAAAGGAGGAGACGGCTATGGAACTGCAAACCATCAGCGAGGTGAGCAAGCAATTCGGCATCTCGACCCGGACACTGCGGTATTACGAACAAATCGGTCTGATCGTACCGACGAAAAAGGAGGATTTCGCCTACCGTACATACGGCGAAGCCGCTATGCTGCGGCTGCGCCAGATTATTGTCCTGCGAAAACTGCGGATTCCGCTCAAACAGATCGCGGAGATTCTGCGGAACGGCGACGCGGCGCTGGCGATCGAAGCGTTTGAGCGCAGCCTTGCCGAAATCGAGGACGAAATCACCGCATTGACGGCCATTCGGACGATCACCAAGGAATTTATCGAACGCATCGCGTTAAACGGCGCGAGGTTCGCGCTGCCGGACGACGAGAGCCTGCTGGAGGTTGTGGACGCCCTGACTGTCTCCAAAATCAATTTTAAGGAGGAAAAGTCCATGAGCGAACTCAACCAAGCCAGCGAAAAACTTACCAAACTGACCGATGTCAGAATCGTCTATCTGCCGCCGATGACGCTCGCCGCCGCCAGTGCCGCCGGGGAGGGCTGTGAAGGAGCCGCGCTGGGTATGATCGACCGGTTTGTGCGGGAGCGGGACCTGCTGCGGGTGAAGCCCGACCTGCGTCAGTTCGGGTTTGACTGCTCTCAGGGGCAGACCGGGGTCGGCGTACCGTCCCATAAATATCAGGTATGGGTATCGATCCCGGAGGAACTGGACGTCCCCGCGCCGCTCGTGAAGCGGTCGTTTGCCGGAGGGCTGTACGCGGCGCACATGATTCGGATGGGCGAGTTTGACCATTGGTCGCTGTTGCACAGCTGGGTGGAGAACAGTGAAAAATACGCGAACGACTGGGGCAGTCTCCGCGTTTCGCCCTATGAGGAGGATATGGACAGGTGTTTGGAGGAACAGCTGAACTACTGGGGAAACTTGCAAAACCCAAAGTTTGACGGGGAGCAGATGCAGCTGGATTTGCTATTCCCGATCCGGTTGAAGTAGACGCCTGTTGAAACCCCCGCCGAGGCAGCTAGCCCGGCGGGGGTTCTTCCACAACCTCCACCCCTGTGTAATACCACAGTAAAATCTCTTTATACGTCATCCCGTCCAGCGCGAGCTGGCGCGCTCCGAACTGGCTCATCCCCACGCCGTGCCCGTGCGCGCCGCCGGGGAAATCGTCGTCGAACGGGCTGTCCACGCTTTGCAGGTACGGCACCTCCGCGCCCCACACCTCGGCGGCGGAACGCGTCTTTCCTCCGGGCGACGCGGAGAAGAACACCGCCTCAATCGGCTCGCCGAGGTAGGCGATCACCTCGCCGTCGGTGCTGTCTACGGCGGCTCGGGCTATGGCGGCGTATGTGTCGTACTCGTCGCCCCACGACGCTCTGTTGTCCTCCAGCGGCGCGTAAGCGAGACAGCATTCCGGGTCGGAGCAGAGCCACGCCTCCCCGTGGTACGGGTGCTCCGACGCGTAGCACACCAGCGTGCGGATGGCGACCGCCTGCGCCTTCAGCGCCTCTTCGGGGTATAGGGGGGGCATCTCGGCCGTCAACGCGCCGTACAGGTAGTCCCGCAACGGAATTTGCCGTATACCGCCGTCGTGGAGAATCGGGATGACGGTATCTGTGATGGGCGGCTCCGTATTGCCGGAAAGCGGCGTTTCCTCCGCTGCGGGTGTTGGCGCTTCCGGCGGGGGAGACGGTGCGGGGGACGTTTGCTCCGCCGGGGACGGGTTTGTATCCCCGGCAGCCGGCTGCTGCCCGGCTGTTAGGAGCGGGATTGCGAACGCCGCGAGAAAGAGCGCGAAGCTGACAATCAAGGCGCGTTTCATTGCCGCAAAGCCTCCTTTTGTGTGTATATAAAATTCGCCCAGACAAAATATCGAACCAATATTTGCAATAACCCTTGACGCGGGAGTACCTGTCGGATATAATAAACGGGTTCAAGCGTTTGAAGGGACTGGAATACAATGACCGGCAGGGTTCAATCGTTTATAGACAACCTATGCGAGAATTATCCAAAAAATAACCATATAGACCCCGCCGTTTACAGCAACGAAAACGTGAAGCGCGGTTTGCGCAATGCCGACGGCACCGGGGTTTTGGTCGGGCTGACCCGCATCGGCTCGGCGCAGGGGTATTATGTGCAGGACGGCGACCGCATCCCGATGGACGGTCGTCTGCTTTACCGCGGCATCGACGTGCGCGACTTGGTAGCCGGCGTGATTGAAGACGGGCGTTTCGGTTACGAGGAAATCATCTACTTACTGCTGTGCGGGCTGCTTCCCGACAGAGAAGAGCTTAACGCGTTTCAAGATGTGATGGGCGAACTGCGCTATCTGCCGCGCGGCTTCACCGAAGACGCGATCATGAAGAACCCCAGCCCCGACATCATGAACAAGGTGGCAAGCTGTATCCTTGCCCTGTACTCATACGACGACAACGCGGACAGTACGGAGCTTGGCAACATGCTGCGCCAAAGCATAGCGCTGACGGCGCGCGTCCCGGTGATCGTGGCGCACGCGTTCGCCGTGAAGCGGCATTATTACGACCACGAGAGCCTTGTGCTCCACCTGCCCCAAAACGGTCTGTCAATCGCCGAGAATTTTCTCCACTCGATACGCCCCGACAAGCAATACACGCCGGAAGAGGCGCATCTGCTCGACCTATGCCTGATTCTCCACGCGGAGCACGGCGGCGGCAACAACTCCACCTTTACCTGCCGCACGCTCTCCTCTTCGGGTACCGATACCTACTCCGCCATTTCGGCCGCCGTCGGGTCGCTGAAAGGTCCCTTGCACGGCGGCGCGAACAATCAGGTCATGGAGATGTTCGGATATATCAAGCGGGACGTAAAAGACTGGAACGACGACGACGAAATCTCGGCGTATCTGGAGAAAATTATTCTGAAGCAGGCGGGCAACCGTTCGGGAAAGATATACGGCATGGGGCACGCGGTGTATACCCTCTCCGACCCCCGTGCCATCCTGCTGAAAAAATACGCGCGCGACCTCGCGCCGCGTCACAACTGCCTCGCCGAATTCAACCTGCTCGAGGCGGTAGAGCGCCTCACCCCGAAAGTCTTCGCCTCGATCAAAGGGGATGCCAAGACCATCTCGGCGAATGTGGATATGTATTCGGGGCTTGTCTATCAAATGCTGGGCATCCCCGCCGAAATGTACACCCCGATCTTCGCCGTAGCGCGTATCGCGGGTTGGTGCGCCCACCGCATCGAGGAAGCGATGTACGGCGGGCGGATCCTGCGCCCCGCCTACCGCAGCTTGTTCGGCAACAACGCGTATACCCCCATCGAGGAGAGGTAAATGAGAAGCTCTAAAAACCTCATGTTCGCCGCTAGGCGAACGAGCGGAGCGCTTGCGAACAGGCGGCTATGCCGCACATTGAAATGAAAAAGGTCAGAAAGGGGGTTGTTTATGATACTCATCATCACCCTGCTGTGCGCTGCCGCCGCCGCCGTTCTGCGCGGCTTTCAGCTCGCGCGTTCCTTTAACCCCGCAGACCAGCTGATCGCGAACGGCGACCCGCTGACGATTGCATTGATGGTATTTTGCGTTCTCTTTCTGGCAGGCATGGCGCTGCACCTGTTTGTAAGCGCTAAGAAAAAACAGCCGTCCCGGTTAAACGGTTCGCCTGCGTTGGGGACGGTTTGGAAAGCGGTTGAATCGCTCGCCGCCGCCGCTTTTTTGGGAGCATCCGGGATAGACCTCATCATGGGAATCCGGGAGACGCGCGTATCGATCATCTGTCTCGGCGCTCTGGGGGTACTCGCTTCCGCGGCGGTGCTTCTCACGGCGCTTTCGGCAAACCGCCTCAAGCCGAACACCGCCACCGGGTTTTGGTTCACGATCCCCGTGTATTGGTGCTGCCTTTTATTGTTTGTGGACTTTACCGGCTTTGCCGGGAATCCTGTGCGGAACGCCTTTATGTACGGGATGCTGGCATCGGTCTTCTGCACCCTCGCGCTCAACGCCGCCGCGGGGATGTTCTTTGGCAAACCAAAGCGGGGGAGACTGCTCTTCTACGCCGTATCGGCCGCCTTCTTCGCCTGTTTGACCCTTGGCGGTTCCCTGTTCGCGCGGGTTTTCTACAACCCCGGAATTGACGCCGCCGTCCTCTCGGTTTCCGAAATGCTGAAACTGGCTTTTATCACCCTTCACGCGGGCGCACTGGCATTCGCCGTCCAAAAGGGCTGGCTTATGCCGCCGGAGACACTGAAAACGGAAGACCCCCTCCCGCCGCAGGAGGAACACTTTTATGAAGGAGGTGAATCTGTATGAAATTTATTCTGTTCGGGATCGCGCTGCTTCTTTTCGGAAACTTTTTTGCTTTTGCCGAGAACAACATGGCAGATTTCGGAAACACCACCCTCGGTCTGGTCCTATGCATCGCCGGCATCCTTTGCTCCTTGGTCGGGTTATTCCTCCCGGAACGAAACAAGAAATGAGAAGCTCATCTTCGCCCGGTAGGCAAAACGGCTTTGTCCGCAACCTCAAGCCTTGAAAACGAAAAGTTTTCAAGGCTTTTATTTTATCTTGACCTGCGCTTTGTGACGCTCCGCCCCTTCAGCAGGGTAAACACACAGAACGCGAGGGCGGCTCCGGCCAGAGGACCAACGATAAACACCCAGAGCTGTGAAAGCGCTTCGCGCCCGGCGAAGAGCGCGGGACCGATGCTGCGGGCCGGATTGACCGACGTGCCGGTGAACGGAATGCCGATGATATGTACAAGCGTCAGCGTAAACCCGATGACAATCCCCGCGATGCCGTTCTTGCTCTCGTCGGACGTAACGCCCAAGACAACCAAGACAAAGACAAAGGTCAGCGCCGCTTCTATGAGCAGCCCGCCCGCGATGTCGATTCCGCTGTCGATATACCCGTTTGCGCCGAAGCTGCCCGTGTTGTCTTCGGCAATCACTTCGGACAAAACCCTCACCAGCGCGGAACCCATAATCGCCCCGGCGATCTGCGCGATCACGTAGAAGGCAAAATCCAGCGCGCTCATCTTTTTGCTGAGGAAAACCGCCAGCGAAACGGCGGGATTGATGTGACAACCGGAGATGTTCCCGATCGCGTACGCCGCCGCGATCAGCGCCAGCCCAAACGCGAACGCCACGGCAAGGTAACCGCCCGCCGGGTCAACGCCGAGAAACACCGCGCTTCCGCATCCGGCAAAAACCAGTATCGCCGTTCCGGTCAGTTCCGCGAAGTACTTTTTCCAAGCCATATTCCGCGCCTCCCTGTCCATGTAAGAGAGTATCTTCTGTCTCTCATGGTATCTCAATTTGCAGTTCTTGTCAAGGATATTTGCTACAGCGCACACGACAAACGCATGAACGGGCAAAATGCACAAAAATCGGCATCCACATGTAGGGGCGACCGTCCTCGGTCGCCCGCGACTACGGGATTTTCCGGGGTTACGGGCGGTCGGGGACGACCGCCCCTACATTTCGTCTGTGCAATACGGACATTCATGCGTTTGTCGTAGGAGAACATGAGGCTTTTAGATCGTCTCAAGTATTATCTGCGCTCACGCGCCCCCGGTGATCTCCACCCCGGTGAAGTAGTGCTTGATGATGTCCGCATACGAAAAGCCCTGTTCCGCCATGCCGTACGCGCCGTATTGGCTCATGCCGACGTTGTGCCCGCTGCCGCGCCCGATGACGGTGTAGACGCCGTCGCCGGAACCGCCGGAGGGCTGCTGAAGAGGGATGGTGTGCAGACCGTCGCCGGAGATGACG
>JAISVY010000006.1 GCA_031271325.1 Oscillospiraceae bacterium
CCCTTTAACAGTGAACAACGTACAAATAACAGATGGGTCACTCTAAAAACCTCCCGCTCCGGCTTGAAAACGAAGCGTGAACCCGGCGGCGCGCCGGGGTCGTCGCGCCCTACGCGTCCTAATTGTCCATTGTCAACTGTCCATTGCCCATTGCCATGAGGCGAGGTGAACGTGACACCGCGGCACAGCCGCTCACGTCTACGACGGCTGTTCGCAAGCGCTGCGCTCGTTCGCCTAGCGGCGAACATGAGGTTTTTAGAGCTTCTCAGATAACAGTTTGAAATCTGCTAACAAAAGGAGGCTTACCTGTCTGACTATTACCTGTACACTGTTAACTGCCATGGGGTAGGGGAGACAAGGAGCGGTTCAGCAGCTCCTAATTCGCCGCGATGTCCGCCTCAATTAATGTATACATATACTCGCCCATCGCCGCGTATCCCGCGATGCTGGGGTGGGTGTTGTCGTTGTTATACTCTTTGAGCATTGTGTTCGGATTTTCCGGATCTCTCAGCAGTTCGTCAAAATCCGCCAGACCGTATACATTCCCGTCCGCGTACTGCTGCCGGAGCCACTCGTTGACGGTTTGGCGCACGGTGTCGTTTGACATACTCTTCGGGATCACTGTTCCGGCGAAGACCTTGATTCCCGCCGCCGCCGCCTCTTGGATCATCGTGTCGTACGACGCGATCATATCTTCGGCCTTCTTGCCCCCGAGATCGTTTGTGCCGATCAGGAAGACGAAATACCCGACGCCCGGCTGCTCCAGCACGTCCCGCTCAAACCGGTCGACCGCCGCCAAAGGGTTTGCCTGGTTGAGCAGGGTGTTGGTTCCGATGCCCATGTTGATGACGGAAATGTGCTGAGTATCCGGGTTTTCCTGCAGTTTTTCCGCGAAAACGTCTGTCCAGCGGGTATACTTCTCGTCGGTCACGCCGTAGCCGTCCGTGATCGAGTCGCCCAGCGCCACCACCGACATCTGCTCCGGAGCCGACAAGACCTCCGCGCCGCTCAGAACAAACCAATGCGTGTTTTTCGTGCCGCTGAGAGCCGCTTCCGACACCGCGTTGACGCCGGGCTGGATAAAGCTGTTGCCTCTTGCCGCCACATGGCAGGAGACCGTCGCCGGCATTTCGCCGAAGTATGTAGTCACGGCAATGCGTTCCAATGCGCCGGCCGGGAACTCCACAGGGTCGGAAACCGCGCGTTCCCCGGCCGGGATTGATACCTCCGCGCTGCCGCCGTTAAACGTGAGCGGCGTGTCGGTCGCGACGTCGATGTCGGAGCTTGCGGGTACCGTCGCTTTGGCGATGTGCGCCGCGCGGATGACCAGCGGTCCCTCGCCGTACTCGTTGGAGAAGGTGAACCGCAGCTGTCCGCCGCCCGCCGAGATTCGGATAATCTGGCGGAGCGTCGCTTCGGGCAAGGTCGCCGATACGGTCAGCGCCGACATCTTGCCGCCGTCGCCGGTCGCGTCGCCGTAATACTGCGCGCAGCCCCATGTACCGACCCAATGCTCTTCCGGCTCGGGCGAGGGGGACGGCGCCGGGGACGGGGAAGGGGACGGTATGGCGGTAACGGGGCTGACCGACGGTTCGGCTGCCGCGGGCACCGCGCCGCCGCCGCAGGACGCGAGCAGCGAGAACAATAACAGGCATAAAAGCAGTAACGGCAATAACTTTTTCACTGGTATCCTCCTAAAATAATCCTGTATGGAAGTGTTGAAAATTGCGTGTTCGCCCGAAAGGCGAACGGGCGCTTATGGCAATGTTCAATGGACAGTTGACCATAATCCGTCAGCCTTTGTCCATCACCTGCAGTTTTCGCAGGCGGTGGTTGAGGCAGCTTTTGCCGATACCAAGACGTTCGGCAAGCTGAGAGAGGCTGTCTTCGGGGTTTTCCAGACGAACCCTTGCCGTTGCGCGGAGCGCCTCCGGCAGTTCGTCCAAACGCCCCGAAGCGTCCAAACGCGCGATCACGCCGCGCAGGCGTTCGGCGGCGGCGAGGGTTTTGTCGAGGTTTGCCGTATCGCAGTTGACACGGCGGTTGACATTGTTGCGCAAACCTTTTTCGAGCTTCGCTTCCATGACGTCCATCGCGCAGACCGGCGCTCCGCACAGCGTGAGAAAGTCCTCGATCGCCTCCGACAAGTTAAGCGACAGCACCTGTACGCCTCCCCGCGCCACCGGCACAGCCTCGAAACCGCTTTCCCGCAGCAGGGCGCTCAATTCCCGCGCCAATACGCGGCGGGTCGTGACGATTTCCAGCAGGTATTTTTTCATCGGGTCGGTGACCGTTCCGCCGGAGCAGAAAGCGCCCCGCCAGAACGCCGCGAGACAGCAGTCAGATTCCAATACCGCGTTGTTCAGGTGCAGGACGACGCTGGGTTTCTCGTCATAACCGTAAGCCGCGCGTACGACGCGCACCTTTTCCGGTTCGGTGAGCGCGAAAACCCATTTCCCGCCGCCGACCGGGTCTGCCGGCGCTTCGGGCAGGAAACCGAACGCGGTTTGGAACAGCGCCGGAAGCCGCCGCGCGTATGCCTCATGCGAGGTGACGATGCGCAAGCCCTCGGCGCGGAAGTCGCTGCCCAGCAGCAGCGCGCCGTAACTTTCGGCCTGAGTGCAGCAGCGCCGGGACAGCGGCACGCGGCACATTTCGCGTTTGACGCGCGAACTAAACGACGCCACTGCGCTCCTCCTCGGTAATTTTATCCTGAATCCACGAAAGCAGCGATTCGTCCATCTGGCGGTATGAACCTTCGCGCGGGTGAAGCTCGGCGAACAGCTCGGTCAGCGCGTACGCCAGCCGCAGCGGGTGATGGCGCACCTGACCGCAATGAAGCGTCATCATCGGGCGTTCGCGCAGCGCAATCCCGGCTTCCTCAAACAGGTGCCGGTCAAGCCGCGCCGCGCCCGCGCCTTCTTTGGCGTAGAGCGCGTTGATTTCGTCCGGCACGGGCGTGTTGTTGGCAAGGCAGACATCGAAAACGGGGCGCTTCGCGTGACGCAGAATCTCCCGCGCGTGGTCGAAGCAGGAATACCCCTCCGTCTCGCCCTCCTGCGTCATGATGTTGCAGACATACACGCGCAGGGCGGAAGAGGCGGCCAGCGCTTCGGAGACCCCCTCCGCCAGCAGGTTCGGGATGATGCTGGTGTAGAGGCTGCCCGGTCCCAGAACAACCAGGTCGGCGTCGGTGATCGCGAGCAGCGCGTCGTCCCGCGCGCGGGCGTTTTCGGGGATCAGCCGCACTTGCCTGATACGGCACTTTTGCTGCTTCTTCGCGTTGAAAATGTTACTCTCGCCGGTGACGCGCGCGCCGTTCTCGAATACGGCTTCCAGCAGGGTAGGACCTCGCGAAACCGGAAGCACGCGTCCCGTGACGGCCAATACGTCGCTCATCCGCTCAACCGCTTCGTCAAAACTGCCGGAGATTCCCGTGAGCGCGGCCAGGAAGAGGTTGCCAAAGCTCTGCCCGGCGAGCGAACCCTCCGGGAAACGGTAATTCAGCAGGCGCTCCATTGTCGGCTCGGTGTTCGCCAGCGCGAGGATGCAGTTGCGGATATCGCCGGGCGGCATGATGCCGAGGTCCTGACGCAGCTGTCCCGACGAGCCGCCGTCGTCCGCCGTCGTCACGATGGCGGTGATGTTCTCGCTGCACATTTTTAACCCGCGCAGCATACTGGATAAACCTGTGCCGCCGCCCAGCGCGGCGATGCGGATCCCGGAGCCGTTCATGACGCGCTCCTTTTGGGATCGCGCCCGATGTCGCGGTGCGTCAGCACCACATAGTGCCCGTTTTCCGACAGCTCGTCATACAATGCCTTCGCGATCCGTACGCTTCGGTGCCGGCCGCCGGTACAGCCCACGGCGATCGCGAGCCCGCTCTTGCCCTCCTCCTGGTATAACGGCAGAAGAAACCGGATCATGTCATTCAGACGGGAACAAAACTCCTGCGTCTGCGGCCAGCGGTCGATAAACTCCTGCACCGGCGCGTCCAGCCCCGAAAACGAACGCAGCTCCGCGATGTGATACGGGTTGGGCAAAAAACGCACGTCAAAGACCAAATCGCTCTCGCTCGGCAACCCGTACTTAAACCCGAAAGACGTGACGGTTACCACCAAACGCCGTTTTCCCGCAGCGGAAAACAAACCGTTTAAGTGCTCTCGCCGCTGGGCGTGGGTTATGTCCGAGGTATCGATGATGAAGTCGGCGCGTTCCCGCACCGGCGCGAGCAGCGCGATTTCGCGCTCGATAGCCTGGAGCAGCGTTTCCCCGTCCTGCCGGAGCGGGTGGCGGCGGCGTGTCTCTTTATAACGCAGCAGAATCGCCGCCGGGGTGGATTCCACAAACAGGATTTTATACTCGCAGTTGATCGCGCGGATTAATTCAAGCGATTCAAACAACGCGTCAAATGTCTGCCCCGCCCGTACGTCGGTGACCAGCGCCACCCGTTCATACGGCTGCCTGTCCCGTATCGACGAACGGACGTACAGATCCGCGAACGCCGGAATCAGCGCCACCGGCATGTTGTCCACGGCGTAGTAGCCCATATCCTCCACGTCTTTGATTACGGCGCTCTTACCCGCGCCCGACAGTCCTGAGATGATTAGAAACTCCATTGCACGTCCCCCAGCAGCCGCACTTCCGGCACAAGCTCCGCGCCGGTTTCTTTGAACACCCGCTCACGCACCAGCGCGGCCAGCCGCATTACGTCTTCGCAGGTCGCTTCGCTTTTGGGATTGACGATAAACCCCGCATGTCTTTCCGATACCTGCGCCCCTCCGACCCAAACGCCTTTCAAGCCGCATTGCTCGATCAGCGCGCCCGCGTAAAAACCGGGCGGGCGTTTGAAAAAACTGCCCGCGCTTGCCAGATTGACCGGTTGTTTCTCGTTACGCCTTCTGCGAAAGTCGTCTGATTTTTGCGATATTTCAACCGGGTCGCCGGGCGAGAGTTTTATCGAAACCTCCAGCACGGTCAGAGACGGATCGTCCAAAAACACGCTGTGCCGGTAGCCGAAGCGGCAGTCGTTTATGCGCAAAACCTGTTCGCCGTCGCAGCAGACAACTTCGGTGACAACGTCAGACATCGCGCCGCCGTATGCGCCCGCGTTCATCACCGTCGCGCCGCCGAGCGAACCGGGAATGCCGCCCGCCCATTCAAACCCCGTAAGCGACGCGTTCTTGGCGGCTCCCGCCAGTTCCGCCAGACGGACGCCGCAACCAGCGCGGACGGTGTTCCCCTCTATAAAAATACTGTTTAACCCGGTCGTGAGGATAACCGGAGAGGAAACGCCCGCGTCCGCCGCCAAAATATTGCTGCCGCGCCCCAGCACGACGGGGTTTTCAAGCGTGCGCAGCAATTCTGTCATCTCTTCGGCGTTTTCCGGGGCATACAAACACTCGCACAGCCCCCCGATGCGGAAGGTCGTCAGGTTACGCAGCAAAGCGTTTTTACGGAGCGTCATAGCAGCGCCGCCCCGATGATTCCGGCGTTGTTGCCCAGTTCCGCGAGGCGCAGCGCCGTTTTCTTCTCTCCCACAGGGTAGAGTTCATCTTCCACCAGCGGGAGCAGGCGCTCGATCAGATATGGTCCCTCATGCGATACGCCGCCGCCGAAACACAGGACGGCGGGTTGGAAGAGGTTGATTAAGTTTGCGGCGCCGCAGGCCAGGTAAGTGAGGTATTCCGCAACGACCTCTTCTCCGGCCGCGTCGCCCTGCCGCGCCGCGCGGAAGGCGGTGCGCCCGCTGACCCTTCCCATTTCCTCGGCAATCGAAGCCATCAGGCTGTCGGGATGTTTCTCCAGCGCGGCTTTGGTCAGGCGGATCAATCCTGTCGCCGACGCGTACGCTTCCCAGCACCCCTTGCGTCCGCAGGTACACGGTGCTCCGTCTTTTTTTACGACCATATGCCCAATCTCGCCGCCCATGCCGTTGAAACCGTCATATATTTTCCCGCCGAGGATGATGCCGCCGCCCACGCCGGTACCCAGCGTAACGAGCACCATCGAGTCAAACGCCTTTCCCGCTCCCGCGTGAAACTCGCCCAGCGCCGCCACATTGGCGTCGTTGCCGATCCGCACGGGAATACCCAGCGCCTCCGCCAGAGCCCCGGCCAGCGGCACGTTTTCAAAACCCAGATTGTTGGCGTAGATCACCGTACCGGCAACCGTGTCGATTGAACCGGGCGAACCGATACCCGCCGACGTTATATCCTGCAGGCGCAGCCCCGCCTGTTCGCACAGCGAGCGGGCGAGCGCTTCCATCTCCCGCACAACATCGTCCGCGCCGCGCGGCGTACGCACGCTACCGCGAACGGTGATGTTCTGATTTTCGTCCACCAGTCCGGCCGCGATGTTGGTGCCGCCGAGATCAATGCCGATCCGCATAGCGTTTTCCTCCGTCAATTATTGTATGGGTCACTCTAAAAACCTCCCGCTCCTCAACGGTTAACAATGAACAGATAACAGTAAAAACGAGAGAAACAGTCCGCAGGGGAGGCGTTATGCCTCCCGCAATACCTGCCGCCGGGGGATGTTCACGGCGCGCCGGGGTTGCCGCGCCCTACACAGGGACCGTTTGCCTAACGGCAAACATGAGGTTTTTTGAGCTTCTCGTATAAAGTTTTCAGGATTTTCTTTCCTGTTCCTCAAAATAGCGGTTTACCCGGTCGTTGAACTCTTTCGCGGCGTTGTAACCGAGCTTTTTGTGACGGTTGTTCATCGCCGCGACCTCGATGATGACGGCGAGGTTACGCCCCGGTTTCACCGGCACAGTCAGCGACGGTACGTTGACGCCCAGCATGGCGGTGGTCATCTCGTCCAGCCCCATGCGGTCATAGTGTTTTGTCTCATCCCACAGCTCGAGGTTGATAATTAAGTCGATCTTCTCGGTCAGCTTGACTGCGCCCATACCGAAGATACGGCGCACGTCAACGACACCGATACCGCGAAGCTCGATGTAATGCCGTATCATTTCGGGCGCGCTGCCGACCAGCGATTTGGCCGACACCTTTTTGATTTCCACGGCATCGTCCGCGATTAGGCGGTGACCCCGCTTGACCAGCTCAATCGCCGTCTCGCTTTTTCCGACACCGGAATCGCCCAGCAGCAAGACACCCTCGCCATAGACTTCGACCAATACGCCGTGGCGGGTGATCCGCTGCGCGAGCGACACTTTTAGAGAGGCGATGATCGCGCTGATGAGATAGGAGGTGGATTCCTGCGAACGCAGCAGCGGCACACGGTGCTCCGCCGCCATTTCGGAGCACTCCTCAAACGGCTCGATCCCGCGCGAGAGAATGAGGGCGGGGATACGCTTGCTCATCAGCTTTTCAAAGCTCTTCCGCCGTTTTTCGGGGGTAAACTTACCGATGAAGGTCGTTTCCACCTTTCCGATGATCTGCAGCCGCGAAGCGTCGAAATAGTCAAAAAATCCGGCAAGCTGCAGCCCCGGTCGGTTCACGTCGTCCGTGACGATTTTTATTTCCTCTAAGTTTTCCGGCGCGTACAGGGTTTCCAAACCAAACTCGTCGATCAGAGATGTCAGTGATACCGAATACAGGCTGTGTTCCAAAACAACGCCCTCCCCACGCTCGTATTATACACGTTTTGGCGGGAAAAGGGAAGAGGGAGTTTATCTGCTTTCCACGTCAAACGCATGAACGGACAAAACTTATAAAAGCGGCAACCATATGTAGGGGCGACCGTCCTCGGTCGCCCGCGAATGCAAGATTTTCCGGGGTTACGGGCGGTCGCTCCCGACCGCCCCTACATTTCGTCTGTGCAACACGGACATTCATGCGGGACATAAACGCAAACGCTCCGATATGTTGCAATAACAACATAAATCGGAGCGCTTTTCAGGGTTATTGCCTGGCTGCGGGTGAAGGATTTGAACCCTCACAAACAGAGTCAGAGTCTGAGAGTACGAATGTTCGTTAGTGCTATTGAGTGTTACCACGTTATCAGTAGTATTCAGGAGTCCCAATGATTTCACAGCTTTAAACAGCCGAAGACGGCAGAACACATGAGCGAGTAAAAACCAATCCACAAACGCATTTGTGGGACATTTTGTGGGACGTCCCACATCTATAACGGTGAGTCTGTTACTACAAAACAAAATGGAATACATTAATAAAATTCATGAGTTTGCTTGAGCGCCGGTAAAACCGACATTGAATCAAAGTTATGAAGATATGGAAAATAATGTATAATATTCATGAATCTTGACAATGCTCCTAATATTGGGTATACTTACTTCAATATACTAAGGAGGATTTCAGATGTCAATGTTAACGGCAGAATTTCTGACAATACTGAAGAGAAGAAATGTAAGTTCCGACACAGATAAAACAAAGGAACGCGTATCAGAATTATGGGATAACCTCAACAGGAAAGTAAAAAAAGAAATATTAACATTTGCAGACGCAAAAGCAACCAGCATCTACCATACAAAAAGATTGGGACTATTGTCCCGAAAATCGTCTTAGCTATTGCAAAAACTCTTGGCATAGACCCTTCCTATATTACCGGTGACAAAGATGAGAAAGGTTCATTCAATGATGATATTCTCGTCGAATTTCTTGTTGTAAAAAACTATGCTAGGCTTGCGCATCGATTAAAAGAAATGAACACTCCCAAGCCGCAGTATACAAAGAGAATCGGAACAGCAAATCCTTACGAAATCATTGATGTGGAATCAACTCCGGTCGAAATACGACAGGAGGACATATTGACAAATGAAATGATTCTTTTATTAGAATCACTGATAATAAGGAGCCGCTGGTCAAAGGAACACGCAAGCAGACTGAATCAAATCAGAGAACTTTTGATGGTATAAATATTCGTAAAAAATAGGGCTAGTCGTTTTTTGACTAGCCCTTTGAACACTCTGCTTATTTTTGCAACTCTTATTTATTAGCAAATTTGTCTATTGTAACAGCCCCAAGCAAAGCAGACGAGGCGAATAGTAAATTATAAAACTCCTCAGACGGTATCGCGGGATGAAACGTAGCGAATACGCTCGCCATGAAACCCAACGTCCCTAAGATTCTTCTAATGCACGGCTTAGGCTCTGGTGAACCATCGTAGAAAAGAGCTTTAAAGAATTTCTTCATATCACGTACCTATTATGCGTCCTATGCCCCGAAAATCGAGAAGGCGGGACGAACGCCGTAATTAGTGCTTGCGCCGTTGTAGTACGTATAACCAAGGGCGTTCACATTTGCGTAGTTTTGAGCGGAGACTATATCCCTCAACCAATATGATATGCGGTTTGAAATAAGGTCGGGGCGGAAAGAGAATAGTGGCAGTTGGCTTTTCGATATAGTGTAATTGACTGGTATAGTCGTTCCATTCGTAGTGGGAGAAGAAGTGGGTGCAAAACTATAGCTTCCGTAAACCATAATCTCACTCATTATCTCAACTGAACTGTCAGACCACGCCCCAGTAATCGGTATGCCTGTCGATGCAGCTACACCAGTTGTAAAATACTGTCTATGTGTCAAAACATGACCTGGGAATGCGTCATTGATTGTGTCTTTAGCATTCGCAAGGTTTGTTGTGCGCATTAAGGAACCCGCATATCCGCCAATCGCGACATCTTGAGAGTTCATCTGCGCGTTATAGAAAGAAGTATCTGGTACAATTACGACATGGTGCTTCGTTAGTTCAGCGTCGCCGCTACGATAGAAATAATCAAACGCCGCAATACGATAATTCACGCCACCGATTGTCCAGTAGTCGCCTATAAATAAGTCGTCAAACGAACCCGCCGTAATCGCAGCGTATTGTGCGTCTGTAACCGCATTACCCAAGTATTTTCCACGATATACGGCGTTATGAGAACCCGCGCCCTGTGCCGGGGTGAGGTCGTCTTTGTGCGCCACTTCGCGCCAGTCAGTCCAAACGCCGTTATAGCAACTCTTTTCAAGCTGTCTCACGGTCGGTTGCGTGAGCGAATAAGCGACAA
>JAISVY010000031.1 GCA_031271325.1 Oscillospiraceae bacterium
GCCGGAGGATACTGCGGCGTTTGCGGAGACATCGCCGGCGCCCCCCGAGACGACCGATGCCGGTCTCATACGGGAGGCGGTCAGCGCGCTGATCGACATCGAATGGCCTGAAGCGCTCCCCGAAGCGCCGGAACGAACCGTCTTCCCGCTAACCAACACATTCGGTGTTTATCAAACCAGCATGGCGGGAACGGTCACCTTTGTGGACGCGGAACTTAACGCCGTGCCGCTGCCGTTTGAGCCGGTCGCGTACGCCGTAGTCGGTTCGGGGTACGCGGTGGTGCCTCCGGCAGAATTTCCGAATCAGCCGGGCGAATGGGTGCTGATGCTCGGCGACGGTTCGCTGCCGACCGACGAAAACGGGCGGTATTACCCGTTGATGAACGTCGGGGAGGATAGCGCGACTTTTGATGTCGCAGGGCATTTCGCCGTAACCTGCCAAACAAGTGACGAGTATGAAATGGGCGAGATGACGCGTTACGGGCTATACGACATGAAGGAGCGGCGCGAGATTTTGCCCCGCGAATATACACAGATACAGCCGGCCGGTTATCAAGAGGGTTTCGGCGTGACTATGCTATATACGGTGAAAGACGGGCAATGGGCGCTGACCGACTATAGCGGGCGTGTGCTATACAACATGGACGGCGACCGCTTTGCCTACGAGCTTGACACGGAGAACCGGGTGTTTTACCGCATCTCGCAAAGCGCTCAAGATCCGTATGATGTATCGTATTATCTCAACCGCTGGGGCGGGTACATCCTCGTCTCTCTTCCCGAAGCGCCCGGCAGGGCGGCGGAACTTGCCGTCGCCGACGCTGAAGGCAGAACGCTGTACCGCCGCGCGTACGAGCAGTTTCTCGAGCGGGGCGGCGAACTGTACATACAAATGGGCGGCGAATGGGTCGCGCTGGACAAAGACCTGAACGAACGCGCCGCCTCAGATCCCGGCGGCCCGGAGGAGGAGACGGGACCGGTTCGCTACAAAGATCCCGATCGCTATATTTTTGTGGGGGAAAACGGTGAAATCATCGCCGAAACAGACGGTTACATATGGGAGAACGGCGGTTTCATACTGCTTACCGAACGTGTCGGCGTCATGCGCACCGACCCGAAAACGGTGTACGCGCCGGACGGCACGCTGCTGCTGGACAACGTCTACGGCTGGATCGACGAAGTCCTCGCGCCCGGCGGCGGGCTGTTCGTCTACCTTGATCCCGAAACCTGCGTCCTGCTGACGCCCGGCGGCGGCACGACCCCCGTCCCCGCCGCCCCGGCGGTGGAAAAGGTGTATCAGGGAGGATAACGACACAATTGGTTCGCTCTATAAACCTCCCGCATGGACAGTGAACAGCGAACAAATAACAGTTAGGGTTACCCGTCTGACTGTTATCTGTACACTGTTCACTGTCATGAGGCGGCGGGCGCGGCGCAACGATTTTACATTTGCACGGAGATTTTCGGCTTCCGGCCGGTAAGCTCCGCGGCTTGCATCTGCGCCTTTACGCACAGCTCTGCGGCCTTAAACGCGTGTTCCTGTGTCATGGCGTGCTCCGTGCGGTTGAGGCAATCCAAAATAAGCTCTCCGAAGAATGGATAGCCCACTTTGCCGTCCACCCTGTAATGTGTTTCCTCTTTGCCGTTGGAGAGGAAAAGATGACCGGGTCCTTCGTCCGTGCCCAAATTCATGTACTTACGCTGTTCTATGAAGCCTTCTGTCCCCAGTATGATGCTGCGCCCGTCTCCCCATGTCTGCAAGCCGTCCGGCGTAAACCAATCCACGCGGAAGTATCCTGCCGCACCGGTATCGGTGACAAGATTCGCGTCGCCGAAGTCATCCAGGTCGGGGTATTGCGGGTTGTTGTAATTGCCTATTTGGCTGCCTGTAATTTGAGCGTCCTTTGCGCCGGTATAAAACAGTATCTGCTCAATTTGGTGGCTGCCTATATCGCACAGGATTCCGCCGTATTTTTCCTTGACAAAAAACCACTCCGGCCGGCTTGGAGCGTTTAACCGGTGCGGTCCGAGACCCAGCACCTGCACCACCTTGCCTATGGCGCCCTGCGCTATAAGCTGCCCCGCGAATATAGCCGTCTCCACATGTATGCGCTCGGAGTAATACACCGCGTATTTTTTGCCGGTTTCTCTCACCTTGGCTTTTGCGGTCTCCAGTTGCTCCAGCGTGGTAAGCGGCGCTTTGTCTGTGAAGTAATCCTTACCCGCGTCCATTACCCTGAGCCCTAAAGCGCAGCGTTCTGATGTAACTGCGGCTCCCGCCACCAGCATTATCTCCGGATCCGAGAGGATCTCCCCCTCGCTCTTCGCGGGTTTGGCTTGAGGGAACTCCTTAATAAACCGCGCAACTTTCGCGGGGTCGGGATCATAAACGCTTTTAAGTGTCCCGCCCGCTTCCGTAAGACCGTTGCACATGCCATAGATGTGACCGTGATCCAGCGCTGCCGCCGCAAATACAAATTCCCCTTTGCCCGCCACGGGCTTGGGTTTACTCTTGGGTGAGTAAAACATGCCGTCGTTCCTGTTGCCCATCAGAGAACCCTCCTACTGTTTTTCTTTGATTTTGTATTTTCCTTCGTAGTCGTTTCCCACGGTGATACTGCCCCCCAAATGTGTTAAAGACGCGGTTTTCTCAAAGAAATGGGGCACGCTTTTCATAATGCCCTCCAACGTGTAGAAGGAATCGTTCTTTTCTATGGGCAGGTTTACGGTGCGTTTTTCAGAACCGGCTTTGTATATGCCGGTAATAAGCTCTATCGTCATGCGTCCCTGCTCCCCGGTTATCATGGGCTCGCTCCCGGTTTCCACGGCGCGAAGCATATCGTCTATTTGTCCGGTATGGGCTATGTACATGGGTTCCGGTGCGTTGTCGTAGAAATCGTTAAGCGTTTTGATCAGCGCGGGATTATCGCCTTCTTTTGGGAAGCCGTTTTCCGCCGAAATTTGCGCGGCAACTTTCCATGGGGCGGACACGCGCGCGTGCTCCCCTTGGAATATCAGCTGCTGCTCCTCGCCGTGATGTATCACCGAGCTTGTCACCTGCGCCAACGCGCCGCCCCCGTATTGCAGCACCGCCACAGAGATGTCCTCCACCTCGGAATTGTCGTGGTTGGCGTTGGAAAGCACGGCCGTAACCGTCTTGGGCATCCCCATCATCCAGCCCAGCATGTCTATGTGGTGTACGGCGTGGTTAAGGGTGCAGCCGCCGCCCTCCTTTTCCCACAGCCCGCGCCACCAAAGGTCGTAATAGCTGTGCCCGCGCCACCAGAAGGAATCCACCTGAGCATGCAGCACTCTGCCTATAAGACCGCTGTCCAGCGTGGCTTTGAGCTTGGCAATGGGACCGCGAAAACGGTTCTGCGCTATCACCGAAAATACCTTTCCGCTCTTTTTTGCGGCGGCAATCATGGCGTCGCACTCCTCTAAGGACGCGGCCATCGGTTTTTCCACGATAACATTCTTGCCGCGGCTCAAGCAGTCTATTGCAATCTCCGCATGGCAGTATGGCGGCGTACATATGCTTACCAAGTCAACGTCCGGGTCGTCAAGTATGTCTTTGTGCGAATGAAGCACCGTTGCGTCCTTTAATCCGAAGATGTCTTTTCTTTCCTGCGCTTTTTCGGGGTAGATATCCACAAGCCGCGTTATTTTGCATCTCTCAGGGAATTTTTGAAACGATTCGATATGCATCCGTGATATGTTTCCGGTTCCGATAATCGCCACGTTAAGCATTGACCCGACCTCCATAAATAGTTTAGAAGTTAGCCCCAATGTAACACAACCCAATGTTAATGTCAATTGAGACCTCTAAAAATCCGTGGCTTTATTCGACGGAGCCGAACGAAAACGAGGGCAGCGCTTGCGAACAGCCGCCGCAGACGTGAGCGCCGATGGCGCGGCATCGCAAAAACGCCTGCGGTGAAGAGCGAGTTTGCTCGCTTGGCAGCCGCGAAGC
>JAISVY010000045.1 GCA_031271325.1 Oscillospiraceae bacterium
CGCAGCGGAGGACACGGCTGCGGGCGTTCCGTCTGCGAATTTCAGGACCTGAAAGACGAGGCCATAAGGCGTAACCGCATTAAGCGGCCCAGGGGGTGGAATAAGCAATGTCAGGCGGAGTAAACCGTGAGCAGATTGCGCGGGCAAAAGCCGTACCGCTGCTGGATTACCTGCTCACCCATGAGGGCGGCAACTTCAAGCGCGTTGGGAACGCCTATTACCGCCGCGACCCCGACCACAACTCTCTGGCGGTGAGCAACAACCTCTGGCATTGGCACAGCCGGGGCATCGGCGGCGACATCATTGACTACCTCGTCAAAATCAACGGCTACAGCTTCGTTGACGCGGTGCTGCACCTGACCGGCGACGCCCACGTTATGCCCATCGCGCCAAAGGCAAGAGCGCCCAATATCGCGGGGCCGGTTGAGCGCGCTCCGTTCCGTCCGCCGCCCCGCAACGCCGACAACAGGCGGGTTGTTGAATACCTACAAGGTCGTGGGATTGATAAGCCTGTCATTGAAGATTGTATCAGTCGCGGCGTCCTCTACGAGAGCGGCGACGGCTGGCACAACTGCGTTTTCATCGGGCGCGACGAACGCGGCAAGGGGCGGTTCGCTGCCATGCGCGGCACTACGGGCGATTTCAAGCGCGACGCCAACGGCTCGGATAAGAGCTACGGCTTCGTTATCCCGCCGAAAGACCACACCACGCAGACCGCCGCCGTTTTCGAGTCACCCATCGACGCCATGAGCCATGCCTGCCTTGAGCCTGACTTCGAGGGCTGGCGGTTATCGCTGGGCGGCACGGCGCTCACGGCGCTGACGCGCTTCCTCGAACGCCGCGCCGAGGTCAAGTCGGTCATTGTCTGCACCGACAACGACGAGGCGGGCAATCAGTCGGCGGTGAAAGCGGCGGAACTGCCGGGTGTTTCAGTTACTCGCGGCCTGCCGCCCAACGGCGAGAACGACTGGAACGCGGCGCTGCAAAATATCAGAAAAGAGGTGAATCCATTGGAAGATGTAAGGAAAGACATACGCTTTATTGACAGCAGATACAACGAGCTGTTCCGCGTCAAGGATGGTGAGAACATCAAGTTTACATCCGGCTACGACGGCGAAGTCCAGACCATGAAATGCCGCTTCATCGACGAGGCGCATTTAACGCTGATCGGCAAGTACCGCAATGATTACCACATTTGTGAGCTTGCCGAAACCCTTGAGCGCAACGGAAGTAAATGCGAGCCGATACCCGGCCAGAAGCCGCACATTGACGTTATCGCCGCCGCCTACGGCGAGCCGCTGAAGGACGTGTCTATCCCCATGACCGAAGCGGCGATTAAGAAGCTCGTAGGCGGCAAGTATACGACAGAGCTGATTTACTACGGAGCGCCGGAGTGGAGGCACAAGCCCTATGCGGCAGTTCTTCGCGGCAAGGACGGTATAGCCGTTCTTGGAATCGGCGGCCCCGGCAACGACAAACTGACCAGCCTGCATCCATATGACGCACAGACGCAAAAGCGTGAACTCAGTCCCGCGCAAAGGGCCGAGCAGCAAGAGGAATCTTTGCTGGGCGCTCTCGCGGCGGCCAAAGCCGCCGTTGCCAACCGCGCCGCCGGTGACGGCGAGTGCGCCGCCCAGCGCCGGACAACGGAAGCGAGGTGAGTTTGTGTGCAAGACCAGATCAATGAACGCTCCGTAGCACTCTCCATAAAAGCCGCGAAGCTGACGGGACGCATACTGGCAAAGGCGATACAGGACTTTCTCAAAAAAGCCCGCGAGCCGTCCGTCCGGCATGGCAAGCAGAGCGTGAAGTCGCTGACCAAACAGGGCGCGAGCTTGACGAACATTGAGATTTCGGGTGAAAACATCGGCAGCTTCAAAAAGACGGCCCGGAAATACAACATTGACTTCGCCCTGAAACGTGACGATTCACAGACGCCTCCGAAGTGGATTGTGTTCTTTAAGGCGAAGGACTCCGAAACACTGATGGCGGCGTTAAAGGAGTTCAGCAAGGGTAATGTCAAGCTAAAGAACGACGATGAACCCACCCTGCTGGATACGCTTGCACAGGCAAAAGAGCAAGTCAGCCAGATTCCCGACCCCATCAAGACACGGCAGCAAGGGGAGCGTGAGATATGACAGCAAAACGCATCAAACAGTACGTCCTCCCCAACCTCCCATACGTTTTCCTGTTCTGGCTTTTTAGCAAGTTCGGCGAAGCCTACCGCATATCGCCGGGAAACGATTTTCTCCGTAAGCTGATGGGCATGTTCCTGAATATCGGCGTCACGCTGTCCAACCCGCCGCCGTCGCTCGACCCGTTCGACCTTTGCGCCGGACTGTTCGGCGCTGCGGCGGTTTACGGTTTTGTGCTGTATAAGAAGCACCACCGCAAGAAATGGCGGAAGGACGTTGAGTACGGGTCGGCCCGCTGGGGCAACCGGCAGGATATTGAGCCTTACGTTGACCCCAAGCCCGATAACAACATCATCCTTACCGCCACGGAGAGCCTTACGCTGAACGGCAGGCCGAAGAATCCCAAGTTTGCTCGCAACAAAAACGTACTGGTGGTGGGCGGTTCAGGCTCCGGCAAGACCCGCTTCTTCGTCAAACCCAACATCATGCAGCTTCATAGTTCTTATGTGGTCACTGATCCGAAGGGCCAGATTCTTTGCGAAGTGGGCCACCTCCTGAGACGCGGCGCACCCATGACCAGGACGAAAGCCGGCAAAGACGGCAAACCGATGAAGGACAAGCGCGGCAACGTAATCAACGAGTTCGTGCGCGACAAAAAGGGTAAAATCGTGCGCCAGCCTTATGAAATCAAGGTTTTGAACACGATAGACTTCTCAAAGTCGATGCGGTATAACCCGTTTTCCTACATCAAAAATGAGAAAGATATCCTAAAGTTTGTCACGGCTTTTATCGCCAACACGAAAGGTGAGGATTCCAAAAGCGGAGAAGATTTCTGGTTGAAGGCCGAGACGCTTTTGTATTGCGCTTTGGTCGGACTGATACATTATGAGTCCAAAACGCCGGAAGAACGCAACATGAACACGCTGGTGGAGCTTATCAATTCGATGGAAGTCAGAGAGGAGGACGAGACATTCAAGAACGCGGTGGACGTAGTTTTTGACCGGCTTGAGAAAGGCAGGCCGCAGCTTGACGACGACGGCAACCCTGTACTGGACGCTGACGGCAATACGGTTTGGAAGAAGCCGCCGCAGCCCCAACACTTCGCTGTGCGCCAATACCGTAAATACAAATTGGCGGCTGGCAAAACGGCAAAATCAATCCTGATTTCCTGCGGCGCGAGGCTCGCACCCTTTGATATTGCAGAGCTTCGGGAGATTATGAGCTATGACGAACTGGAGCTTGATACCATCGGCGACAGGAAAACCGCGCTGTTCATAATCATCTCAGACACGGACACGACGTTCAACTTCGTCGCCGCGCTGATGTACTCCCAGCTATTCAATATGCTCTGTGACAAGGCCGATAACGTCTACTCCGGGCGGCTCCCCGTCCACGTCAGGTTCCTTCTCGATGAGTTCGCCAACATCGGCACGATTCCCAACTTCGACAAACTCATAGCGACCATCAGAAGCCGTGAGATTTCGGCCTGTATCATCTTGCAAACACAATCACAGCTCAAAAACATGTACAAGGACAACGCCGAAACCATCATAGGGAATTGTGATTGCCGCTTATTCTTGGGCGGCGCGGAGAAAACGACGCTGAAAGACCTGTCCGAATCGCTCGGCAAGGAGACAATCGACCTGTTAAACCACAGTGTCACAAAGGGCAATTCGCCCTCGTTCGGCGAAAACTTTCAAAAGCTGGGCAAAGAACTGATGTCCATCGACGAACTATCGGTGATGGACGGCTCCAAGTGTATCCTCCAGCTTCGCGGCGTCCGTCCGTTCCTCTCGGACAAGTATGACATCACGGCTCATAAAAACTACCGTTACCTGTCCGACTTTGACGAGAAGTATACCTTCAATATGGAGAAATTCGTCAATCGGAAACTCACGGTGAAGCCAAACGACGAGTTTTTGATGGTCGAACACGACGCCCAGGGTGAGGAAATGCCGCCCGAAGCCTACGCGGACTATACCCCCGATGAAAACGACGGTGCTGAGGAGTTCAGCGGATACGACCCAAACGATACCGAGTTAGTCTAACCCAGCGCACCTGCCGCCCTCGTTCCCTTCACAAGGGAGCGGGGGCGGCTTTTTCGATTCTGCCCCAAATTCTAAAAAACGGGAGGTACATCTGAAATGTACGATCTGACACTCATCAAGCAAAACGGCTGCTACTACATCGACAGCCGCGAGGTGGCCGACGCTATCGGCAAGCGGCACGACAATCTACTCCGCGACATCGGGAAATACCGTGAAATCATGGTTCGCGGAGGACTCCTCAATTTTGAGGAGTCCGACTTTTTTGTCGAAAGCAGCTATTTCAACGCGCAAAACAAGGTAATGCCCTGCTACCTGCTCAGCAAAATGGGCTGCGAACTTGTGGCCAACAAGCTGACCGGAGAAAAAGGCGTCCTGTTCACCATCGCCTACGTCACCAAGTTTAACCTCATGGAACAGCAGGAGCGCGCCGAGCGCGAAGCCGCACTCAAATCCTGCCCCATGCCCCGCATGAGCGAGTTTAACGG
>JAISVY010000098.1 GCA_031271325.1 Oscillospiraceae bacterium
GGTATCTCCAGCGCCCGGATTTGCCGCGTCGCTTCGTAGCCGTCCATGATGGGCATCTGCACGTCCATGAAGATCAAGTCATACTTTTCCGGGTCTCTGATAAACATCCGCACGGCTTCCGCGCCATTTTCGGCGCACTCCAGCGACACAAGCGTCGGTTCGAGCAGCGTTTGCACGATTTCAAAGTTAATCGCCACATCCTCCGCGAACAGGATACGGTATCCTTCAAATATGCCGCGAATATCCACCGGAAGATCCCGCGCTTTTTCGTTTGTGATCCCGATGCAGTCGTTGATTACGTCGGCGATCGAAGACGGGAAGATGGGTTTGAGGAGGAAGCGGTCAACGCCCGCTTTCCTCGCGTCTTCCTCCATAACGCTTAGGTCGGCGGAGGAAATCATGATGACAATGGAATGCCCCGGATTTTTCTCGCGCGCCCGGATCTCCTTCGTAAGGGCAATGCCGTCTACCCCCGGCATCTTCAAGTCGATAAAGTAGATGTTATACTCCCCTGTTTCATCCACCATATGCAGCGCTTCCCCGGCATCGGCCGCGACTTCGCAGTTTGCGCCAAACTCTTTGATGATTTCATGGAAATACTCCAGAATATCCCGGTCGTCGTCCACGGTGAGGATGCGGACATTCCCCCAGTTGACATCCTGCTGCGCAAGCCCGTATTTTGTGTGGTCGCCAAGCCGTACCTTTACGGTGAAGGCGAAGGTAGAGCCTTGCCCAAGTTCTGAGGTGACCCATATCTTTCCGCCCATCAGCGCCACGATGCTCTTGGAGATCGAAAGCCCCAGCCCCGTGCCGCCGTAGGAGCGTGTGGTAGACGACTCGGCTTGCTGGAACGACTGGAACAGCTTGGTTTGCTGCTCCTGACTGATACCGATGCCCTCGTCCCGCACCTCTGTTTGGATGGTGTATTCGCCGTTATCCAAGCTCAGCAACTGCGTGTTCAGGCTGATCGCGCTGTCATTCGGCGAGAACTTTACGGCGTTGCTCAAAAGGTTTGTGAGAATCTGCGCAAACCGCTGGTCGTCGGCGTAAAGCACCTTCGGGATATTCTTGTCGATATACACCGACAGCTTCTGATGCTTTTCGTCTACCCGGAAGTTTACGACGTTGACGACCTGCTGCAGCATTTTTTCAAAGTTGAAATCGGTCGGGGATAACTCTATCTTGTTCGCTTCAATTTTCGACAAATCCAAAATATCGTTGATCACGCCCAAAAGATGCCGCGACGCGTCGTCGATCTTCGAGAAACAATAGTCTTTCCGCTCCACCGCGCCGACCGTCTTCCCGATTGCGGTCATACCGACGATCGCGTTGATCGGCGTACGAATCTCGTGGCTCATATTGGCGAGGAAGATGCTCTTCTGCCGGCTCTCTGAATCTGACTTCTTCCTTGCCCTATCCATGGTGATCAAAAATATCGCCAGAACAACGCCAATCACCCCCGCGAGGATGAGAACATACCGAACGTTGTCCACGCTTTGATAGTAGTATTTTTCCGGCGTCACAAGACCAAGATGCCATCTGTTGTGCAGCGTACGGAAAAAGATCACGGATTCTTCCTGATTATACGAAATCATCGGCTGTTCAAAGATGTTTTCTCCGTTGATGATTGCTTCCGCATATATATAAATAGGGATACCGGGATCATGTATATCCATCCCCCGGAATTTTGGATTGGGGTGAAACAGCACCTCTCCGTTTTGGTTCAGCAGCATCCCGTAACCGTTTTGGTTCAGCGCCGTTTCGACAACGCTTTGCCCCAATTGGTCAACATTCACGTTCATACACGCAACGCCAAGCCTATTGCCGTCTTTGTCCGAAAAACTCATCGAATATGTATAGACCGTTTCATCTTCCCCGCTGACCGCAGGAACCGTCTCCGCAATGCCGCCGTCCGCTTCCACCGCCGCGCGGTACCAATCCTGCTCTTCCGGTTTGTACCCGGCAGGTACGGGGTCCGAACCGCTTTGAATCAGTACCGGTCCGCCGGGCAGAGTTTCAAAGTACCCAAAAAAGTCCTGAATCCCCGACGAGGTTTCCCCGTCCAAAAAGGAATGGCGTGAAACCTCTCCGATATACGCCCTAAGCTCATCGGCTGAGTCTCCCCGTAAAAGCGCATTGTTGATTTCCTCGGTAAACCCTCCCAGCGCGACTTCAAAACCCCGCAGGGTCTTTGTCACCTGACTCTCGGCGGAGTCCAGCACACTGTCTGCGTGGCGTATCAGGCTATCGCGCACAGCGTCGTGCATAAATCTGTAGTTCAACACAACCATAACGGCAAAAGCGGTTATGGTAAAGACCAGCTCAATCGCAAGCATTCTGTTGGGATGTTTCAGCTTCGATAGTAATTTCATCGGTACGATTCGCCCTTTCACGTTAAAAGCAGAGATTCCTCCGGAAAAGCATGCTCTTCCCAAAACGAAAACGCACGCCGGATGTTGGTTTGGATGGTCATTTCATCGAGCCTCGCGAACAGACCGATCATTTGCAGCACATAGTAGCAAAAACGTTCCGCCTCTATATCCTCCGAATTATTGATAGCCGTCCTGAAAATGCTTGTGATCGCGCCGAGCGTCATCACAGCGGAAACGTGCAGGTCTTCCTCGGATAAGTCTTTATGGAAATTTCCGGTGATTTCCCGAAAGTATTCTTTAATGATATACAAATTCTCTTTTTCCCAAAGCGCCATGTGCTCTTTATGCGAAAAAAGTGTACGGTCCGGCTCGCTTTCGATGATTCGCCTAAAGTGATACGCCTGAGAAACGCAATGCAGCAGGTAATTGTTATACCCTTCCGGCAGGTTCACGCGGACATACGCAAAAACAGCGTCTGAAAAACGCTTGTAATACTCGTATACAATCCACGGTTTTCCGGGGAAATAATACGAAATAGAACCTTTGGAAATCCCGAGCGTATCCGCGATCATTTGATAGGTCGCTTTTTCATAGCCCCATTCATGAAACAGCCGCCCCGCGGTGTTGAGAATTTTTGTTTTCAGCGCGTCACCTGTTTTTCCGCGACTACCCATACTGTTCAACTCCTTGCTCACGGAAACTATTATAACAGCAATTTTCCGAAAAGGCAAGCGTTAAAACTGTGCAATGCTGCACATCAGCCTAGTTGTCCGAATTGTCCAAACTAAGTAATGGATAATTGACAGTTAAGAAGCTCTAAAAACCTCGTGTTCGCCGAAGGCGAACGAGCCCCTGTGTAGGGCGCGACGACCCCGGCGCGCCGTGAACATCCCCCGGCGGCTTTGCCGCCACCCCCTTCCGGCGGAAGGGGGCAACGGAGGAGAGACAACGCAGCCTTCGTCTTTAATTTTTAATTGTTAACTGTAAATTGTTTACATCCCCCGCCCGCAGGTATTGCGGGAGGCAAAACGCCTCCCCTACGGACTGTTTCTCTCGTTCTAAACTGTTATCTGTTCACTGTTCATAAAACGCAAATAAAAGGGGGCAGGCGAATTGACCGGAGATCTGAAGATACGCGCCGCACGGACGACGCTGCTGCAAAAAATCAAACGCAGCGGCGCTTCCTACGCGATGGTGGCTCCGTTTATGCTGCTCTTCATCGTCTTTATGGTGGTGCCGGTTCTGATGGCTGTGATATACAGCTTTTCCAATTATAACGTGATGGAAGCTCCCCGTTTCTTCTCCTTCCGGCACTTATTCGATAACTATCTGCGCCTCTTTCTCGATGACGAGGTGTTCATGATTTCGCTGAAGAATACCATGCTGTTTGCCGTGATTACGGGTCCGGTCAGCTATGTCGCCTGCCTGCTGATCGCTTGGTTTGTAAACGATCTCAAACCCAAACTGCGCGCCGCCGCGACGCTGTTTTTCTACGCGCCGTCGCTCTCGTTCAACGTCTACTTCATGTGGAAGTATGTCTTCGCGTCCGATGCCAACGGTTTCCTCAACAGCACCCTGATGCGGCTGGGGTTTATTTCAGACGCGTTCCCGTGGCTCAACGACACGCGCACGACGCTGATGGTGGTCATCATCGTACAGCTCTGGATGTCGCTCGGTACGGCGTTCCTCGCGTTTATCGCCGGTTTGCAGGGCATCGACCGCAGCTTATACGAAGCCGGGATGATCGACGGCGTGAAGAACCGCTGGCAGGAACTCTACCACATCACCCTTCCCTCGATGAAGGAGCAGCTTCTGTTCGGCGCGGTCATGCAGATTACCGGCTCGTTCGCCGTGGGCGCGATCAGCGGCGAGATCGTCGGCAAACCGTCGCCGCTCTATTCCGCGCACACCGTTATCATGCATATGGAAGACGTGGCGCTGACGCCGCGCTTCGAGATGGGCTACGCCTGCGCCATTGCCGTCGTACTGTTCGCGATCACCCTTTCGATCAACCAACTGATCCGCTACCTCCTGAACCGAAAGAGCGACCGCACGCTCTAAGAACCTGTTCCACAGGTTAGAAAGCACCACATCACCGGCGGACATCCCCTTCGGCGCGAAGGGGGCAGGAAAAACCGCAGTTTTCGAGGTGACAACATGACGATCATCCGCAGAATCCGCTATAAAAAGGTCGGGCGCAAAGCGACGCGCAGCCGCATGGGGAACGCGTTTGTCGTGTTTTTCCTTGTGCTGCTCGCGGCGTTTATGTCCTTCCCGATGATCTACACCATCAATACGGCGTTCAAACCGATGGGCGAGCTTCTCAAGTTCCCGCCCGACTTCTTTGTGCAGAATCCCACCCTGCAAAACTTCCAAAACCTATCCAACGCCATCTCCAACTCCACCGTGCCGTTCACCCGCTACTTCTTCAACAGTTTTCTCGTCACCGGCTTGGGCACGGCACTCCATGTCCTGATGGCGTCGCTCGCAGCGTATCCGCTGGCCAAGCATAAGTTCCCCGGGCGCAGCTTCCTGTTCATGCTCGTCGTGCTGTCGCTGATGTTCTCGCCGTCGGTGGTGCAGGTGCCGCAATATTTGCAGATTCATTCGTTCGGCTGGCTGGATACCTATCAGGCGATTATCATCCCGATGCTGATCAATACGCTGGGGCTTTACCTGATGAAGCAGTTTATGGAGCAAATCAACGACGCGATGCTGGAAGCCGCGCGGATCGACGGCGCGGGCGAGTTCAAAACGTGGTGGTATGTGGTGATGCCCGCGGTCAAACCGGCGTACCTCACCCTGACCGTCTTCGCGTTCAAAGACTTTTGGAACAACATCGGGCCGGTCATGATGTATATATCCTCCGAGAGCAAAAAGACGCTGCCGCTGGCGCTGACCAACATCATGCAGGGCGGCATCGCCCGTCTCGGTTCGACCGCCGTCGTAGGGCTTTTGCTGATGATCCCGCCGATTGTCATCTTCCTCGCGACCCAGGCAAACGTCATCGAGACGATGAAATCCAGCGGCATGAAAGACTGACGGCCAATAAGATGATCTAAAATTCCTGTTTTCGCAAGCGCTGCGTTCGTTTTCGTCCGGTTCCGCCGAATGAAAACATGGGTTATTAAAGCGTCTGAAATTAAGACGGGGAAGCGGGGTTGAGGGATATGCGAAAATGGATAAGGACGCTGGTTGCTGCCGTCCTCATATTGTCCGTTGTAAACTATCCGCTGTCCGTTGCCGGTTCTTCATATAACTATGAGCGCGGCAGCGAGGTGTATCCCACGCTGCCTTCCGTGCTGCCGGAGACGGTGATCACCGGGGGGGACTTGGGCGCGGGAGCGCTGCGGAATCCCCGCGACTTCCGCTTCGGGCTGGACGGGCTGGCGTATATTGCCGATACCGGCAACCACCGTATTCTGGTGCTGGACGAAGAGTTACAACTCCTGCGCGCGATTGACGGATTTGACAACGGCGGCGAATGGGAGACTTTTTCGTCACCGGAAGGCATCTTCGCCGAGGCGGACGGCACCCTCTATATCGCGGATACGCAAAACGGGCGGATTGTCGTGCTGGACGGACAGGGAAACCTGAAAACCCTGATGGACAATATCCAGCTGACCGGTTCTTCGCTCACCTTCCGGCCGCAAAAGGTCGGCGTGGACGACGCGGGACGGGTCTACGCCGTGTCGGGCGGCTCGACCGACGGTCTGATCCAGCTCGACGATCAGGGGAACTTTATCCGTTTCTTCGGCTCCAACCGCGTCAAACCCAACCCGATTGAGGTCATCTACCGTATGTTCCTGACCCGCACCCAAAGACAGTCGAGGGAACAGTTTATCCCCACCGAGGTCAGCAACCTCCACGTTGACGCCGACGGGTTTGTCTACGCCACGACCCGCAACGTTGAAAACGGGCAGGTGCGGCGGCTCAACGCCAAGGGCGAGGACGTGCTTAAACACGACGGCTGGGGTATGGACGTATACGGCGACCTCGCCGTCACCTCGCGCAACTACAACCGCGTGGCGCAGTTTATGGCCGTTACGGCCGACGCCGACGGAAACATCTACGCCCTCGATAACGCCAGCGGCAAGGTCTTCGTCTACGACAACTACGGCTGGCTGCTGTTTATCTTCGGCGGCAAGGGCGATCAGGCGGGTCTGTTCGCCGACCCTCACGCTGTCGCGGAGCGCAACGGCACGGTTTATGTGATGGACGCGGGGCGCGGCGTGCTGACCGTCTTCCGCCCGACCGCCTACGGCGAGAAGATATTGCTGGCGAATCGCCTGTATATGCTGGGCGAGTTTGAACAGAGCTTGGAGCACTGGACGGAGATCGCGCGGCTGGACGCAAACCACCGCTTCGCATGGTACGCCATCGGGCAGGCGCACTACGGGCGTAAAGATTACAAAACGGCGATGGAATACTTCCGGCTCGGAGACGGGCGCGGCGGGTATTCCGATGCGTTCGGCGGTCTGCGGGACGCGTGGCTTCGCGAAAATTTCGTATGGCTGATGCTGGGCGCGTTTCTGCTGATTATCGGGCTGACCGTGTTTTCAAAATTCCGCAGGAGAAGGGCGAAGTCACCGTCCCCGTAGGGGAAGGCGTTTTGCCTCCCGCGGTATCCGGCCCCGCCCCCGCGCAGGACGGGAGGCAGGCGGGATACGGTACCCCTGCAAGTCCCCGATAAACGAGAGGAGGGCAGTATATGCTGGACACCGCGAAGTTCGCGTTTTATGTCTTGTTCCACCCGATCGACGGGTTTTGGGAGCTGAAGCACCATAAAGAAAAATCGTTCGGCGCGGCGAACCTCATCTTGGCGCTGCTGTGCCTCATGAGCGTGGTTCAGGCGCAGTTCGAGAGCTACCACTACGGCGTGCTTGACCGCGAGAACAACAACATCCTGCTCAATATCACAAGCTACCTCGTGCCGCTGGTCGCGTGGACGGTGCTCAACTGGGCGCTGTCGACCCTGCTGGAGGGCAAGGCGACAATGAAGCAGATTTGGGTGCAGAGCGTCTTTTCGCTCACGCCGCTGCTGCTCTCGATGCCGGTGCTGCTCCTGCTCTCCTACCTGATGACGCGCGGCGAGATGCCCTTCTATGTCATTATCCAAACCGCCGCCGTGCTCTGGTGCGTCTTTTTGTTCCTGTTCGGCAGCATGACGATCCAAGACTACACCATGTCCAAGACGGTGCTGATGACGCTGTTTACCTTCCTTGGCATCGCGGCGGCGATCTTCATCGGGATTATCCTGTTCTCCACCTTCCAGCAGCTTGTGAGCTTTATCACGACGGTGATCACGGAGATACGGTATATGCCTTGACAATGAACAGTTAACAATTAACAACGAACAACGAACAGATGGCATGTTGGAAATTGCCCGCTCCGGCTTGCGATGCCGCGCCACAGGCGCCTGTTCGCAAGCGCTGCGCTCGTTCGCCTTACAGGCGAACACGCAATTTCCAACACTTCGAACAGATAACCGTTATGGG